>NZ_JBFAGB010000017.1:0-176306 GCF_040639875.1 Actinomadura sp. NPDC023710
ACCCAGGTGGACGCCGCCGTCGACCGCTGGGTCTGGTACGCCGGCTGGGCCGACAAACTCACCGCCGTCACCGGCGCCGCCAACCCCGTCTCCGGGCCGTTCTTCAACTTCTCCACCCCCGAACCCACCGGCGTCGTCGCCGTCGTCGCACCCGACTCGCCGCTACTCGGCCTGGTATCCGTCCTGGCCCCCGTCATCGTGTCCGGCAACACCACCGTGGTCATCGCGTCCGAACCGGCGCCGCTGCCCTCCATCACCCTCGCCGAGGTCCTGGCGACCTCCGACCTGCCGGGCGGTGTCGTCAACCTCCTCACCGGCCACCGCACCGAGATCACACCCTGGCTGGCCGCCCACATGGACATCAACGCCCTCGACCTCGCCGGCGCGCTCCCCGAGCACGTACAGGAGCTGGAGGACAAGGCGGCCGGGAACCTCAAGCGCGTTCTGCGCCCCACGGGCGACGACTGGACCGCCGAACCGGGAACCACACGCATGACCGCGTTCCTGGAGACCAAGACCGTCTGGCATCCGGTGGGCGTCTGAGCTGAAATGGCGCTGCGTGTGTAGAGGGTCACGAAGTGTGGAATAGATCTCCCCGTAACTGATCACAGTGGGGGGAGATCAGTGCCTACCAAGACCGCATCGCGTACGGCGAGCCGAGGGACGGCCGCCCGTACGAAGAGCACATCAGCGACCAAGTCCACCGCCGCCAAGAAACCGGCGGCCAAACGGACCTCGGCGGCCAAGGCGCCGTCGCGGTCCACGACCAGCCGCACGACCAGCCGCACGACCGCGACCAGGAGCAGTACGGCGAGGAAGCCGGCGGCGTCCAGCCGCTCGGTGTCGTCGTCGACGGCCGCGACCCGCGTCACCAAGGCCGCGAGCCAGGCCAAGACCGCCGCGACGCAGATGAAGTCGGTGGCGACCAAGGCGTCCTCGTCGGCCAAGGCCATGACGGCGATGACCAAGGCGATGACCAGCGCGACCAAGGCCATGTCCGACGCCGCCAAGGCGATGGACGCGGCGGCGAAGGTCATCACCACCGCCAAGCCGACGGGGACCCGCGCCACGACGGCGAGGAAGACCACGGCGGCGAGCCGGAGCGGCACGAGCCGGACCACGGCCCGGAAGTCCACCACGGCGGCGTCGAGCCGCTCCAGGACGACGGCGTCGGGCCGGGCGGGTGCCGCGAAGACGTCCACGGCGCGCAAGTCCACGTCCAGGGCGGCCACGTCGCGGACGGCGAGCGCGGCGAAGACCTCGGGCACGGCCAGGGCGTCGGGAACGGCGAAGACGGCGGGCACGGCGAAGACGGCGGGCACGGCACGGAAGACGGCCGCGCCCAAGTCAAGGACCAGCGCCGCCCGCAAGACGACGTCGTCGCGGACGAGCGCGAGCACACGGTCCGGCGCCGCGAAGGGGGCGGCCGGATCGGGGGCCGCCAAGTCCGCGTCGTCGGCCCGCAAGACGCCCGCGCGGCCCGCGCCGCCGCCGTCCGTGGTGGAGCCGAAGACCAACTCGCTCCAGCACTCGACCCGGACGGACGGCGGGTTCCTGAGCGGGCTCACCGATGCCGGCCGCGAGCGCTGAGCCACCGATGGACGAGAAGGACATCCTGGCCCGCATCGACGCGTTCGTGGGGGAGGAGCGCCGGCTCCGCGAGCGGTACCAGCGCGACGAGCTCGACCGCGAGGAGGAGCACCGGCGGCTGGAACGGCTGGAGGTCGCGCTCGACCAGTGCTGGGACCTGCTGCGCCGCCGCCGGGCCAGGCTTGAGGCCGGCGAGGACCCCGGCGGCGCCGAGGTCCGGCCGCCGGACGAGGTCGAAGGCTACCTGCAGTGACCCCGCCTCGACCGAGGCGCCCGCTGCGGTTCGGCCTGTCCCTCGCCCCGGACGCTTCCGCGCCGCTGGTCCGCATCGCCCAGGAGGCGGACCGGTGCGGGCTCGACCTGCTCGGGATCCGCGACCAGCCGTACCGGCGCGACACCGCCGACGCGCTCGCGCTGATGGCGGCCGTGCTGGCCGGCACGTCCCGGATCCGGGTGCTGCCCGCCGTGGCGTGCCTGCCGCTGCGCCCGCCCGCCGCGCTCGCCAAGGCGATCGCGACGATGGACCGGCTCAGCGGCGGCCGTGCCGAACTCGGTCTCGGCACGGGGATGGAGCCGGGCGGCGTCGAGGTCTACGGCGGGCCGCGCCTGGCCGGCGCGGCGTCGCGCCGTGCCCTGGAGGAGGCCGTGCAGCTCATCCGGCTGCACTGGAGCGACCAGAACGGGCTCCGGTTCGCGGGCGAGCACTACCGGTTCGCGGCGTCGCAGGCGGGCCCGGCGCCCGCGCACCAGATCGGCATCTGGCTGGGCGTCACCGGTCCGCGCGGCCTCGACCTCGCCGGAAGGGTCGCCGACGGCTGGATCGCGCCGTCGTCGCTCGTCCCGCCGAAGCGGCTCGCGGACGGGCAGCGCCGCCTCGACGACGCCGCGCTCAGGGCCGGTCGGGGGCCCGGCGAGATCCGCCGCGTCTACGTCCTCGAAGGGGACGTCGACGGGCGGGAGTCGCGGGGCTTCCTGCACGGCCCGCCGCGCCAGTGGATCTACGAACTGACCGAGCTGGCCATCGGGCACGGCGTCGACTCGTTCCTGTACGGCGGCAATCCCGAGCAGCTCCAGGTGTTCGCCATGGAGATCGTCCCGGCCGTCCGGGAGCAGGTCACCCGCGAACGGGCCGGGCCCGCGCAGGGCGGGCCACGGCCGGAGGCCCCGTCACGGGCCGGTCAGCCATCGCCCCACGGTACGAGCGTGCCATGACGTGCGGCGCCGCGGCCGGCGCCCGCCTCACATGCGCTCGGGGGTGGGGACGCCGAGGAGGCCGAGGCCGGTGACGAGCGTGCGCAGCGTCGCCGCGCACAGCGCCAGCCGCGACGCCCTCGTCTCCTCGTCGGGGGCCTTCAGCACGGGGCAGTTCTCGTAGAACGTCGTGTAGGCGTCGGCGACCGAGTAGACGTAGCTCGCCAGCCGGTGCGGCTCGGCGGTCTCGCCGGCCTGCTTCAGCACGGCGCCGAACCCGAGCAGCTCCAGCGCCAGCGCGCGCTCGGCCGGGTGGGTGAGCGTGATGGGGCCGGTCGCGTCCTCGGGGGCCACGCCGCCCTTCCGGAAGATCGACCGGATCCGCGCGGTCGCGTACTGCAGGTACGGGCCCGTCTTGCCGTTGAACGAGATCATCCGGTCGAAGTCGAAGGTGTACTCGCTGTCGCGCGCCACCGACAGGTCGGCGTACTTCACCGCGCCCATGCCGACCGCCTGGACGATCCCGGCCCGGGTCGCGTCGTCGAACGGCTCGTCGTGCTGGATCTCGTCGAACACGGCGCCGGCGCGCTCGACCGCCTCGTCCAGCAGCTCCGACAGCTTGACGGTGCCGCCCGCCCGCGTCCGCAGGATCTTGCCGTCGGTGCCGAGGACGTTGCCGATCTGCGCGTGCTCGGCCTTCACCTCGTCGTTCAGCCAGCCCGCCATCCGCGCGACGGCGAACACCATCTGGAAGTGCAGCGACTGCGGCGCCCCGACCACGTAGACCATCCGGTCGACGTGCTCGGTGTCGACCCGGTACCGGATCGTGGCGAGGTCGGTGGTGGAGTAGTTGTAGCCGCCGTCGCTCTTGCGGATGATCACGGGGAGGGGCTCGCCCTCGCGGCCGGTGAACCCGGGCGGGAACGCGCACAGCGCCCCGTCGCTGATCACCGCGATGCCCTTGTCCTCCAGCTCCCGCGCGGTCGGTGCCAGCAGGTCGTTGTAGTAGCTCTCGCCCTTGATGTCGTCGTCGGTGAGGGTGACGCCGAGCCGCCCGTAGACGGAGTTGAAGTACCGCTTCGACACCTCGACGAGGACGTTCCAGAGCCGCAGCGTCTCGGCGTCGCCGGCCTGGAGCGCGACGACCCTCCGCCGGGACCGGTCGGCGAACGTCTCGTCGCTCTCGAACTTCTGCCGCGCGGCCTGGTAGAAGGCGGTCAGGTCGCTGACGGACGAGTCGTCCCGCGCGGCGGCGTCCTCACCGAGGTCGAGCAGGTGCTCGATCAGCATGCCGAACGGGGTGCCCCAGTCGCCGACGTGGTTGTCCCGGACGACCTCGTGCCCGAGGAACGCCAGGATCCGCGCGATCGCGTCGCCGACGATCGTGGTCCGCAGGTGCCCGACGTGCATCTCCTTCGCCACGTTCGGGGAGGAGTACTCGACGACGACCTTCTGCGGCTTGTCCGCGAGGGGGACGGCGAGCCGCTCGTCCTCCAGGGCCCGCTGCGCCTCACCGGCGATCCACCCGTCGCTGAGCGTCAGGTTGATGAACCCGGGTCCGCTGACCTGCACCTCCGAGACGACGCCCGCGGTGTCGAGGTTCGCCGTGATCTCCTCGGCCACCTCTCGCGGCCTGCGGCCCAGCTTCTTGGCCAGCGGCAGCGCCACGTTGGCCTGAAGGTCGGCGAACTGCGACGGCCGGATGACCGGGTCGGTGTCCGCGTACGACGGTCCGAATGCGGCGCTCAGCGCGGCCTGGACCCGGGCGGCGACTACGAGTTGCGGATCGGGCATGCTCCAAGGTTATCGGCGACGCGCCAAGGCCCGGAATCGGTTTTGCGCGAGGCTAGGGCGCGGCGGGCGGCTCTTTGCGGTCGGGGACGGTGTCGCCGGCGGGGGAGGGGATCTCCGGGACCTTCTCGCCGGGCCGGTCGGCCGGTCTCTCGGCGGGCCTGTCGCCGTCGCGCTCGCCGTGCGTCCAGCGCCCGAACCGGGACGTGCGGGTCGCGGCGACCTGCTCGCGGATCCGCTCGACGATCCGTCCGGCGGCCAGCCGGTGCGCCAGGTCGCAGGCCGAGGTGATGGCGCGGGCGCGGGAGGCGCCGTGCGCGATCACGACCGTCCCGTTCAGGCCGAGCAGGACGCCGCCGCCGTAGGTGTCGGGGTCGAGGCGGTCGCGCAGGTCCTGGAGGCGGCGCCGCTGCAGCAGCGCTCCCATCCGCGCGGCGGGGGTGGAGGTCATCGCGTCGCGGATCTCCGTGAACGCCGTGGCGACCGTGCCCTCCACGGTCTTGAGCGCGATGTTCCCGGTGAACCCGTCGGCGACGATGACGTCGACGCGCCCGCCCAGCAGGTCGTGGCCCTCGACGTTCCCGGCGAACTCGATGCCGTGGCTGCCGGTCGCGAGCAGTTCGTGCGCCCGCTTGGTGAGCTTGTTGCCCTTGCCCGGCTCGGTGCCGATGTTGAGCAGGCCCACGGACGGGCGGTCCACCCCGAGCAGGATCTGCGCGTACGCGGTGCCGAGCGCGGCGAACTGGACGAGCCCCTCCGGCTTGACGTCCGCGGTGGCGCCCGCGTCCAGCAGGATCGTGGGGCGCGGCCGGGTCGGCAGCGCCACCGCGATCGCCGGCCGCATCACGCCCTGCTGGCCCTTGAGCCGCAGCCGCGACGTCGCCACCACCCCGGCGGTGCTGCCCGCCGACACCAGCGCCGACGCCCGCCCCTGCTTGATCAGATGGCAGGCGATCGCGATGGAGGAGCGGGGCTTGCGCCAGCTCGCGAGCGCGCCCTCGCCCATGTCCAGGGCCTCGTCGGCGTGCACGATCGGGATCGTCCCGAGGACGCCGTGCAGGTCCAGCTCCCGCCGGATCCGCGTCGCCCGCCCGACCAGCACCAAGCGGACGCCGTGCTCGCGGACCGCGGCCACCGCCCCCGCGATGATCTCCTCGGGGGCGTGGTCGCCGCCCATCGTGTCGACCGCGATCGGCAGCGGGCGCACCGTCGCCGGGCGGCGCGGCGCCGGGCGCGGTTCGGTGTTCCTCGGCGGCGGCGGAGCGGCCCGCGGCGGCGCCGGGCTCGTGCGAGGCGGGTCCGGGCGAGGCGGTACGGTGCGGGGCGCCGCGGGGCCGGGCACCGGCGGGCCGGGCTCCGCCGGGCGAGGCGTCACGGGCCGCGACGGCTCGCCTGTGCCGGTCATGGCCGCTCCAGGAGGACGAAAGGAAAGACGGTGGGCCGCAAGAACGCAGCTCATCGCATCGTATGGCGTCCTTTCACCTGCCTTGGCGCCCCACGCCCGGAGTGGCGATCCTCACGCCGCCGGCCCTAGCCCTCCTGCTTCCGGCAGTCGGCGCCCAGGCACGACGCGTTCTCCACGACCGGCCGGCCGTCCACGAGGATCGTGTAGTAGTTCCTGCGCGTCTCCTGCTCACCGCTGCCGATGACCTCGACCGGCTTCTCGTCCGAGGTCATGCCGGTGCAGGACACCCGCATCTTCTTCTTCGTCCAGCCGGGCAGGTCCGCGCACCGCAGCGGCGCCCCCAGCCGCACGCCGTGCTGGTGCAGCTCGGCGGCGGCGGTCACGGGAAGCGCCTTGCGCAGCGCGGCCTGGGTCTTGTAGTGCAACTCCTCGCCGCCCGACAGCAGAAGGAACGCGCCGCCGCCCACCGCGGCGATCACGAGGAGTGCGGCGGACCCCAGGATCAGGGCCGGCTTGCGGCCGATCTTGAGGCGCGGCATCTTCACGCTGGGAATCTTCACACTCGCTACGTCACCGACGGTACGGGGGTGTATGCACTGCGTGTTGGGTTTTTCCGTTCCGTATGCGGATTCGTTGCCCGGTCAGCCGTTCGGATGCTCGCAGCCGAGGCCGAGGCAGTCCTTGCGGAGCACCTCGCGACCGCCGACGGTGACCACGTAGGACTCGCGTGGACGCTCGGTGTCGGCGTCGCGGGCGATCCCCGCCACGGTGACCGGTTCCCCGGTCGTGGTCCGGGCCGTGCAGTCGACGCGCACCACCGAGTCGGTCTCACGCCCCGGCGACTCGCAGTCGGGGCGTTCGCGCAGCTCGATGCCCCGCGCGTCCAGCTCGTCCACGACCCCGTCGGTGACGGCGTTGCGGTAGGCCCCGTCGGAGATCCTCTGCATGACCTTGCAGCCGGACATCGTCACGGCCAGCAGGACGGCGAGCACGACGGCGGGAAGGCGACTCACGCGGCCCCCTCCATCCGGCCGAGGCCGGCGACCGCGTCGGCCACCGCGTCGGGACGGTCGAGCGGGAGCATGTGCAGGGCGTCCGGGAGCTCGATCCGCATGCCGTGCGGCGTCATGCCGGCGAGCCGCTCGTGCGCCTCGGCCCAGGCGCGCTTGCGGTCGTCGCCGTCCACGTCGCCCAGCGCGGTCACGACGGCCAGCGGGACGGGCGGGAAGGGGCGCCGCTCGCGCAGCGCCGCCAGGTCGGCGGCCATCTCCCGGTAGGCCAGCTCCTCCGCGAGGACGGCGCCGAGCACCGTCCCGCGCCCGTACACCGACCGCACGACCTCCTCCGGGACGGCCTCGTCCCGGAGGCTGGTGCGCTTGAGGATCATCCGGCGGCCGAACGGCCCGGCGGCCCGCGCCAGCCGGGTCGCGCCGAGCACCACGCCCGCCGCCGCGGCGAGCGGGGCCAGCGCGGCGGCCAGCCGCACGGGCACCCACGCGTCGCCCTCGTAGCTCGGATCGAGCAGCACCATGCCCCGCACGAGCCGGTGGCGCGTCCTGGCCAGTGCCTCGGCGGCGAACGCGGCCATCGAGTGCCCGAGGACGGTCACCGGCCGGCCGGCCCGCTCCGCCAGCGCCCCCATGACGGCGGTGTCGCGGCGCAGCGAGGGCGGTGCGGCGGCGGCGGGGCTGAGCCCGAGGCCCGGACGGTCGTAGACGATCACCCGGTGCCCCTCCCGGAGCAGCGCGACGGACGGCTCCCAGTCGAACCAGGCGCCGCCCAGCCCGGAGCTGAGCAGCAGCGGCGGCCCGTCCGCCGGGCCCGACTCGACGACGTGCACCTGCTCGCCGCCCACGTTCACGATCTCGCCGGGGCCGCTGTGCGTCCCGCCGTCCGTCCCGCCGTCCGTGCGGCTCACAGGCACGCCTCCTCCCGCGCGGCCGACGCGTTCCGTGCCTCGCGCGCCGCGTCCCGCCGGTCGGAGTACAGCGCCCACGCGATGGTCAGCAGCCCCAAGCACAGGATGCCGATCTGGACGCGCTGGACGACCCCGAGCCACTGCCCCATGTACATCGCCACCAGCGTCCCGAGCGCGGCCACCGACTCGGCGAGCGCCAGCAACCAGCCCCAGCGGGCCAGGGCGGGCCACCAGCCGTACCGGCGGGCGGCCAGGGACAGCAGCAGCAGCGCGGCCACCCCGCAGACGATCACGGCGCTGCTGGTCACCGAGTGGAACTCGTGGGAGAACGACACGTTCTCGGAGCGTTCCCGGAGGGCGCACCAGGTCTCCAGGCTCGGTGCGCAGTCCAGGGGGAAGGACGCGTCGCCGATGGCGCACACGCCGAACAGCGCGAGGAACACCCATCCGGCGGTGGCGAGGGGCTTGCGGGTGAGCTTGCGGAGCGTCCCGGCCGCCACCAGGATCGACAGCACTCCGGTGATGAGGTCGCCGGCGCTGTAGACGAAGTGGTACGGCTGGTCGGAGGCCGACAGCTCGCTCACGTAGCCGTTGAAGAAGTCCAGCTTGGGGCTGAGGGCGTTCTCCAGCACGAAGCTCGCGTAGGTGACCGAGGCCAGCCCCGCGAGGACGATCAGGCGCATGGGGACGACACCCGGCCCGCCCCGCTGGTCAGAGTCCACCCGGCCCCCTCACGCCCGCACGCTCCCGTGCGCCGATCGGTCCTACCCGCCCCCAGTATTTCCGAACCGGACGCAGGTACGTGACCTGGGTCGGCTCTAACGGAGTATCCGCTGGCCGGAGGCTTAACGCGGGCTGAGGGAGAAGTTGACGTCCCGTAGTCGTTGGACAAGACATGGGGCTTCAACGATGATGACCAGGCCATTTGTCGGGATCGTCCTGACCTTGGCTTTGTCAGTGACGGACAGGGGGTATCAATTAGTCATGAAGTCACCCCAAACGGTTGAATAGGGTGGCCCGAGCAGTTCTGATCACGGTACGTGACGGCGCGCCCGGGTGCGCCTCCCCGCTGACAGCAAGGAGTACCAACACGTGACACTGGTGAACGACGCGGCTCCCGCAATGCGATCGACCGGTCGCAAGTTCCGCGCCTTCACGGCGAAGCACCTCGACGAGCTCACCGCTCGCGCGGGGCTGACACCCGCGCAGCGGCTCGCGACCCGGGCGGTGGCGACGGTACTGCCGTTCCGGACGAACGCCTACGTCATCGAAGAGCTCATCGACTGGTCGGCCGCTCCCGACGATCCGATCTACCGGCTGGTCTTCCCACAGGAGGACATGCTCCCCGCGGAGGACGTCGCGCACCTGTCGGACCTGCTGAGCCGCGAGGCGCCCAAGGCCGAGGTCGAGGCCGCCGCCCACCGGGTGCGGATGAAGCTGAACCCGCATCCGGCGGGCCAGATGGAGCTCAACATCCCGAGCTTCGGGGACGGCAAGATCCCCGGGATGCAGCACAAGTACGACGAGACGGTGCTGTACTTCCCCAAACAGGGCCAGACCTGCCACGCCTACTGCACCTACTGCTTCCGCTGGGCGCAGTTCGTCGGCGAGGCCGACCTGAAGATGGCCGGGGACGAGCCCGCCGCGCTGCGCCAGTACCTCCTCGCGCACCCCGAGGTGACGAGCGTCCTGTTCACCGGTGGCGACGCCATGATCATGGGCGAGCCGGTGCTGCGCCGCTACATCGAGCCGCTGCTCGACCTCGACCAGCTCGAATCCATCCGGATCGGGACCAAGTCGCTGGCGTACTGGCCGCAGAAGTTCGTCACCGACCCCGACGCCGACGACATGCTCCGGCTGTTCGAGCAGGTCGTCGCCTCGGGCAAGAACCTGGCGTTCATGGCGCACTTCACCCACCCGCGCGAACTCGAACCCCTGATGGTCGCCGAGGCGTGCCGCCGCATCCGCGACACCGGCGCGATCATCCGCACCCAGGCGCCGCTGATCCGGATGATCAACGACGAGCCCGCCGTCTGGGAGACCATGTGGCGCACGCAGACCCGGATGGGTCTCGTCCCCTACTACATGTTCGTCGAGCGCGACACGGGGCCGCAGGACTACTTCGCCGTCCCCCTGGCACGGGCGTACGACATCTTCCGCGACGCCTACAAGAACGTCTCAGGGCTGTCCCGGACCGTCCGCGGCCCGTCCATGTCGGCCACGCCCGGCAAGGTCTGCGTGGACGGGGTCGTGGAGATCGCGGGCCAGAAGGCCTTCGCGCTGCACTTCATCCAGTGCCGCGACGCCGATCTCGTCGGCAAGCCCTTCTTCGCGCAGTACGACCCTGAGGCCGTCTGGCTGGACGACCTCAAGCCCGCGTTCGCCGAACGCTTCCCCTGGCAGGTGTAGGGCCGCCCGTGGCGTGTTCGCCCGCTCCTGGGCGAGCACGCCACACCCTTCAGCGAAGGGGCCGGTGGAGGAAGAGGCACGCGATCAGCGTCGCGGCGCCGCACAGCACCATGACGTGACCGGGCGCCATCGCCTCGCCGAGGGCGCCCGCCGCGCCGATGCCGACCGCCTGGCCGGTCATGAGGCCGCTGCCGTACAGGCCGACCGCCTGCCCGCGGATCTCCTCGGGCACCGCGTCCACGAGCCGCCGCTGGACGACCAGCTCGTAGCCCAGCCCGAACGTCCCCGCCGCCATCAGCGCGCACGCCGCCGGCAGGCCCGGCCCGAAGGCGAACAGCAGGAGCGGCGCGCCGGTCAGCGCGGCCAGCGGCAGCGCGAGGCGCTCCCGCAGGTCCGGGCGGATCCAGCGCGCCGCCACCAGATTGCCCGCGAACATCCCGGCCGCGGCGGCCGACAGCAGCAGTCCGGCCGCGTCCGGGCGCCCCAGTTCCCCCGCGTACGGGACCGCGACCCCCTCCGCACCCACCGACAGGGAGATCGGCAGCCACCCGGCCAGGAGCAGCCCGCGCGTCGTGCGGCGGCCGAGCAGGAGCCGGTTGGTCCGCCACGTCGCCCGCGCCGCCCCCGTGGACGCGGGCCGGGACGCCGCCGGCGCGTCCGGGAGGCGGAAGCGGGCGAGGCCCGCGGCCAGCGCCGCGCCGGCGGCGGCGAGCCAGAGCGCCCCGGCCGGGGTGAGCACCGACAGCAGCAGCCCGCCCGCGGCCTGGCCGGCGATCTGGGCGGCCGCGCTGGTCATCGTGAACAGCGACCGCCCGAGCACGTAGCCGTCCCCGGGGAGCAGGACGGGCAGCCGGGCCTGGACGCTCGCGCTGCCGACCGGGGCGAACAGCCCCACCGCGACGAGCAGCGCCATGATCAGCGGCAGCGGGAGCCCGCCCACCGCGAGGACGGCCGTGACCGCCAGGCGCAGCAGGTGGTAGCCGGTGAGCAGCCGCCGCGCCGGGAGGCGGTCGGCGAGCGAGAGCAGCAGGGCGCCGCCGACCACGTACGGGAGCATTCCGGCGGCGAAGACGAGCGCCGCCGCGACGGGCGAGCCCGTGCGTTCGAACGTCTGGACCGACAGCGCGATGGTGCGGACCGAGTCGCCGGCCACCTGGAGCGTCTGCAGGGAGAACAGCGTCCGGAACTCGGGGACGCCGAAGACGTCGCGGTACCGCGCGGAGGTCGTCGAAGGAGCGGCCATGTCGGCGACTGTGCGGCCGCCGGTACCGTCCTGGACAATGTTTCGGGGAGGAGCGAAACATGTACCGCATCGTGGTGGGACCCGGCGACCTCGCGGCCAGCCGGTTCGGGGTCGCCCCCCTGATCGAGGTGCACAGCGCGCTCGGGGTGCTCGCGGGCCGGATGCCGGTCGGGCCGCTCGGACCCTGGGCGGAGCGGGTCCGCCCGGCGTACCGGCGGGTGGCCGGGGACCCGGCCCTGCGCGCGCTGGCCTTCCTGCGCCGCCCGCACGGGTACATGGCCGACTTCGTCGTCCCGCCGCCCGCCCGCCCGAACCTCACGGTCGCCGATCAGCTGGTGACCGTGCGGGCGACACCGCTCGGCCAGGCGCGCCGCGAGCTCGCCCGCAACCTCGCGGGGCTGCCGGAGCCGGACGCCGCCGTCCGGGAGGTGCTGGAGGCCCCCGACGTCGTCGAGCGGCTCGCCGCGGGCCTGGAGACGGCCTGGCGCGCCCTCCTGGAGCCGGACTGGCCGGTGCTGCGCTCGATCCTGGAACGCGACATCGTCCACCGCGCGGGACGCCTGGCAGCCTACGGCTGGGCGGCGGCGCTGGACGGGCTGTCCAGCAAGGTGCGCTGGCGCGACGGCGTCATCGAGGCGGACATCCACGGCGACGCCACCTACCGCCTCGGCGGCGCCGGGCTGACGTTCGTCCCCGTCGTCTTCGCCGAACTCGGCGCGGCGCTCGAACAGGACTGGCCGTACACGCTGATGTACCGGGCCAGGGGAGTGGCGGCGCTCTGGGAGAGCCGGGAGCCGCACGGCGAGGACGCTCTGGCCAGGCTGGTGGGCCGCACACGGGCCGAGCTGCTGCGCCTGCTCGCCGAGCCCGCCACGACCAGCTGGCTGAGCGCCCGCCTCCGGATGAGCGTCGGCGGGATCGGCGACCACCTCGCGGTGCTGCGGGAGTCCGGGCTCGTCACGCGCGAGCGCAGCGGCCGCTCCGTCCTCTACCGCCGGACGGCCGTGGGGGACGTCCTCATCGGAACCGGCTGACGCTCGACGGAACCGACTGAGGCCGCCCCGGACAGGGCCTCGGGACGGCCTCGGCGCGGACGCTCACGCGCGCCTGCGGCGGGTGCGGGGCAGCAGGACGGCCGCGGCCACCAGCCACAGGAGCCCGCCGAACCGGATGACCGGCAGCAGCGGCGCGAACCCGTCGGCGAGCAGGGCCAGCGTGGACAGCATCCCGGCGGCGGCCAGGGCCAGCCCGATCCAGGTCAGCGGGCGCGGCAGCAGCCCGGCGAGGAGACCGGTCACCGAGACCCCGGCCACGAGCATCGCGAAGCCCGCGCCGTAGAAGGGGCCGCCGGCCAGGAACGACAGGTCGGCGAGCGCGCGGGCGAGCGCGGGGCTCGCGTCGTCCGGCAGCCGCCCGCCCGTCCAGGCGGCCATCGCGCTCAGCGTCAGCGCGACCGAGGCCAGCAGCCCGCCCGCCAATGTGATGGCCGAACCCGGCGCGGTGATGCCGAGCGCGCGCAGCCTGCGGTACAGGACGGCGGCCAGCAGCGCCAGCGGGATCGCCGAGGCCAGCAGCAGCCACGAGCCCGCCTTGATCGCGGTGCCGTGCTCCTGGGCGTACCGCAGCACTTCGGCGCCCGGCGCGTCCGGATGCGGCGTGGCGCGGTTGGCGATCACGTATCCGACGGTCAGCGCGGCGAAGGACAGGACGGGCACGAGCAGCGGCGGCCCGGACTGCGGGCGGTGGCGGGACGGCGCGGAACGCTCCGGAACGGATGCGGTGGTCATGAGCTCTCCTCGATGGGTTCATCGCTATACACTCGATAATGATTACAAAGCAGAACGATTGTCAAGTGGCTATCATGTCCACATGGGTATGAACGATGAGGAGGGTCGTCCCCCGGTCCAGGTCGGGGTGGCGTTCCTGCTGGCCCAACTGGGCGCGCACGCGGCCGGCCGGTTCGCCGAGCGGATCGCGGAGCTGGACCTGACCCCGCCGCAGGCCGGGCTGCTCCGCATGCTGGCCGGCGCCCCCGGCCGCAGCCAGCGGCAACTCGCCGACGAGCTCGGCATGCCGCCGAGCCGCTTCGTCCCGTTCGCGGACGAGCTGGAGGAGCGGGGGCTCATCGAGCGCCGCCGCAACCCCGAAGACCGGCGCCTCTACGCGCTGTACCTGACCGACGAGGGCTTCGTCCTGCTCGCCAGGCTCGCGGAGGCGGGCGCGGCGCACGAGAGGGAGATGTGCCGGGCGCTGTCGGAGGACGAGCGCCAGGACGTGAAGGCGCTGCTGGAGCGCGTCGCCGAGCAGCAGGGGCTCGGCAGGGGGATCCACCCCGGCTTCCGGCACCTCAGGCCGGGGCGCAGGCCAGGGTGAGACGCGCGAGGCCGTCCCGGAACCCGGGACGGCCTCGGAGTGCGGGCGGCGTCAGACGCCGAACTCGGCGACGATCGTGGCGCGCGCCAGGGTGTGGGCGGTGATGTTGAAGCCCACGACGGCCGGGGAGGTGTCCGGGCCGAGGCCGAGCGACTCCACGTCCAGCGCGTGGACGGTGAAGACGTAGCGGTGCGGGTCGCCGGGCGGCGGGGCGGCGCCGCCGAACGCCCTGACCCCGTAGTCGTTGCGGGCGTGCACGCCGACCTTGGCGTCCTCGGTCCCGGCGCCCGTGGGCAGCTCCGTGACGCTCGCGGGGATGTCGAACAGCGACCAGTGCCAGAAGCCGCTGCCGGTCGGCGCGTCCGGGTCGTAGCAGGTCACCGCGAAGCTCTTCGTCGCGTCCGGGAACCCGGACCAGCGCAGGTGCGGGGACTCGTTGCCGCCGCTGAAACCCCAGTCGTCGAACACGTGCCGGTCCGCGAGCCGCTCGCCCTCGGCGACGTCGTCGCTGGCGACCGTGAACGAGGGGACCTCGGGCAGGTGCTCGTGCGGAAGCGGGGGCTTGCCGGGCATGGCGACCTCCTCCATCAGGATCATCGTGACACCCCATCTCTACCAGGGGGCGTCACGTTCTGACGGCCGCCATCGTGAACTCGGCGACGAAGCGGTCGACGAACAGGGTGAACGGGCACGCCGATCATCGACCAGAGGGTGTCGCCCAGCCGCAGCGCCACCCTTGCCGGTGCGCGCTACTTGCCGGTCGCCTCGATGTAGGCCGCGATGACCTCTTCGGGGTCGCCGTCCATGTGCATGCGGCCCTCGTCGATCCAGATGACGCGGTCGCACATGTCCTTGACCGTGTCGAGCTGGTGCGCGACGAGGAACACCGCGCCGGCGTCGTTGCGCAGCTCCTCGATGCGGCGCTTGCTCTTGACCCGGAACTTGGCGTCGCCCGTGGCGAGCGCCTCGTCGATCAGCAGGACGTCGTGGGTCTTGGCCGCGGCGATCGCGAACCGGAGGCGGGCGCCCATGCCGGAGGAGTACGTCCGCATGGGGTACTGGATGAAGCCCTCCTTCAGCCCGGCGAAGTCGACGATCTCCTTGTACTTGGAGCGGGTCTCCGCCGGGGTCATGCCCATCGCGAGGCAGCCGAGGACGATGTTGCGCTCGCCGGTGAGGTCCTTCATCAGGGCCGCGTTCACGCCCAGCAGGGACGGCTGCCCGTCGGTGTAGACGCCGCCGCGGTGCGGGGGCAGCAGCCCCGCGATCGCCTTCAGCAGCGTCGACTTGCCGGAGCCGTTGGTGCCGATGATGCCGACGGCCTCGCCCCGGTACGCGACGAACGACAGCCCCTTGATCGCGTGGACCTCGGTCATGGACGGGCGGTGCTTGCGGCGCAGGACGCGCGAGAACGCGCTCGCGGCGTTGCCCTTGCCGCCCGCTCCGTACACCCGGTAGACGATGTGCAGGTCGTCGACGACGACGATCGGCTCCCGGGTCGGGTCGATGGCGGCGGTCCCGCGGACCTTCGTGTCAGCCACGGCCGTAGCGCTCCTCGGCACGGTAGAAGAACAGGAACCCGCCCACCAGCATCACCGCGGCCCACACGACCGCGTAGAGCCACAGCTGCCCCGTCGAGGTGGCGTGCGCGAGACCTCCGACGTAGTTCCGGTACTCGCCGAGCAGGACGTGCCGGCTGAGCTCGACGTACACGTACGCCGGGTTCAGCTGCAGCAGCTCGCCCAGCCACGGGTACTCGGCCAGCCGGGTGCCCGGCTTCATCAGCGACGGCAGGCTGAAGATCACGCCGGACATGTAGAGCCAGGTCCGCATGACGAACGGCAGCAGCTGGGTGATGTCGCGGTTGAACGCCCCGAGCCGCGCCATGACCATGCTGATGCCCACGTTGAACATGAGCTGGAGCGCCATCACCGGGACGAACAGCAGCATCTGGAAGCTGATCGGCTCGCCGAACGCGAACACGATCACGAACAGGACGACCAGGGCGAGCAGCAGCTGCTGCAGTTCCACGATCGCGATCGCCAGGGGAAGGGTGGCGCGCGGGAAGTGCAGGGCTCTGATCAGCGAAAGGTTGTCGCCGACGGACTTGGACCCCGACGTGACCGACCGCTGGGTGAACCCGAACAGGAAGACGCCGGTCACCAGGAAGGGAATGAAGTCGGGCACTCCGCGCTTGGTGTCCAGCAGCAGACCGAAGATCAGGAAGTAGACGCCGGCGTTCAGCAGCGGGGTCAGCAGCTGCCACACCTGACCCAGTCGCGAGTCGGTGTACATCGAGATGTTCTTGGCGGATGCGAACGCCCAGATGAAGTTCCGGCGATCCCACACATCTTGGATGTACTTGCGCAGCGGGGGGCGCGCAGCGCTCTGCCTCAGCCCGTATCGTGCGGCGTAGTCGGCCAGGGTCCCGTTCACGTGAGGATGCTCCGCGATCGTCCCGACCGACTCGCCACCCGGGGTTCCGAGCCGTTCCGGGTGACTCATGTCGCGAAGCCTATTGCAGTCGCTGAGTCCACAGTGACGTTCGCCCGCATGTGACCCCCGATTTGAGATCTTTACGGAATCATGTCGGCCTCCCTGGGGATACCCGGGACATGCGCGTCAACCATTCCCGGCGCACCTGTGCGCCGTCACGATCCGTCACCCGGCGCCGGTCGCGGCAGGCCCAGGAGCACCGGGCCTGGCCGCAGAGCGTCCCCCTCCTGCGCAGGCTCGGCCGGATGGACCGGTGGGCGTTCGATCAGGTGGCGTCGGCGCGGCTGCGCGGGCTGGAGTACGTCCTGCCGCGGCTGTCGCGGTTCGCCGACCACGGGGTGCTGTGGTTCTCGGCGGCCGGCGCGATGGGGATCGCGGGACGGCCCCGGCTGCGGCGCGCGGCGCTGCGCGGGGCCATCGCGATCGCCGTGGCGAGCCCCGCGGTGAACATCGTCGGAAAGCAGGCCTTCCGCCGCAGGCGGCCCGTCGTCGACCTCGTCCCCCCGATCCGGATCCGGTGGAAGCTGCCGACGTCGCACGCCTTCCCCTCCGGGCACTCGGCCTCGGCCGCGGCGTTCGCGACCGGCGTCGCGCTGGAGGCGCCGGCGGCGGTGGGCGTCCCGGTCGCGGCGACGGCGGCGGCGGTGGCCTTCTCCCGCATCTACACCGGCGCCCACTATCCGGGCGACGTCATGGCGGGGCTCGGGATCGGCGCGCTCGCCGGGATCGGGACGCGGTTGGTGTGGCCCTCCCGGCCTCCGGTGGCGCGCGTGGCCCCGGCCGGGGACGGGAACGTGCGAGTCGCCCAGGACGGGCGGGGCGTGGTGGCCGTCGTCAACCTGGCCTCGGGCCCCTCGGTCGATCCGGAGGCCGGGATCCTCCCGCGACGTTCGGAGATCGCGCTCGCGCTGATCGAGGCCGAGCTGCCCGCGGCGGAGATCGTCCGGCTGGAGCCGGGCGGGGACGTCGACAAGGCGTGCGCCGAGGCCGCCGAGCGGGCCGACGTGCTGGCCGTGGTCGGCGGCGACGGCACCGTGAGCGCGGCCGCGCGGGCCGCGCTGGGCCGCGACGTCCCGCTGCTGGTCGTCCCCGGCGGGACGTTCGACCACTTCTCCCGCGCGGTCGGCGTGGAGACCGCGGCGCAGGCGATCAGGGCCTACCGGGAGGGCCGCGTCGGCCGCGCCGACGTCTCCTACGTGACGCCGTTGTCCGCCGAGGCGGGGGACGGGGCGGAGCAGGTGTTCCTCAACACCGCGAGCATCGGCGCCTACACCGAGGTGGTCGACCGGCGCGTCCGGCTGGAGAGGCGGATCGGGAAGTGGCCCGCGCTCGCGGTCGCCGCCGTCCGCACGCTGCGGCACTCCGAGCCCGTCGAGCTGATGGTGGACGGCAGGCGCCGGCGGGTCTGGCTGGCGTTCGTCGGCAACGGCGTCTTCGGCTCGTGGGGCGCCGCGCCCACCTGGCGCGAGCGCCTCGACGACGGGCAGCTCGACGTCCGCATGGTCACGACCGGGAGCCGCGCGCCCCGCGTCCGCGCGGTCGCCGCGATCGTCGCGGGCCACCTGCGCGTCACGCCCGGGTACCGCTCGTGGCGGACGACCGGCATGGAGGTCGTCTCGCCGACCGGTGATCTGCGGCTGGCGCGCGACGGAGAGCTGGCGTCGCTGCCGCGCGCGGTGCGCTTCGGCAAGCACCCCCGTGCACTCCGAGTGTTCACGATTCACGCCCCGGTGACCGGGTAGGGCACGGGAAGTCCATGAAGGAGGAGATCACACGATGACGAGCCGTGACCTGGGAGTCGCGCCCGGCGACCTCAGCGACGACGACCTGCTCCGTGAGCTCGGCCACCTGTACGAGACGAGGTTGGACGCGCTGCGGCACGCCGCCGACCAGGCCTACGGCGAGCACACGCGGCGCATGAACGAGTTCGAGGCCGAGTACCTGCGCCGGCGTCCCGGCCGGGAGATCGACCCCGAGCGGATGCGCGACGGGGCCCGCGCCCGCTGACGGCGCCCGGCGCGCTCCCCACGCCTGCCGTCCCGGAGGGGCCCGTGTTGTTCGGACGTTCGTTCTGTTCGGGTAAAGGCGCGGGCGCCCGCCGCGGGTGAGCGGCAGGGTCCGTGAAAGATCCCGTTGGGATCGTCGGGGGGTGTGGTCGGTGGGGCGGATCGGGCCTGGGCGCCGTCGGGAGGGACGGGGGCGCCGCAAGCGGCTACGGCACGGCGTCCGGCATTGGTGGCCCATCGTGGCGGGCACCGCCGCGTCGACGGGGCTCCTGCTGGGCGCCTACCTGGAGGGCCCGCGGCTCTCCGGGGTGTCGGCGGCGCTCACCGTGCCGCACCGCGACGCGGCCAGGCGGGGCGGGCCCGGCGCGCTGCCGCCCGAGCGCCTGATGAGCACGTTCACCACGCGGTTCGCGGCGGGGGAGCCCCGCGTCCACAACATCGAGCTCGGCGCGCGGGCCCTGGACGGTCAGGTCGTCGAGCCCGGCGCGACGTTCTCGTTCAACGACGCCGTCGGGCCCCGCACCCGGAGCCGCGGGTACGTGCCCGCGCCCGCGATCATGGGCTCGCGGCTGGCGGACGACGTGGGCGGCGGCATCTGCCAGGTGTCCACGACGCTGTACAACGCGGTGTTCCTGGCCGGGCTGGACATCCGGAAGGCACGCGCCCACACCCTGTGGATGCCGGAGTACCCGGAAGGGCGCGAGGCCGCGGTGTTCTATCCGCAGCTCGACTTCGCCTGGAGGAACGACACCGGCGAGTCGGTGCGGATCCAGGTGACCTACTCGGCGACGTCGCTGACGGTGAACCTGTGGGGCCGGCGGAGGTACGAGGTGCGGTCGCAGACGTCCGACCGCTACGGCTTCAGGCCGTTCGAGTCGGCCGTGGGCCGCGGCGGCGAGTGCATCCCCATGGCGGGCCGGGAGGGCTTCGAGGTCGACGTGTGGCGGATGCTGCTCGCCGATGGGCGCGAGGTTCGCCGTGAGAGGTTCCACACCGAGTACCGCCCGCAGCCCGAGGTGGAGTGCCTCTGATCCGCGTGGCAGGGTGGGATGCATGGAGGGAACGTTCGAGCTCGGGCCGGAAGACGGGCGGCTGCTCGTCCGGACGGGGCGCAGCGGCCTCGGCCGGCGCGCGGGGCACGACCTGACCATCGAGGCCGCGCGCTGGTCGGCGGCGGTCGAGGCGCGCGAGCCCCTGGAGGCTTCGTCGGTCGAGGTGACCGTCGAGGTGGACGGGCTGGAGGTGCGGGAGGGCGCCGGCGGTGTGAAGCCGCTCACCGACCAGGACCGCGCGGAGATCGTGAAGAACCTGCGGAAGGTCCTGGACGTCCGGCGGTATCCGCAGATCCGGTTCGTCTCCACCGCGATCGGCGAGGACGCCGTCGAGGGCGACCTGACGATCATGGGCCGGGTCAAGCCGGTGCGGCTCGCGGCGGCCCGGGACGGCGAGCGGGTGCGCGGCGGCGTCACCGTCGAGCAGAGCCGCTGGGGCATCAAGCCCTACTCGGCGTTCTTCGGCGCGCTCCGGCTCGCCGACGAGATCGAGGTCGAGTTCGACGTCCGCCTGCCCGAGTAGGCCCCGCCCGGCGGCGCCGGGCCCCAGGTTCCTCCGCCGCTGAAGATCGAATGCACTAGGGTGCTTGATCACCGCATTCCGGACATTCGATCTTCAGGGGGCCGCTGTGGCGGAGCTGAGCAGGCGGAACTTCGGGAAGGCGGCGGGCCTGGTGGCCGCGCCGGCGCTGCTCGCGGGCTGCGCGTCCGGGGGGTCCCGGACGGCGCGGGCGGCGGCAGCGGCCCGCACGTGGGGGGTGACCGGCAAGGCGCTCGCCGGACTCGGCGGCTTCGACGCCACGCTCAAGAGCTTCATGCAGGCGCGCGCGATCCCCTGCGGGCAGCTCGCCGTCGTCCGCAAGGGCAAGCTG
Organism: Actinomadura sp. NPDC023710; assembly: GCF_040639875.1. Taxonomy (NCBI): domain Bacteria; kingdom Bacillati; phylum Actinomycetota; class Actinomycetes; order Streptosporangiales; family Thermomonosporaceae; genus Actinomadura; species Actinomadura sp. NPDC023710. Next base: position 20,347 of record NZ_JBFAGB010000017.1, read on the forward strand.
GTCCTGTCGCGCGGCTACACCTACGCCGAGGACGGCGCCTTCAAGACGCAGCCGACCTCGCCGTTCCGCATCGCGAGCATCTCCAAGCCCGTCACGGCGACGGCGGTGCTCCGGCTCGTCCAGGACGGGAAGCTGAAGCTCACCGACCGGGCGGCGACGCTGCTGGGGCTCTCCACGACGGCCGACCCGCGTCTCAAGGACGTCACGGTGCTGCGGCTGCTCCAGCACCTCGGCGGCTGGGACAGCGGCATCTCGCCCGACCCGATGTTCCGGGACGCGGCGATCGCCAAGGAGCTCGGCGTCGCGCTGCCGGTGTCCCAGGCGAACATCATGAAGTACGCGTCGGCGCGCGCGCTCGACCACGCGCCCGGCACTCAGTACGCCTACTCCAACTACGGGTACCTGCTGCTCGGCCGGATCATCGAGAAGGTCACCGGGAAGAAGTACGAGGACTACGTCCGGCAGACCGTGCTCGCGCCCCGGGGCATCACGCGGATGCGCCTGGGCAAGTCCCGCACGAAGGCCACCGGCGAGGTCCCGTACTACTCGACCTACACCGGCGCCACCGTGTTCGACAACAGCGGCACCAAGGTGCCCTTCCCGGACGGCGCGTTCAACCTGGAGAACATGGACGCGCACGGCGGCTGGCTGGCCACCGCCATGGACCTCACGCGCTTCGCGGGCGTGTACGACGGCGGGACGTCCGTCCTGACGTCGGCGTCCGTCAGCCGGGCGTTCGCCAAGCCGGAGACGGGCGTCAACGCCGACGGCTGGTACTACGGCTGCGGATGGCAGGTGCGTCCGGTGACCGGCGGCCGCAACACCTGGCACAACGGGAGCCTGGCCGGGACGTACACGCTGCTGGTCCGGCGGTACGACGGCCTGTCGTGGGCGGTCCTGTTCGACCAGCGGCAGGAGGGCGCCGCCGCGAGCTACGGCGACATCGACTCGCTGCTGCACAAGGCCGCGAACGCGGTGACGACCTGGCCGACCGGCGACCTGACCTCCACCTACTTCTAGCACGAGGACCCGCCTCTGGCGCGGGCCGCGCGTGCGTACTGGTCGTCCAGGCTGCGCGGGAACGGCATCATCCGGTGCCGTTCCCGCCAGGGCGCGTACTGGCGGACGGCGTTGAACCCCGCCGCGGTGACGATCCGCTCGACGTTCGGCCCGGGCACCCAGGCGGGATAGACGTCCAGATGGGCGACGTGCGGCGGCAGGCCGCCGGGTCTCGCGGGCGACACCAGCGTCATCGGCGGACGGACCCGTTCGAGCGACGCCATGTCCTGCGCGTAGGCGACGAGCTGGAGCGTCTCCGCGTCGGGGCCGCTGTGCACGATGAGCCAGCCGTCCACGTCGACCGGCTCCGACGGGGGATCGGCGAGCGTCAACGGCACGACCTCGTCCGACACCGTGCGCAGATGGGCATGGTGGGCGGGATCGAGTTCCTCCAGGACGAACGTCCGGTCGAAGCGGGGCGGGCTCGCGGGGAGCAGGGGCCGGTAGGCGTCCCAGCGCAGCAGCCGCGCCAGATGCGTCGTCCTCGTCCCGGAGGGGAATCCGGTCAGCTCCCCCCTCAGCCCGGCGGGGAACGCGTCCACGATCACCTCGTCCGGCCGCAGGGCCGTCGGGCCGGCGGTCTCCACGACGTCCCAGCCGTCCGTCACGCGCGGGTCGGCCGCGAACCGCGACCCGGTCACGACGGTGACCGGCCCCTCCCGCCCGAGGGTGTGCAGGACGGACCGGAGCCGCGTCAGATGCCCCAGCCCGTCACCGGCGGCGTAGCAGACGATCAACGTGTCTCGTCGAGGACGGCCAGGTAGCCCGCGGTCTCGGCGGCCGGGGTGAAGTCGCGCCGGATCCGCTCGGCGCCCGCCGCGCCGAGCTTCGCCAGTTCCTCGCCGCCCGCCCGCGCGGCCCGGTCGACCGCCGCGCGGCACGCGTGCGGGTCGCCCGCCGGGAAGGTGAACCCGATCTCGTCGTCGGCCACGTCCGCCAGCCCGCCGGCGTCCGACGCGATCAGCGGCACGCCGAGCGCCGCCGCCTCCAGCGCCACGTTCGGCATCCCGTCGTAGAAGGAGGGGAGCGCGACCAGGTCGCAGCTCGCGTAGACGGCCGGCAGGTCGTACCGCTCCAGGAACGGCAGGAACGAGTGCGGGACGTCGTGCTCCCCGAGCCACTCCCGCACGGAGTCCTCGACCTCGCCGACGAGCAGCAGGTGGAAGGCGTCGGTGCGGCGCGACGCCGCCAGGGCCTCCAGGAAGAAGCCGACGCCCTTCTTGACCTTGAGCTGGCCGATGAGCCCGATCGTCCGGCGCCCGGGGGCGACGTTCTCCTCACGCCACGCCCGGCCCTGCTCCCGTTCGGAGGGCAGCACCCGCCACTGCGCGGTGTCGACGCTGTTGGCGACGAACGCGACCGCCGCGTCCGGGGCGAGCGCCGACACCAGCGGCGCGTGCGAGCGGGCGACGACGCACACGCGGGACGAGGCGCGGAGCGCGTCCGCCAGCACGCCGCGCCGCCGCATCGAGAAGGCGCCGACGTCGATGTCGTTGCCGCGCAGCAGCGTCACCAGCGGCGCGCCGAGCAGCGCGGACAGGACGGGCGCGGCGAGCATCGCGTGGACGCCGCCGAACGCCGCGACGTGGCTGTACCCGGTCAGGTCCGCGGCGGTGATCGTCGTCCACAGGCGGCGCAGCGCGTGCTCGGAGTCGTCCCCGAGCGGCGCGGTGACGAGCCGCCCGCCGTGCTCGCGCGACACGCTCCACGGCCGCGACCGCCGGGTCAGGTGGGCGACGTCGACCTCGGCGCCGGCGCCCCGCAGGCCCCGCACGATCCGGTCGCACGACTGCGCCATGCCGCCCCGGCTCGGCGGGTAGTGCTCGGTGATCCACAGGACGCGGGGCATCAGCTGTCCACGAAGCCCGTGTCGTCGTCCGGTCCCCAGTCACCGCCGTGGGAGTAGTCGTCGCCAGGGTTGAACGCGCCGCGGTCGTACTCGTCGAACGAGGAGTACCAGTAGCCGTCGTTGTAGGTCTGCGAGCTGCCCCGGTAGTAGTCGCGCCGGTACCCGTGCGTCCAGCCCGGGTGGTGCGGGTCCTGCGTCCGGTACCCCTGCGCCGCGGCGCATTCGGGGCACAGCGCGTTCGGTCCGGCGTGCGCGGCGCAGACGGGCCGGCCGCACTGCGGGCACGCCGCCACCGCGGCCTGCCCGCAGCGTCCGAGCACGAAGAACCCGGTGGTCACGGTGCAGCGGTTCACGTGGTCCTCCTCGCGGCCGTGCCGGGCGGCGTCCACCGGAACGGCTCCGTCGACACCTGCAGGATCCGGTCCACCAGCACCCTGTCCTCCACCGGCCCGGGGAACTTCCCGCTCGCGCGGACCACCAGCCGGCTGCCCTGCTTCACCTGCACCCTGACCCAGCGGGGCGGCGGCGACGAGGGCCGCCGGACGGCCGCGTCCTTGGCCAGCCTCCGGGTGACCCGCACGAGCTGCACCGTCTTCGACTTGCTCTTGTACTTGATCTTGCCGCGCGCGTTCCTCTTGCGGTACTTGCGGTGCCGCACCCGGTCGGAGACCGAGAGCTCCACGACGCTGCCGTCGCGCAGCTCCGCCCGCATCCGCAGCCACGGGTCGAACGCGTACCACTGCCTGAGCCCCGAGATCGGGGGCCGGGAGGGCAGCGACTGCTGGGGGCCGTTCTTCTCCGGGACGCGCGACCCGCGCATGTCCGCGGACACCGACAGCACCCCGTCGGGCGGCATGTCGGCCGACAGCACCCGCAGCAGCGGCACGAGCACGCCCGGGACCCGCTGGTGCAGCCGCCACCTGCGCCGCCGCACCTGCGCCGCGTGCTGCGCGAGGCTCTGGATCACCGGCTCCCAGTCGTCCCGCCGCAGCGAGACGGAGAAGCCCTGCTCCAGGGTCAGCGCCTTGTGCAGCGGATGGAACCGCTCGATGGCGGCCTTCTGTTTACGCCAGAACATGACGAACCACCTATCGACCCCGTGTCAGCGTGCGGTAGACCTCGGCCAGCCGGGCGCGCGACCGCGCCCAGGTCAGGCTCTCCTCGATGTGCGCGCGGCCCCTCCGCCCCATCGCCGCGGCCTCCTCCGGGTACTCCAGCAGGATCCGGACGGCCCGGGCCAGCTCGGCGGGACGGTCCGCCGGCACCAGCCGCCCGTGCCGCCCGTCCGCCATCAGCTCGCGGACGGCGGGCAGGTCCGAGGCGACCACCGGGACGCCCGCCGCCATCGACTCGATCACCTTCAGCGGCGCGCACCCCTGGTCCAGGTTGCGGGCGCAGCCCGTCAGCGGCGCCACCGACACCTCGGCGTGCGCCAGCCAGGCGGCGACCTCGTGGTGCGGCAGCGCGAACCGCCAGTCGACCCGCCCGGCGACGCCGAGGCGCTCGGCCAGCCGCCGCACCGGCTTGGCCCGCCGCTCCGGGACGGACGCGCACACCACCAGCCGCAGGCCGGGCAGGTCGGCGAGCCGCGCGAACGCGCGCATCAGCACGTCCAGGCCCTGCCACGGCTGCAGCGCGCCGACGTAGACGAGATACCGCTCGGGCGCGCCCGCGGGACGTTCCGGCCTGTCGCCGACGTCGGCGCCGTTGGGGACCAGGTGGATCCGCCCCTCCGGCACCCCGAGCCCCCGGACGGCCTCGCCGATCACCCGCGACGGCACCACGACCGCGTCGCTGCGCTCCAGGCAGAACCGCTCCAGCTCGCGGATCTTGCCGAGCGTGGCGGGCGCGGCCCAGGGCCAGGTGTGGCTCATCTCGATGGACGGCAGCCCGTTGACCTCGTACACGACCGTGTGGCGCCGCCCGTCCGCGACCGCCGGAAGCGCGCTCCACGGGTCGCGCACGTGGCAGACCTCCAACGTCTCCCAGTGCGGCCGCAGGTGGGCCGCGACCCAGCCGGAGAACGCCTCGGCCCGGTCGATCAGGTTGGGGATCGACGCGTCGAACCGCGCGACCTCCCGCGTCCCCTCCCGCTGGTAGCGCGGCAGGTCGCCGCCGCCGATCGCGGCGAGCAGCCCGCCCCCGAACCGCGTGAACAGCTCGTCGGCCATCTGCGCGATGTGGACCGCCGACCCCTTGCTCGACGGGAACCGGTCGAACGCGACGTACGCCGCCCTGTGCCGTGGAGGACCGTGGCTCATCCGACCGCCGCCCCCTCCGGCACGGTCCGCAGCCCGCGGTGCCAGGCGATCTGGTCCGCGAGCCCCTCGGCCAGGTCCGTCGCGGCCGTCCAGCCGAGCAGTTCCCGGGCGCGGGACGTGTCGGCCCAGGTGCGCGTCGCGTCCCCGGCCACGGGCGTCTCGCGCCGGATCTGGGCCGGGACGCCCAGCGCGCCGGTGAGCATCGCGATCGCGTCGCGGACCGCCACGTGCTCGGCGTGCCCCACGTTGACCGCGACGCCGGGCGCCAGGTCCTCGGCCGCCGCCGCCAGCGTGGCCGCGACGACGTCCCGCACGTGCGTGAAGCTCCTGGAGCTGCGCCCGTCCCCGAACACCGGCAGCGGGCGCCCGTCCAGCGCCGCCTCGACGAACCGGTGGAACGCCATGTCGGGGCGCTGCCGGGGGCCGTAGACCGAGAAGTACCGGAGCAGCACCGTCCGCAGCCCGCTCCCGGCGGCCGTCCGCGCGAGCCGCTCCGCCTTCGCCTTGCTCACCGCGTACGGGCTGGCCGGCTTCAGCGGATCGTCCTCCCGGTTCGGGCGCGGTCCCGCCGACCCGTACACCGACGAACTGGACGCGACGACGACCTTCGGTCTCAACCGGGGCGGCCGCTGCACGCAGGCCGCGAGGAGCCGCCGCGTCGCCGCCACGTTGTCCCGCTCGACGACCGCCCTGCCCGGCCCCCACGAGTCGCGCACCCCGGGCCGTCCCGCCAGATGCACGACGACGTCCGCGGCCGAGACGGCGGTGAGATCGTCCACCGCGAGGTCGAGTTCGGCGGCGACGACCCCCGGCCTGGTCGCGACCCTCGCCCACGTCCGCCGCGCGACGCCGGGACTCAGCGAACGCTCCGGCGCGTCGACGGCCAGCACCTCGTGCCCCGCCCCCGAGAACGCGTCGACGACATGGCTCCCGATGAACCCCGCCGCACCAGTCACCACCACCCGCACCCGGGCACCCTATCCATCACCCCCCGAAGTAGGACAGGGCTCCCGTCCCTGCTCACACGGGACTCTCCGCCGGGACACCTCGGGGCGCGGTGCGGAAACCTGCGGGTCGACGCTTCCCCGGTGAACAGAAAAGGGGTGGCCGGACATGCGTCCGGCCACCCGCTCCGTTCCTCACCGCATCAGCGGCGAAGTCCGGTCAGCTCTGGCTCGTGGTCCCCTCGGGCTTGGCGCCCCCGGGGTGGGAGCCGTCCGTGTCGTTCTTGGCCTGGCCCAGCAGCTCGAAGCCCGCCGTCCGGACCTCGGGGTCGCTGCTCTGGGTCATGTTCACACCGTTGTTCCACATGGCGGCGTTGTGGGTGTCACTCATCTAGATCACAACCTTGGGTGCGTCTGGTTTCAACCCCGCGACGCGAGGTGACCCGGTCCTTGATGACCGGGTCGACGACCATCTTAGATGATCTTGCTGCCGCGCTGTCACGCCGTCATCGGACGCCGGCAAGGCCAGGGGGTCGGGACCGCCCCCTCACCCGGCTCGGCCGGAGTTCGCCTGCCCTGCCTTTCCGGCCGCCCGTTGTTGTGATATCCAAACCGGGCGGCCCACTCCTGTCGGCGCCGCGCTTGCGGCCGGGGGCAGGTGGTGCAGGGGCGATGGGAGCGGGCATCGAACCGCTGAGCGAGGCGTTCCAGACCGGCGGCCGAGGCGGCGCGCAGCCGGAGAGCGTCCCGTGGCGGCTAGTCGTGGTGGTCTTCGACGGCGCGCTGCTGGGGAGCATGTCCTTCGCCTGCGGAGTGTTCGACATCGCGATGCACTACGGCGCCCTGCCCGGCATGGACCTGCGGATCGTCGCGGGCGAGCCCGGCGCCGCGATCGTCGGCGGAGGACTGTCGTGCGCCGTCCCGCATGATCTGGAGGCGGTCCGGGCCGCGGACCTGATCGTCGTCCCGAACCTGCCTCAGCTGACGGCCGAACGCCCGCCCGAACCGGTGCTGGAGGCGGTGCGCGCCGCGCACGCGCGGGGCGCGCGGGTGGCGGGCCTGTGCAGCGGGGCGTTCGTGCTCGCGGCCGCCGGCCTGCTGGACGGCCGCCCGGCGACGACGCACTGGTCGGTCGCGGCACGGCTGGCCGAACTCCACCCGGCGGTCCGGGTCGACGCGTCGGTCCTGTACATCGATGACGGTGACGTGCTGACCGCGGGCGGCGGCGCCGCGGGGATGGACCTCGGGCTGCACCTGATCCGGTCCATGCTGGGCTCCGCGGATGCCAACCGGGTGGCCAGGGCCATGGTGGTGCCGCCGCACCGGCCCGGCGGACAGGCCCAGTACGTCGAGGCGCCGGTCCCCGACCCCGACGCCGCGGACCCGGTGGCCGAGACGATCGCCTGGGCGCTCGAACGCCTGGACTCGGCGCTGCCCGTGTCGGCCCTGGCACGCCGCGCGCACATGAGCCGGCGCAACTACGACCGCCGGTTCCGGGAGATCACCGGCTCCGCGCCCGCGCGGTGGCTCGTCCACCAGCGCGTCATCCGCGCGCAGCAGCTGCTGGAGACGAGCGACATGCCGGTCGACGAGGTCGCCCGGCGCTCCGGGTTCCCCTCGGCCGCCGCGCTGCGCGCACGTTTCCGGCAGGTGGCCGGAGTCACCCCCACCGCCTACCGCGAGACGTTCGCTCACCCCACCGAGGGCCACGGTTTGTCCTGAAACCGTCGCCCGTCGGCCGGAATCGACCTCACGGCCGAGCGCGACGGCGGATGAGAATCAGGCCACCAGAGCTACGGAACCCCGCATGAACAGAAGGGAACCCCCACGCCCATGCGCTTCCGAGGTTTCACGCTCGCCGCCGCCGCGCTTCTGGCGGGCGCCGCCCTGACCGTCCCCGCGTCCGCCGCCGCCCCGGCCGACACCGGGCGGTCCGTCCCCCTCACCAACACCGCCACCTTCAACAGTCCGCCCGGAGCCGAGATCGTCAGCCATCTGGCCGACATGATCGAGGGCGCCAAAGAGGGTTCGACGATCATGTTCACCGCCTTCCGGTTCCAAGAGCCGATGATCGCCGATCAACTGATGCTCGCGGCGAAGAAGGGCGTGAAAGTCCAGCTCCTGGTCGACGCCGGGGCGATCGACTCCCCGGAGTACACCCGCGTTAAGCAGGCCCTCGAAGATGACGGCAAAGACGAGACGTGGGCGCGCCACTGCCGGCAGGTACTCGGTGCTCCTCCGTACCCCTCCTGCCAGGGAACGAACGCGATGCACAACAAGTTCGTTCTCTTCTCCGAGACCATGGGAGCCCTGAATGTGGTCTCCACCGGCTCGGCGAACATGAGGAAATCCTCCGGCAGCGATGCTTGGAACAGCTGGTACACGCACGTCGGAGACGCGGGCCTGTTCAACCGCTACGCCGGTTACTTCCAGGACATGCTGAGAATGGAGGGGAAGCCCGACTACTACAACGAGAACCCGCCGAAGCTCGCCGGCGACATCAAGAGCTACTTCTACCCGCGGGCGCCCGTGGAGGGCGACCTGTACGCGAACGACACCGTCGCGCACACCCTGGAGGCGACCGGCTGCCCCGGCAAGATCCGCATCGCGAACTGGTCGCTCACCAGAAGCACGGTCGCCAAGTGGCTCGTCAAGAAGGCCGCCAGCGGCTGCAGTGTCGAAATCGTCGTCCGCAAGATGCACGGTGCGGCCTGCCGGCCGCTGGCGCAGGCCATGGAGCTCGGCTACCCGGTGCGGATGTGGTCGTACGACCAGGACGACAGGAAGGCCCCGAACTACGTCCACGCCAAGGACATGATGATCGAGGCGCCCTACCCGAACACCACGCAGCAGGCCAAGGTCGTGTTCACCGGCAGCGCCAATCTCAACCACGATTCTCTGGAGAACAACGACGAGAACGTCATGAGGATCATGAACGAAGATCTCATCTACGCGGCGTTCGTCAAGAACTTCGACAACATCAAGAACCACGTGGAGACCTCGGGGCAGGGGTTCCGGATCAAGAACGTCCAGGACTGCGAGCGCGCGTACCCGCAGGGGTAGTGCGCTCTGAAGCCCGCTCGTGAGGGGGCCCGCGTGGCTCAGCGGGGGCGGGCCACGCGGGTCTCGTCCCAGACGGGGTCCGCGGACTCGTAGACCGAGCCGTCGGACCCGAAGACGAGATGGCGGTCGAAGGCACGCGCGAACCAGCGGTCGTGGGTGACCGCGACGACCGTGCCCTCGAAGCGCTCCAGGCCCTCCTGGAGCGCTTCGGCGCTGGCCAGGTCGAGGTTGTCGGTCGGCTCGTCCAGCAGGAGCAGGGTGGCGCCGCCCAGCTCCAGCAGCAGGATCTGCAGGCGGGCCTGCTGGCCCCCGGAGAGCGTCTCGAAGGGCTGCTCGGCGCACACGTTCAGCTCGTAGCGCGTGAGCGCGCTCATGGCGTCGTTGCGCAGCCGCGCGTGCTCGGTCATGACGATCTCGCACGGAGTGCGTCCGGCCAGGTCGGGACGGGCGTGCGTCTGCGCGAACAGGCCCGGGACCACCCGCGCGCCCAAGCGCGCCACGCCGGTGTGCGCGACGGGCCTCACCGGCGTCGCGCCGCGCGGGAGCGCCTCGGCGACGGCCGCGAGGAGGCGCAGGAAGTGTGACTTCCCGGAGCCGTTCGAGCCCAGGACGGCGACGCGCTCGCCGTACCAGACCTCGGTGCCGAACGGCTTCATCAGGCCCGTCAGTTCGAGGTTCTCGCAGACCACCGCGCGCTTGCCGGTCCTGCCGCCGCGCAGGCGCATCTTGAGGTTCTGGTCGCGGGGCGGGATCTCGGGCGGCCCCGCCTCCTCGAACTTGCGCAGCCGGGTCTGCGCCGCGCGGTAGCGGGACGCGAAACCGTCGTTCACCGTGGCCTTGGTCCGCAGGGTGTTGACCAGTTCCTTGAGCTTCGCGTGCTCCTCGTCCCAGCGGCGCCGCAACTCCTCCAGTCGCTCGTTGCGGTCGCGGCGCGCGGCGGCGTAGGTGGAGAACCGGCCGCCGTGGATCCACACCCGGGACGCCTCGACGGTGACGATCCGGTCGGCGGAGCGGTCGAGCAGCTCGCGGTCGTGCGACACCAGCAGGACGGTCTTCGGTGTCTCCCGCAGCCGCTCCTCCAGCCACCGCTTGCCCGGGACGTCCAGATAGTTGTCGGGCTCGTCGAGGAGGAGGACCTCGTCGGGGCCGCGGAGCAGCGCTTCGAGCGCGAGCCTCTTCTGCTCGCCGCCCGACAGGGTGCGGACCTCGCGCCACCGGCACGAGTCGTAGGAGACGCCGAGGGCCGCGACGCAGCACGCGTCCCACAGCACCTCGGCCTCGTAGCCGCCCGCGTCGCCCCACCCTGCGAGGGCCGTGGCGTAGCGGAGCTGGGCGGGCTCGTCGTCGCGCTCCATCATCACCAGCTCGGCGGCCTCCACCGCGGCCGCCGCCTCCCGAACCCGGGGCGGGGCCAGCGACAGCAGGAGGTCGTGCACGCTCGACCCGTCCCGCACGCTGCCGATGAACTGGCGCATGACGCCGACGCCGCCGCTGTGCGCGACGGTCCCGGACTGCGGCGCCAGATCGCCCGCGATCAAACGCAGGAGCGTCGTCTTGCCCGCGCCGTTCGGCCCCACGAGGGCGGCCGTGACGCCGTCGCCGACCCGGAAGGAGACGTCGTCGAGCAGCATCCGGCCGTCCGGCAGCACATGGCCGACGTGGCCCACCTCGACGTGTCCCATGCCGCCGAGTCTCGGGAAGCCCCGCCACGCCGTCAATCGATTTACCGTCGATCCACCGGGCTGTCGGCGGCGCCAGGCGTCACCGACATCGGGCAGGCGGAACCCGGAGCCTCGGCATTCCGCGCGCGGACGCGGACAGGCACCGCGACCAGGAGCGCGATGCCCCGCCCTGCGGAACCACCTGCCCATGATCATCAGGGCGGACGGTCCATGGGGTGGGCGATCCCGGATGATCGTCTACGAATGCGACAAACAAGATCCTCGAAGGAGAAATCGCCATGACCGATGGCACCAGCAACCTCGCCCCCCTCACCGACGAGCAGTACGCGGAGCTGACGCGCGTCAGCGGTGGTGTGGACCGGGAGTGCTACGACAGCCTCCGGCAGCAGTGCCCCGACGTCTCGCACGAGGAGTTCGTGGCCTCGCAGACGGGGGAGTGCCCGTGGCCTCTGTACCTGTTCGCCGTTGTGCGCGAGGTGGCCACCGCGGAGGAGAGCGAGGAGGTCTGGAAGGCCGCGCGGGAGCGTGGCCGCACCGAGGGCTTCCTCTACGGCTACAACTACGGCCGCAAGAACAGCCTGTCGCATGACGCTCTCCTGAGCGCCGATGCCGCGGGTGTGGCGCCGTTCGAATACACCCGCCTCCGGCAGCAGGGCGACGACCACGACACGATCATCGCCGCCGGCAGGCGGTCCGACAAGTAGTCGCTCGCTTCCCGCGAGCGACTCGACCTGGGACCGGCTTCGTCTTCCGAAGCCGGTCCTACCCTTTCGGGCACCTCACGGCGTCACCGGCGACCGGACGTGGTCCGCCGCGGAGTCGAGGGCGATCTTGGACGCGTCGCCGGGTCACGCGTTCGGAGCCGCCCGCGACTGCCTGAGGGCCCCTGCGGGGCCGTGTGGAGCACCTTGCCGGGAAGCGGTCGGAGGCGTCTTCTGGGACCGGCGGATCTCCAGAGGACGGCGAAGGCGCCCTGAGCAAGGCCGATGGTCAGTACCCTTGTGGCCGTGAGTCGAGAAGGTGTGACGCCGCAGAGCGAGGATTTCTCCGCCTGGTACAACGAGCTGGTGGTGCAGGCCCAGCTCGTCGACCGCGGACCGGTTCGCGGCACGATGGTCATCCGCCCGTACGGTTACCGGGTGTGGGAGCTGCTCCAGGCCGACCTGGACCGGCGCATCAAGGAGGCCGGGCACGACAACGCCTGCTTCCCGATGCTCATCCCGGAGTCCTACCTCAAGCGCGAGGCCGAGCACGTCGAGGGCTTCTCCCCGGAGCTGGCCGTCGTCACGCACGCCGGCGGCAAGGAACTGGAGGAGCCGCTGGTCATGCGGCCGACCTCCGAGACGGTCATCGGCGAGTACATGGCCAAGTGGATCGACTCGCACCGCGACCTGCCGCTGCTGCTGAACCAGTGGGCGAACGTCGTCCGGTGGGAGATGCGCCCCCGGATGTTCCTGCGCACCACCGAGTTCCTCTGGCAGGAGGGCCACACCGCGCACGCCGACGAGGACGACGCGATGCGCGAGACGATGTGGGCGCTGGACGCCTACGCGAGCGTCGCGCGGGAACTGGCGGCGATCCCGGTCGTGGCGGGGGAGAAGACGCCCGGCGAGCGGTTCGCCGGCGCCGTCCGCACCTACACGATCGAGGCGATGATGCGCGACGGCCGGGCCCTGCAGGCCGGCACGTCCCACTACCTCGGCACCAACTTCGCCAAGGCGTTCGAGATCCAGTACCAGGACGAGGAGGGCAAGCTCACCCTCGCCCACACCACGTCCTGGGGCATGAGCACCCGCATGATCGGCGGCGTGATCATGACGCACGGGGACGACAAGGGCCTGGTGATGCCGCCCCGGCTCGCGCCCTACCAGGTCGTGATCGTGCCGATCGGCCGCAAGGAGCAGGGCGAGCAGGCCGCCGCGGAGGCCCGCCGGCTCGGCGCTGCGATCAAGTCGACGGGCGTGCGGGTGCACGTCGACGACAACCGCCCGCAGCTGTCGCCCGGCTTCAAGTTCAACGAGTGGGAGATGCGCGGCGTCCCGATCCGCATCGAGCTCGGCAAGCGCGACATCGAGGGTGGCGTCGCCACCGTCGTCCGGCGGCTCCCGACCGTCGAGGGGCAGGGCAAGGAGCAGATCCCGCTGGACAAGGTGCCCGAGATCCTGCCCGGGATGCTCGCCGACTTCCAGTCGTTCCTGCTGGCCAGGGCCGAGAAGTTCCGCGAGGACAACACCGCGGTCGTGGACGGCTGGGACGCGTTCGCCGCGCAGGTCGCCACCGGCTGGGCCCGCGCGTTCCACTGCGGCGACGCCGCCTGCGAGGACGGCATCAAGGCCGAGACCGCCGCGACCCCGCGCGTCATCGCGACCGACGCGCCCGAGGAGACCGGCGTCTGCGTGAAGTGCGACCGCCCGTCCGCCTACGGCAAGCGCGTCATCTTCGGCCGCTCCTACTGAGGCGCCTCTGAGCGGGCCCGCCGAGGGGCGGGCCCGCCCCTCGGCGGGCCGGCGAGGGACCCGACGTTTCGGTTTTCATGGTCCGCCCAGGCAAGTCCATCGGCATCGACAGGGAGGACCACGTTCCTCTCGTGGCGCGTGAGCACTCTGCGCTCCCCCAAGAGGGTTTTTCGGTCTCGCCTTCGATTTGGCTTCTCGGCGAGACAGCGGAAAGGTAGCTGTCGCTGCGGCTATAGGACCGCAGAGCAGACCTCAACGCATTCGAGGAACTCTTATGGACTTCTTCAAGAAATATCGCTGGCCAGCCCTGCTCGTCTGCCTTCTGGCGGCGGGGGGCGGCCTGCTGGCGGCCCTGGACGGCCTGCCGGCCCGCAACTCGACCCCGGCCCCCCCGAAGGACTGGGGCACCTGCCCGAACGGGACGAAGATCTCGTCCTGGGCCCGTGGGTCCTCGACGCCGACCGATGGTGTCATCACCAAGCACCTTGAACAGCGGGGGTGCTGGGCTGCCGTCAAGGACCCGACTGGAACGGTTCTCTACAACCAGGTGATCCGCTCGCACCGCTACGTCGTGGTGACGGGCAACGGACGCACTGTGACGAGGCTGGTCGACGGGCGGAATCCCGAAGACTGCAAGATCGGGCGGCCGTACCGCCGCTGCCTCCTCTCAACTGCCGTCGACTGAGGACTCCCTCGGCCGACGGCCGGCTCCTGAATCCTCGGAGCGTGCGACGCGCGCTCCGAGGGTTCCTTCGCCGCGTTCGCGACCGCACCGGCCTGGACCGTGACGGCCGCGCGTCAGGAGTCCCCGGTCTCCGGCGCGCGCCTCTCCGCCCGCCGCCTCGTCAGGTACGGCTGGACGAACCATGCCCACCCGCACAGCAGCACGGCGACCACGGCCGTGGCGACGGCGGCGGCCGCCTCGTCCGACAGCGCCTGGACGACCAGCGTGGTCGCGGCGGTCATCGAGATGCCCAGCGCGAAGGCGCCGGCGATCCCGAACCGGTTGGCGCGCCGGATCAGCAGCGCCTTCTGCCCGAGCCGGAACAGGATCCGGTGCTGGATGACGGGGGCGATGAAGCAGATGGACGCGAGCCCCGCCCCGAAAAGCGAGACGTAGAACAGCGCTCTACCCGTCTCGCTGACCTTCGTGTCGAAGTTCGCCGAGAACGGAACGGTCAGCAGGAACGCGAAGAGCACCTGCACGCCGGTGGTCGCCACACGGAAGCCCTGGAGGAGCTCCATCAGTTGCCGGTCCAGACGTTCGTGCTCCGTCTCGTTGCGGGGCTTGCGTGCGGGGTCGACGCTCATGGATGCCGTTTACCCCGACAAAACGCCCGTCAGTCGCGCGGCCGGAACGTTCTAGTCGAGCGTCGGCGGCTCCACCCGCAGCGCGAGCATCGACACGTCGTCGCGCAGGTCGGCGTCGCAGAAGTCGAGCAGCGCCCGCTCCACTCCGGCGAGCATCTCCTCCGGCGGTTTCCCGGCGTGCCCGGCGAGCGCCTCCAGCAGCCGCTCCTGGCCGAACTCCTGGCGCGTCATGTCGCACGCCTCCAGGACCCCGTCCGAGTGCAGGATCAGCGTGTCGCCGACGGACAGGTCGATCGTGTCGAGCCCGGCCTCGAAGTCCTCGAACAGGCCGAGCGGGACGCCGCCGCGCGCCGCCGACCTGATCACCCCGTCGGCGCGGACGACGATCGCCGGCGGATGGCCCGCGGTGCCGAGCGACACGATGATCCGCTCGGTCTCCAGCGTCAGGCTCGCCATCACGGCGGTGACGAACCGGTCCTCGTCCAGCAGGGCCTCGTTCACGGTCGCGAGCACGTCGCCGGGACGGGCCTTCCACCGCGACGCGAGCCGGACGCAGTGCCGGGCGGTCGACGTCACGGCCGCCGCGTCCTCGCCCTTGCCGCACACGTCGCCGAGGACGAGCCCCCACCCGTTCTCGGTGCGGAACACGTCGTAGAAGTCGCCGCCGACCTCCGAGCCATGCGTGGAGGTCAGGTACCGGGCGGCCACGCTCACCCCCGGAATGGAGGGGAGCGTCTTCGGAAGCAGCCCGGCCTGCAGCGTGTCGGCCACCTCGGCGCGGCGCCGGTAGAGCCGCGCGGCCCGGATCACCAGGGCCAGGTAGCGGCCGAGCCGCTGCACGACCCCGAGGTCCATGAGGTCGAACGGGCCGTACTCGCCGCTGGCCGCCAGCGTGATCGTGCCGATGGCGCGGTCGCCGTCCTCGATGGGGACGCTGAGCACCGACGTCACGCCGATCTTGCCGCACACCGGCAGCCCGTCCGGGCACATGCCGAGCACCTCGAGGTTCTCCACGTGCGGGCGCAGCGCGCTCTGCCGGGTGACGAACACGTCGTGGGGAAGCGTGTCCTCGGCGGGGTCCACCTCTTCCAGCATCCTCGCGGCCTCGACGGACCGCTCGTCCTCCGGGCCCATCACGACCTGGCGGCGCAGCGGGGGCGCCGCGCCGGCCCTGGTCGCGCCGCCCTGCGCGGCCGCCGCCGGGCCGCCGCCGGGGCCGGTCAGGTCGATGAACGCCCAGTCGGCCAGCTCGGCGGCCAGCAGCCGGGCGCATCGCCGGACGGCCACCGTCTCGTTGAAGACCGGCTCGTCCAGCAGCAGCTCGCTGGCGGTGGCGAGGACGTCCATCCGGTGCACGATCGTGGCCACGGCCTCGTCGTCGCCCTGCCCGCCGTCCCCGGCCCGCGCCCGGGCGGTGCCCCCCGCCTGGGGCCTGGACGCCGCGGGCCCGCCGTCGTCGGCGGGGGTGGTCGTCGGCCCGGCGGCCACCACGACCATCGGGTCGGGCTCGCCGCGGATCCACACGCGCGCCACCGTCAGCACGGCGTCGATCGGATGGTCGCGGCCGAGGAACCGCACGTTGACGCGGCGCCGCTGCCCCGTCCGGATCGCCGCCGCCAGCTGCGAGCGGACCGCCGCCCGGGTCGCCATGTCGCAGAACGCCGTGAACTGCTTGCCCGACACGTATCCCGCCGACGTGCCGAGCAGCATGGCCGCCTGCCGGTTGACGCGGCGGACGTTCGTCGTCCGGTCGAGCAGGAACAGCGGCACGGGGGCGTCCTGGAAGACCGTGCGCAGCACGCGCCGCTCGTTCTCGGCGGCGGCCGACCCGCCCGGCTCGCCGGACTGCTCGCCGCCCATCGTGCGCAGCACGGTCAGCGCCAGCTCCAGCTCGACCAGCGCCGCGTCCAGCGTGGCGCGCAGGTCGGGCTCGGGCACGCCGGCGGCCTGGCGCAGCTCGCCGATGCGTCCTTCGAGGTCCGAGATCTCCCGCAGGAGGGACTCGGGCTCAAGCTGGTCAGGCCGATCGTGCATCTGGTCTCCTTTCGTCCGCGTCACCACGGTGGAACCAGGGCGGCCCCGCCCGTCCCGGGCCGGACACCGTTCTCGGGGGCCGCTTCACGCAGCCTATGCTCCCCGCCCGCACCTAGGGCAGGCCCTGGTGACCGACGATACGCTGGGCGAGTGCGGTGAGCTTCACGTGGCGGGTCTGTGAGATGCGGCGCATCTCGGCGAACGCCTCGTCGGCGTCGCAGCCGAGCGCGTGCATGAGGATTCCCTTGGCCTGGTCGACCACCGCACGCGCCTCGACGGCCGCCTGGAGCTGGACGGCGGTGCGGTGCACATCGTCGTACTGCTGGCTGTTCGAGAAGGCCGCGGTGCCCTGGGCGACCAGCAGGGACGTGATCGCGTGGCGCTCGGGCCCGAGCGCCTTCGGCGTCACCCCGTACAAGGTGAGCGTGACGAGGACCCGCGGGCTCGCGTGCGGGGTCGTGGCGAAGCAACGCACCCCGCGGCGCAGCATGTCCGACATGGCCTCGGGCCAGCGGGTCTCGGCGAGGATGTCGTCGGCGGTCAGCGCCCGGCGGTCGGCCACCACGTCGAACAGCGGCCCGTGGCCCCGGGACAGCTGCCGGTCGGTCACCTCGGCGAGGTCGGGATGGCTGGCCGCGGCGGCCAGCGGTTCGGGCCGGTTCCCCTCCGCGGCGGCGGCGCGCCCGGCCTGGAGGGGCATGTCCGGCATGCCGCTGGCCCGCTCGGGCAGGCTGACCGTGGATCCCGCATCGCCCCGCGCGCTCGGCAGCGCCCAGCGCACGCTCGCCGCGCCCGCGCATCCGGGCACGGCCCGCGCCGCGAGCTCGGTCACCCTGTGCAGGGTGCCCACGTCGGAGGACTCCCCGACCATGCCCAGCCGGGCGATCTCCAGCGCGAGCTGGTCCGTCAGGACCGTTTCGGTGGGCGTCACCTTTCCGAGAGTAGCCTGCCCCGGGGGATGCGCAGGCGGGCCCTGCTCGGCCGGACGGCACTGTTGCCTCATGGGGAGTCCTAGTTGTTGGGCGGCGCCTTGCTGATCTCGGGAAGCGGCCCGGAATCGCCGTTGGCCAGGGCCAGGTCGCCGATGCACACGATCCCGACGGGGTGGTGCTCGGCGTCCACGACCGGCAGGCGCCGGACGGCGTGCTCGCTCATCAGCCGCGCCACCGTGTCGGTGTCGTCCTCGGGGTGGACGGTGGTCAGCTCGGCCGTGCACACGTCGCCGAGCGGGGTGAGCGAGGTGTCGCGGCTCTCGGCCACCGCGCGGAGCACGATGTCACGGTCGGTCACCAGGCCGCACAGCCGTCCCGCGTAGGTGACCAGCACGTCGCCGATGCCCTTGTCCCGCATGATGCGAGCCGCCTCGTAGAGCGTCGCGTCGAGCGGCAAGGACTGGGGCGCCGCCGTCATCACGTCGCTGACCCTCGATGACATAGCGCGCACTTCCTCCCGAATAGGCGACGCCTCGCGTAGCCCGTGTTTGCGCGCCTTACCCACGGTCGGCGGCCCTATTCGGACGGTTTGTGAATCGGCCGCCGACCTGCGCCGCGTCAGAACGCGAAGACGGTTCCGGTGCGCGACTGCATGACGCAGTCGTTGCCGTACTCGGCCTGGAAGCGGGCGGGTCTGCCCTTCCATCGCCCTTCGGCGCGGACGACCACGGGCGCGTGGACGGCGGTGCACATCCGGCCGTCCGGCCGGTGTTCGAACCGCCCGCCCGACCCGTTCAGCTCCAGGCAGGCCCGTGCGGCCTCGGGATGCTCGCCCCCTGCAGGATCGCAACGCAGCGTGACCGTTCTGCTCCCGGACGTGTTACCGCCCGGATGTGTGACGGAAAGCTGCAACGACGTCTCCGGCCCGGAAGGCGAGGCGGGCACCAGCGCGACGACCGCCCCTATGACGACCGCACTGAGAAGGTTCGGCATACGCGACTCCCGAGTTCCCGAGGGATGTCGCACAAAGTATCCGACCGATAACAGATCGTGCAGGAGAATGCGCACCCTGTAGCCCCGGAGCAACCCCAGAACCACCCAAGCACCACACCCCCGCAGCCACGCCCCCCGCCCGCACCAACCTCAGCCACCACCGCAACCAAGCGAGTGAAGGGTCGCGATCGCGCCGTCACGCGCGCCCCGCCCTCAGCCACTATCCGCAACCAAGCAACACCCTGAAGGTCGCGATCGCGTCGTCACGTGTGCACCCACATCAGCCGTCACAGCAACCCTGCAACAACCTCGTGGCCGCGATCGCGTCCGAAGGCAGATTCGAGCGAAGCAAGAATCTGATCGCGCAGCGAGCCGCAAGGCGAGCCGGAGCGATGCCAGCGATCGCCGCAGTGCCCGACGATGGAGGGCCCTCCGGGCCCGAAGGAGGAGGGCACTGCCATAGGCACAGCAGGGCCGCTAGGCCCGAAGGAGGAGATGAACGCTAGGCAGCAAGAATGTGGGCGGCGCGGTGGTCCGACAGCGAGTCGCGGAGCTGCTTGCGGCCCCGGTGGAGGCGGGACATGACGGTGCCGATGGGGGTGCCCATCATGTCGGCGATCTCCTTGTAGGGGTAGCCCTCGACGTCGGCGAGGTAGACGGCGTCCCGGAAGTCCTTGGGGAGGGCGCGCAGGGCGGCGACGACCTGGGAGTCGGGGATGCGGTCGAGGGCCTCGGACTCGGCGGACCGGAAGCCGGACGCGTGCGCCTCGGCCTGCGCGATCTGCCACTCCTCCAGCTCCTCGGAGCCGGCGCGCTGGGGCTCGCGCTGCTTCTTGCGGTAGGTGTTGATGAAGTTGTTGGTGAGGATGCGGTGCAGCCACGCCTTGAGGTTCGTGCCTTCCTGGAACTGGTGGAAGTTCACGTAGGCCTTGGCCAGCGTCTCCTGGACGAGGTCCTCGGCGTCGGCGCTGTTGCGGGTCATGCGGACGGCGCTGATGTAGAGCGGGTCGGCGAGGGGCAGCACGTCGCGCTCGTAGCGGCGCGCGTTGTCGGGCGTGGCGGTGCCGTCGGCGTCGCGGCCGTTGTCGCCCTTGGCGTTGCGGTGGACGGGCGTGGTGACAGCGGTCATCGTCGCTCCCCGTGGGTTGTGTCCCCGGTGAAAGGGGACGGTTGCCTGGCGCGTGGTCGGGGGCACGCGCGGGCCGGGCGGATGAACCGCCCCCCGTCAAGTGGTACGTGCCACCGTTCCCGGCGGGTTCGGTGTGGCCTCGGCCTCGCATGGAGAGTGGGCCGAGGGTTCGGCGCGCTTCGGCGATGCCAGAGCGACCCCGTAATGGGACGTCGCGGGCGTGCCCGATCGAGCGCTTCCATCCGCCGGTGGGTCTTCCTGCCCTGTAAGACGCATGGAACGCGCCAAATGGTTGCCAGGATCGACGTGGCCTCCATCACATCAGGTCGTTTGTTGGTCAAAGCGGTACTGATCAGCCGGTATGAAGCCCGTTCGCCGGGGCCGCCCGCCGCGGCGCCCTGGACGGTCGAGCCGAGCCCGGTCTCGAAACCCTCGTCAGGGGGTGGCGAGGTGGCCCGCGAGGACGGCCCGGACCAGCCGGGCCGCGAACTCCTCCGGCTCGGCCGGGAGCCCGGCGCCCGCCGCCACCGTCTCCGCGCCCGCGAGCCGGGTCAGGAAGGCGTGCTGCTGGCAGCCTCCCAGCAGGGCCGCGGCGATGAACGGCAAGGGTGCGCCGTCCGCGAGCCGCCCCGCCTTCCGCTCGGCCTCCAGATATCCGATGAGGGCGGCGTGGCCCATCACCGGACCCGCCGTCGGCCCTCCGGGCGGCCCCGCCTGAGGACCGACGGGGGCCCCGGGAGGCGGCGGCTCGCCGGTGGGGTCGGCCTTGGTCCGCGCGCGCGACTTGGCGGCGGCCTCGTTCTGCGCCTTCCCGGGGCCGTCGCTCCGCAGCCACGCGATCAGCTCCGGGTCGGCCAGGACGGGCCCGGTCATCGGCAGCAGCTCGCCGTAGAAGCGGACCATCTCCGTCGCCAGGCGGGTGAGGTTGTCCTCCACCGTGCTCTGCCCGACCGATCCGAGAAGCCCCGTCATCGCGGTGCGCGCGGTCCCGGTCACCTCGGCCAGGGCCGCCGCGAACAGCGCGGTCTTGTTCGCGAAGTGGTTGTAGAGGCTGCCCTCGGACACGCCCGCGGCGCGGGCGATCTCCTTGGTCGTCGCGGCCACGATCCCGCGTGTCCGGATCACCGTGACCGCTGAGGCCAGGATTCGGTCGCGCATGGGTCCCGTTCGTGTCGCCAACCCGTCCCACCTCGCTTCCCTGCTGGACGTTAGCACGGCCACGCGTGATGAGTGAGTGCTCACCCGGAGATATTCGGCGGATCCCGAGCGAACCGCCCTCACAACATGTAGCTTCACCTTCACCGTGAGTTGCCGCAAAGGCTTTCGCGCGTCGTTCCACTCGGGGGAGGGGACCGCATGATGATCGCGGATCTGCTGGGTGTCACGAGGATGACGGCCGTCACGGTGAACGACCGCGGCCGCATCAGCCACTGGGACGATACCGCCGCCGACCTGTTCGGCGCCGCGCGCCCGCAGGCCCTCGGCCGCCCGCCCGGCGATCTCCTCCGGCTCCCCAGGGAGCACCGCGGCGCCTTCGAGCCCGAGGTCTTCGGGCACGTCTGGTGCGGCGCCTGCACCCTGCGGCGGGCCGACAACGGGGAGCCCGCCGAGATCGGCTGGTGGATCTACCCCATCGACGGCGCCCCGGGCGACCACGGTGTCAGGGTCCTGGCGCTGGCCGCCGACCTGCGCAGACTCCGCCGCGACGGGATCGGCATCACCGTCGGCGACCTCCTGCTCGCCCCGCCCGGCGAGCCCGGCCCGGCCGGCGCCGCCGCTCTCCGTCCGGCCTCCGTCCGGATGCTGCGGGTCGAGCCCACCCTCGCGGGCCCCTCGCCGGACGGGCCCGACCCGTTCGCGAGCCCGTTCGCCGACCGCCTCGCCGAACTGCTGCCCGCGCTCGACCCGCTCGCCTTCGGGAAGATCGCCTCGCAGGTGCTCGGCCTCGGCTGCCCGGCGGTGTCGCTGGGCCTGACCATCCGGCTGCCCATCGCCCCGCACACCGAGGCCGCCCCGGCCCCCGCGCCGACCGTCCCGCTGCCCCGGCCGGTGCCGCGCATCCCGGCGCCCCACCCGCCGCGTGCCCGCCGGAACCTCTCCCACGCGCTGGAGCCGCTGGCCTTCCTCAGCGCGGCCGGCGAGCAGATCGGCAGCTCGCTCGACCACCTGCAGGCCGCCAGGACGCTCGCCGAGGTCCTCGTGCCGCGGCTCGCCGACCTCGCCGCCGTCGAACTGCTCGAAACCGTCGTCGCCGACTCCGCGCCGCCCGCCGGCGAGGTCGACGAGACCACGCCGATGCGCCGCGTCGCCGTCGCCCACAACGACGAGCCCGGACGCTGGGACGAGGCCGTCCCCGAGGACGAGCCGCTGTCCGTGCCGTCCTGCACCCCGTTCGTCCAGGCCATGCGGACCGGGCGGCCCGTGCACATCCCGCGCGTCGACGACGGAAGGGCCGCCCGGCTCGCCGCCGCGTTCGGCGCCCGCGACCTGCGCCCCCTGTTCACCGGCCGCGCGCTGCTGGTCGTCCCGCTGATCGCGCGGGGACGGGTGCTCGGCACGTTCATGCTGCTGCGCAAGCCCGACCGGCACGGGTTCGACGAGCTCGACCTCGCCATGGTCGACGAGCTGGCCCGCCGCGCCGCGCTCTGCATCGACAACGGGCGGCTGTACCGGCGCGAGGTCCAGGTCGCCGAGGAGCTGCAGCGCAGCATGCTCCCCGACGACCCGCCGGACGTCGACGGGGCGCGCGTCCGCTACCGCTACCGGCCCGCCGAGCAGGCCGCCCAGGTCGGCGGAGACTGGTTCGACGCCATCCCGCTGCCCGGCTGCCGGCTCGGCATCGTCGTCGGCGACGTCATGGGCCACGGCCTCACGTCCGCGGCGATCATGGGCCAGCTGCGCACCGCCGTCCGCACCCTGGCCGCCGAGGACATGCGGCCCGACCGGCTGCTGCGCCAGCTCGACGGCCTCGCCCGCCGGCTCGGCGAGGACTACCTCGCCACCTGCCTGTTCGCCGTCTACGACCCGGTCGAGCGGCGCTGCACCGTCGCCAGCGCCGGGCACATCCCGCCCGTCCTCGTCACGGCGGCCGGGGAGAGCCGCGTGCTGCCCGTCCCACCGGGCGTGCCCATCGGGGTCGGCGGCGAGCCGTTCGAGACGGTGGAGTTCAAGGTCGAGGACGGATCCCGGCTCGTGCTGTGCACCGACGGCCTGCTGGAACGCCGCGACCGCGACCTCGACGCCGGCCTGGAGGAACTGCGCGCCCGCCTCGCCGAGGCGTCCGCCGACCTCGACGGCACCTGCGACGACCTGCTCGACCGGCTCGCCGGGCCCGCCCCCGCCGACGACATCGCCATCGTCGCGGTCGGGTTCGACGGCATCCCTCTCGACGACGTCGTCACCTGGCAGCTCGCCGCCGTGCCCGGCAGCGTCCCGTGGATCCGCGCGCAGGTCGGCGCCCGGATCGCCGGCTGGGGCCTGCACGACCTCGCCGAGACCGCGCGGCTGCTCGTCAGCGAACTCGTCACCAACGCCCTCGTGCACGGCGCCGGGTCCGTGGGCCTCCGCCTGATCAGGGGACGCACGCTGCTCTGCGAGGTGCGCGACGACGGCGCCGACATGCCCCACCTGCGGCACACCGAGTGCACCGACGAGTCGGGCCGCGGCCTCCAGCTCGTCAGCCACCTGGCCGCCCGCTGGGGCACCCACCGCACCGAGGGAGGCAAGGTCGTCTGGTTCGAGCAGCGGGTCCCCCGGCGCTGACGCCAGGCCCGGTGATCGAGGAACTGCGGGACCCGCAGGACGGCCGAGATCACGGAAATCGAACTGCCGGGTGGTCGGCCGACGGCGTGGTCGTGGGTGCGGCTCGCGGCTGTGTGAGGTAACTGTCCCGTTCGCGCCAGATACTTTCCAACGTCCGCTTCGTTCTGATCGAAGGGTCGCCGTTCGCCGAGGCCGCCGGGAGATGAGTTGGGTGAGAAGCTGACGCTACCGGTCCCCGAGACGCTCTACGGCACCTACGCCGTGGCTCTCGCCGAGCCCATCCGCGACCCGGCGGCCCTCGCCCGCGAGCAGCTGATGCGGCGCACCTCGCCGCCGCTCCGCGACCTCGTCCTCGGCATGCTCGGCAGCCCCATGCTCACCCTCGACCAGCGCCCGGCGGAGGGCTTCCCGCCGCTGCCCGCCGACCTGCTCGCCCTGTACGGCGGCTCCCCGTCCGACGTGGAGGCGGTCGCCGCCGCGGCGCACGTCCTCGCCGTCCGCGCCGCGTACCGGCCGGGGCGGCCGCCCGCCCACGAGTGGGCGGCGCGCGCCGTCGCGGGCGCCGTCGGCGCGGCCGCCTCCGCCCCGGTGGTCGACGTCTTCACCCCGCAGGTCCTCACGCATGACCGGCTCTTCCGCTCCCTTCCGGGGCCGGGCGGCGCCGTCCGGCTCACCGACTGGATGCTCCTGCCGCACACCGCCGGCCGGGACGGCTCCTACATCACCACCAGGGGACTCGCCAGGTTCGGCCTCCCCGAACTGCAGACCGAGCACGTCCCGCCGGGCCTCGTCGAGCCCTGGGGGCGCCTGCTGAACGGTCTCGCCCACCACGTCCTGGACCTCTGGCTCGACGAACTTCCCGCCGGCGAGCAGCCCCTCGTCGTCGAGATCCCCGAAGTCGTCTCCGTCGGCCTCCAGGACATCGCCGCCGCTCAGGGGGCCGACGAGCCGACGCGGCGCGAGGTGCCCGTGCGGCTGCGCCACGACCCGTCCCCGGACCCGGTCCTCACCGTGCTGCCCGCCGAGGGCGGCCCGGAGCGCCTCCGGTCCCTGTGCGCCACGCTCTTCGGGTCCCGATGAGCTTGCCTATGACCTTGATCTGAGCGCAGGATCGACATCGTGAGATTCGGCCCGCGTGACCGTCGCACCCCACAGCCCGAAGACCCCGGACCCGAGGAGGCCGGCCCCGAGACCACCCCCCGCCCAGGGCCCTACCCCGAAGACGTCCACGTGGCGGGCAAGGGCACCGCCCCGGAACCGGCGCCGGAGGAGCCGCCGTCCGACTGGGTCCCCGTCCAGCCGCCTCCGGAGCCCGAGAACGAGCCCTGGACCCCCCACGCACCGGTACCGCCCCCGGCCCCGCCCGTCGAAGCACCGGCGTCCCAGGAGGAGCCGCTCTGGGCCCCACGCGAGACGCCCTCCGGATTCGGCCTGGGCGAACCGGCGCCGGGCGAGCCCTGGACGCCCCCGGAGACCGGCCCCGCACCCACGGGACGGCACGCGCGAAGCGACGACGAGCCGTTCCTGCCGGGGAAGGGGCTGGCCGCCGAGCCGCCTTCGGTGACGGCGCCGGACATCCCCGTCCCGCAGTGGGCGCCCCCGCAGCAGCCCGGCCCCATGGCCGACCCCGAGCGGCGCAGGGCGATGGCGGACGCGTTCGTGGCGGAGTTCGTCGGCAGCACCACGTGGCAGGCGACGCTGGCCGTGCTGGAGAGC
This sequence comes from Actinomadura sp. NPDC023710, assembly GCF_040639875.1. Taxonomy (NCBI): domain Bacteria; kingdom Bacillati; phylum Actinomycetota; class Actinomycetes; order Streptosporangiales; family Thermomonosporaceae; genus Actinomadura; species Actinomadura sp. NPDC023710. The sequence goes on from NZ_JBFAGB010000017.1 coordinate 45,538, forward strand.
GCGTTCCCCGGACTCGGCATGGCCTCGACGCTGTCCCGGCGGACCGACGAGCTGTGGCAGAGCATGGACGCCCTCGACCGGACGTCCGCGGCCAGGCTCGGAGTGCCGGCATGGCTGGACGACGCGGGGATCGTGCTCGACCTCAGCGCCCGCCACGGCGTGCGGGCGGCGCGGGCGCCGATGCACGGGCTGACGCGCCCGCCCCGCGCGTCCCGGCCGTACGCGGGAGCGTTCGTCATCGACACGCTCGACCCCCTGCGCTACCACCGCGCGGTCGGCGGGCCGCGGGCGCCGCGCGACCTGCCGGGGGAGGGCGCGCTGCAGGCCCCCTCCGCGTCCGAGGACGACGACAGCGGCGTCGTGATCGTCGCGAACCTGACGTCGGCGGGCGTGCGCGTGCTGGACTCGGTGGCGCTCTGGCGCTACGCGGGCCGGGTGGTCACCGGCACGGTGCGCGAGGCGGGCCGTCCGGAGACGCGGATCCGGGCGCGGCGTGCGCTGCGTGCCCTGCGGCGAGTGGTGGTCGTCGACCCGGACCTCGGGCTCGGCCTGTGCCTCCAGATCGACGCGGCGCGGGTCCCCCGGTGCCTGCTGGCGTTCAGGGTGGACCGGACGGACGGCGCGCCCCGGTTCGTCCGCCCCTAGTCAGTCGTCCGAACGGAGCCAGGTGAGGTCGCGCTGCCGGTCGGCGGGAAGCTCGCGGATGTGCTCGACGAGCCGCCACGGTTCGGTCGGCGGCGCGCCCTCGTCCGGCAGCACGCCGCAGAGCACCGCGCTCTGCGTGCTGACCGCGACGAACGGCCCGAACCGCGCGACGCCCCCGCCCCGCAGCGACGCCAGCTCGGTGAGCAGCACGGTCACCGCGGCCGCGTCCTTCGGGTCGTAGAGGCCGCGCACGTAGGAGAACAGGTCTTCGGCGAGGACGTCGGGTCGCCGCCCGGACATCTGGTAGACGGTGCCCCAGTAGGTGCCGGTGGCCTGCTCCGACCGCTGGTCGCGCAACCGGACGCGCAGCCCGCACTCGGCCGCGCACTGCTCGTAGGCCTCCGCGAGCAGTGCCTCGCCCTCCCCCTCCTCGCTCAGCAGCGCCCCGGTGACCACGCCCTCCTCCCGGTCGAGCCGGTCGAGCATCTCGCGATGCAGCTCCTGGACGTCCTGCTCCACCGCGTCGAGCGTCCGCGCCAGCGCGCGCTGGGAGTCGCGGTCGAGGTCGATGCCCGCCAGCTCGTCCGACAGATCGCCGACCTGCTTCTCCAGGCGCTCCACCCGCCCGGTGACGGACTCCAGGCTCTCCGCGACGTCGGAAGGCGGCCCCTCGGGCTGCGGCGGCGGGATGGGAATGCCGACCGGCTCGGTCGCCTCGTCCACCACCCGCTTGAGCACGTCGTGGTCCCGCGCGAGCTCGTTCATCTGTTTCCGCAGGTTGCGCAGCTCCGCCTGGGCTTGCGGTAGCCGCTTGTCGGACGCCAGGTAGAGCTCGCGTCCGGCGATCGCGAGGCAGAGCAGAACCAGGATCACGGTGGTCATGTGACTCCTCGGGAGGCAGGCTGCGCTCACGACGATAACCACCCCCGGCCGGGTTGGCCGAGTGCGCAGCGGATCCCGTCCGAAACGCCCCTTTTTCCTTTACCCGCCGTCCCCTCGGCTATCCCCGAGATCAACCGCCCACCCCACCCGAAAACCCCGAAGAATCGGGCCCGCGCCCCCGTCTCCGGCCTCACCGGCGACGCCCCACAGACGCCCGCGACCCCAACCGCCCAGAAGATCACCGGCGATTGCGACAACGCCGCCCAGAAGCCCACCCCCCGGCCCCCTGGGAGGTTCGCCGCCTGCGTCCTGCCGGGGGCCGTTGGGTCAGCCGAAGAGGCCGCCCAGGAGGCCGCCGAGGATTTCGGCCGCGCCGCCTGCGAGTTCGCCGGCCACGTCGCCCGCGATGTCTCCGGCGATGCCGCCGGCCGCGTCCGCGATCACGTGGCCCGCGACGTTGCCCGCGTACCCGGCGAGCGCGTTGCCGAAGGCGTCCACGGGGGCGCCGGCGACGTAGCCCGCGACGTTCTGCGCGTATCCGGCCGCGTCCAGGGCGCCCATGGCCATGCCGCCGGCGACTCCCGCCGCGGCGACGCCGCCGACCAGACCGGCCGCGGCGGCGCCGTGCCCGAGGTGACGGTGCCCGTGGTAGCCGGGCGGACCGTGATGGACGGGCGCCGGCGGCGGGTGCCCGTGGGGCGAGTACGGCGCGGGCCCCGGCGGCGCGGGCGGGGGCGGCCCGGCATGGGCGGCGGGCGCGTACGGCATCGGTCCGGGCGGCGCCGGGGGCGGCGCCCCATGCGACGGCATCCCGTGCGGCGGCGCGGGAGGCGGCGGCGCTCCATGCGGTGCTGGAGGCGGCGCCCCATGGGGCGGGGCCCCGTGTGACGGCATCCCGTGCGGCGGCGGCGTTCCATGCGGTGCTGGAGGCGGCGCCCCATGGGGCGGGGCCCCGTGTGACGGCAACCCGTGACCGGGCATCGGTGAATGCGCGGGCGGCGGGAAGCCGTGCCCGGGCGCCGGGGGCATGCCGGGCGGGCTCGGCGCGTAACCCGGATCGGCCATCGGCGCGGGCTGCCGCTGTCCGGGAGCCGGCGCGGGAGGCGGGAAATGGGCGTTGCCGTGCGACCCGTACTCACTTGGCCCGCCATAGGCGGCCGCGGGCTGCGGCGGTGGCGGCGGGAACGCCGAGTGCCCGCCGGGCGGCGGCAGCGGAGCCTGCCCGGGCGGCGGCGGGGGAGCGCCGTGAGCCGCCGGGCCGGGCCGGGACGACCGGGGCATCGCCACCGCGGCCTCCAGCCACTGGCTGATCTTGGCGTTCCAGTCGGTCTCCGCGGCCTCCGCGTGCGGCACCTTGAAGACGCCGAACGACTCGTCCTGCGGGGTGTCGCGGTCCTCGGCGCGCAGGACGAAGGCCATGACGCGCGGGCTGGCGACGAAGCTCAGCCCGACCTTCTCGATCCGCCCCTGGTGCGACGACGGCGGGTTGAGGTGGATCTCCTGGTGGAACGGCAGCTGCTGGGAGACGCCCCGCAGCTTGGACGACTCGAACGTCACGTTCGTGATCTGGAAGCCGAGCCGGGCGATCGAGGCGAGGACCCACTGCTGGGACTCCAGCGGCTCCACCGAGATCGGGTCGATGTCGCCCGGGTCGGGCTGCCCCGCGACGTCGATCTCGGTGCACATCCCGATGGTGAAGCCGGGAAGCTCGTGGCCGAGGACGGTCGTGAACGGCAGCTCGTACGGCAGCGGGATGGAGAACGCCAGGTCGCGCTGCCCGCCGGCGTCCAACCGGAATCCGCGGGTCAGCGCGCCCCGGTACACCTCGGGCCCCGCCGTCTCGCCGCCGTGGTGCCGCATGCGCGGCATCAGCGCGAGCGTCACCTGCCGGATCTCCGCGGGCCCGGCGCCGCCGCGCAGATGCACCTTGCCCGCCACGACCCCGCCGGGTTTGCAGTTCGGCTCAGCAAGGATCGTGTCGACGGACGGTCCACCGCCCGCCATCTGCCCGTAGGACACCGGCCGTTCCCCTCTCCCGCCGCGAGACGTCACGCCTCGCGCCCACCGCCCGCGCGGCCCAGACCGCGCGCACCAGAAACTTAGACCCCCTCCACCATGCCACCGGTTCACCCCGCCCGGACCAATCCCTCAATTTCCGCCCAAGTGCGCGTACCCGTGCGGGGACCGGCGCCGCACGACGTATCTGGTGCCCGCGCCGGCGGCCTCGTCCGAACCGGGCGTCTCGGGGCTCAGCGGTCTTCGGTCGAGGACGATGCGATCAGGTCGAGCAGGCCGGGGAAACGGGCGTCGAGGTCGTCGACGCGCACCTCGCTGCGGCGCTCCAGGCCGTACTGGCGCTGCCGCAGGACGCCGGCCTCGCGCAGCGCTTTGAAGTGGTGGGTCAGCGACGACTTCGGCCGGTCGAAGCCGAACCAGCCGCAGGGATGGTCGAACTCCTCGCGCTCCAGGAGGAGCTTGCGGACGATGGCCAGTCGCAGCGGCCCGCTCAGCGCCCCGAACACCGTCTCCAGCCGGAGGTCTTCCACGGCGGGCTCCGCCAGGGGCTCGGGCAGGCAGGGCGGTTCCGGGAGCACCCGGATCGCCGGTCGCGTGTTCGATGCCATCTTCCGTCCCCTCGCTCGCTTGTACGAGTTTAATCGTACTGCATGCTAAGTTCGAGAAAAATCGTACTGCTTGACGAAGGGTCCCCCATGCCGAACGTCCGGACGATCGATGCGACCCGGAGCGCCCCGCAGGCGGATGCCTCCACCCGTCGGATCTGGCTCGCCGCCTGGCCCGTCACCGCCGTCTTCGTGCTGTCGAACGCGGCGACGCCGCTCTACGTGCTCTGGCAGCGCGACATCGGCTTCTCCAGGGGCACGCTCACTGTGATCTTCGCCTTCTACATCGTCGGGCTGCTCGGCTCGCTGCTGGTGTCCGGAGTGCTGTCGGACCGGCTCGGCCGCCGTCCCGTCCTTCTGCCGGCGCTCGTCCTCGCGCTGGTGGCCTGCGGCGTCTTCGCGACCGCCACCACGGTGGGCATGCTGATCGTCGCTCGGCTGCTGACCGGTATCGCGGTCGGCGCGACCGTCTCCGCGGGCATGGCCGCCGTCACCGACGTCGCCGGCCCCTCCCGCCGCCGCTTGGCCGCGCTGCTCGCCTCGTCCGCGATGGTCTTCGGCGCCGGTCTCGGGCCGTTCCTGGCCGGCGCCCTGTCCGAAGGCCTCCCAGCACCGACCACCACCGTGTTCGCGGTCGAGGCCGTCGTGCTGGCAACGGCGGGCCTGGCCGTGATGCGCCTGCCGAGGCCGCGTCCCTCCGTCCCCGCGACGAGGTCATGGGTCCGGGTGCCCGGCGTGCCTCGCGAAAGCGCGATGCGGCTCGCCCTGGGGATCGCGGTGTTCGCGCCCGGCATCACCGCGACGTCGTTCGTGCTGTCGCTCGGGCCGTCGCTGCTGTCCGGCCTGCTGGGCACCGACAACCGGATCGTCGCCGGAGGTACGGCATTCGTGATGTTCGCCGCCGCGACCGGCGTGCAGTTCGCCGTCCAGCGGCTGCCCCGGCGCACCATCCTCCTCGCGGGCGCGGCCGCCACGACCGCCTCGATGGCCGCGCTGGTCACCGCCGTGCACGGCTCGTCGGCGGCGGCGCTCGTCGCGTCGGCCGCCCTCGCCGGTGCCGGCCAGGGAATGGGGCAGCTCGGCGGTCTGTCGCTGCTCAACAGCGCCGTCCCGCCGTGCCGCCTTGCCGAGGCCAACGCCGCGTTCAACATCGGCGGCTACGTCCCCGCCGGGCTCCTCCCGGTCACCGCGGGCTACCTCAGCGACGCCGTCGGTCTGACCACCGGCGCCACCCTGTTCGCTGCGGCTCTCGCCGCGCTCGCCGTGATCGGTGGCCTCCTTGTGGCCGCCGGGCGACGGCACCTGGAGGGCTAGAACTGCGCTGGCAGGGCGCTGCGGTTGGAAGCCGCCCGCGGCGCGGCATGGTGTGCCGGGTCGCAGGGCGGCAACGGTGGGCGGGCGTTGCCCTCGAGACCGCGCAAGCCACTCCACACCCGACGCGCCCTTGGGGGAGTCAGCTCTCCTTGGTGGTGACGGTCACGGGGGCGTAGGCGAGTTTTTCGAGGGGCTCGCGGATCTGGGCGGCGTCGCCCACGGCGATGACGGTGAGGGCGTCGGGGTCGATGTGCTTGCGGTAGGCGCGGGCCACGCCGTCGGGGGTGGAGGCGCGGACCGCGGCCAGGTAGGCGCTCGGGTAGTCGGCGCCGAGGCCGTTGGCGGACACGTCGGCCAGTTCGGCGGCCACGGCGCGGGCGGTCTCGTACTCGGCGGGGGCGCGGTCGGCCAGGGCGCGGACGGACGAGCCGTGCTCCTCGGCGTCGATGCCGCGGGACACGATGCCGCGCAGTTCGGTGAGGGCGTCGGCGACCGCGTCGGCGGTGACCTCGGTGTGGACGGCGCCCTGGGCGATGAACAGGCCGCAGTGCCGCATGCGGAGCAGACCTGCGCGCATGCCGTAGGTGTAGCCCTTCTCCTCGCGCAGGACGGCGTTGAGGCGGGACGTGAGACCGCCGCCCAGGACGTGCGACGCGACCATCAGGGACGGCCAGTCGTGGTGGGAGCGGTCGGGGACGCCGTGGCCGAAGCTGAGGTAGGTCTGCACGGAGCCGGGACGGTCGACCACGACGATGCGGGCGGCGGACTCGGGCAGGATCCGGTCGGCGGTCGGGAGCGGCGCGGCGGAGCCCGCCCAGCCTTCCAGGGCGGCGCTGAGGGCGCCCTCGGCGTCGGTTCCCGCCAGGTCGCCCGCGACGACCGCGGTCGCCTCGGCGGGGACCACGGAACCGTAGAAGTCTCGGACGTGCGAGCCCTGCAGCGCGCCGACCGAGTCGGGGGTGCCGCCCGTCGGGCGGGAGGCCCGGGCCTGCTCCGGGAAGAGGACGGCCCGCAGTTCGCGCATGGCGCGCGTGCCGGGGTCGGCGTCCTCCTGCGCGATCTCCTCCAGGCGCTCGCGGACGAGGCGCCGGACGTCGGCGTCGTCGAGGGCCGGGCGGCGCACCACCGAGGAGAACAGGTCCAGGGCCGCGCCGAGCCGCGTGGTCGGGACGTCCAGCGCGATGCGCAGGGCGGTCAGGTCGGCGTGCGCGTAGAGGCTGGCGCCGAGCCGCTCGAACGCGGCGGTCAGCGCGGTGCCGCCGCCGGGCTCGGTGCCCTCCAGCAGGGCGCGGGAGACCAGCGTCGCGACGCCGTCGAGGCCGGACGGCTCGCGGCCCGCCCCCGCGTGCAGGACGAGGCGGACGGCGGCGAGCCGGCGGCCGGGCAGGTCGCAGCGCAGCGTCGCGGGGCCGGCCGGGACGCGGCCCGCGGTGCCGGCCGGGAACGCCCAGGCCGGGACGGGCCCGGGGACGGGACGGGGCTGCAGTGCAAGGCCGCTGCTCACGAGTTGCCTCCGTAGGTCAGGGCGGTGCGGGCGCCCGGGGCCAGCCAGCGGCCCGCCATCTCCTTGATCGCGTCACCGGTGACCGCGGCGGCGCGGCCGGGGGCGGTGAAGACCCGGGCCGGGTCGTCGAACTGCGTCGCGTTCTGCGACAGCGCGTTGGCGAGCCCCGTCACCGTCTCGGTCTGCTCCAGGAAGCCGCGCTCGGCCTGGGCGGTGGCGCGGGCCGTCTCGTCGGCGTCCGGGCCGTGCGCGGCGAACCGTCCGAGCTCCTCGTCCAGCACGGCCGCGATCTTCTCGGGCTCGGGGCCGACGGCGTCCACGATCGCCAGGGACTGGCCGGACGCGAGCCGCGTGACCCCGGCCCACACCTCGGTGGCGATCTGGTCGCGCCGCACCATCCGGTCGTAGAGGCGGGAGCCGGAGCCGCCGCCGAGGATCTCGACCGCGAGCTCGGCGGCCTCGATGTCGTCGCCGCCGTCGGTGGGGAGCGGGAACATCGCGAAGTAGGCGGGGGAGGGGACCTCCTCGTCGAGCGTCTCGCCGCGGACGCCGGTCAGCGGAGCGAGCGCGCCGGGGCGCGCGGCGGGCTGGGCCGGGCCGGCGGGCAGGCCGCCGAAGTAGCGCTCGACCGCCTCCAGGGTCTTCTCCGGGTCGACGTCGCCCACGACGGACAGGACGGCGTTGCCCGGCGCGTACCAGGTGGCGAAGAAGTCGGTGCAGTCGTCGAGGGTGGTGGCGTCCAGGTCGTCCATGGAGCCGATCGGGGTGTGCGCGTAGGGGTGGCCCTCCGGGAACATCAGCGCGCACAGGCGCTCGAACGCAGTCCCGTAGGGCTGGTTGTCGTAGCGCTGGCGCCGCTCGTTCTTCACCACGTCGCGCTGGTTGTCGAGGTTGGCCTGGGTCAGCGCGGCGGGGAGCGTGCCCATCCGGTCGGCCTCCAGCCAGAGCGCGAGCTCCAGGTGGCTGACCGGCACCGTCTCGTAGTAGTTCGTGCGCTCGAAGGACGTGCTGGCGTTGAACGCGGCACCGGCGCTCTCCAGCAGCGCCGCGTGCTCGCCCTCGGCGACGTTCGCCGAGCCCTGGAACATCAGGTGCTCGAAGAGGTGCGCGAGGCCGGTGCGGCCGGCCCGCTCGTGCCGCGAGCCCACCCCGTACCAGATGTTCACGGCGGCCAGTGGTACGACGTGGTCTTCGCAGACCACCACGCGCAGGCCATTGCCGAGCGTGTGCTCATGCAGCGGCTGTTCTGCCACGGAGCGCTCCCGTCCGTTCGATGGGCCGGACAGCACCGCGCGCGTCGGGAGGCGTCCCAGGCGGCGGGCTTGATCTCGGTCTCACCGTACCGGGTGCGCTCGGCGGGGGGAGCGCCGACGGAAACTGTGGATAACTCGCACCGACGAAAAGGTGCGAGGGCGGGCGAAGCGGGACGGGAGGCGGGGGATCAGGAGCGCGAGGCTCAGGGCGCCGCGGACTCGTGCGCCGCGATCGCGTCCTCCAGCGACCGGTGCAGGACGAAGATCTTGGTGAGCTGGGTGACGTGGAAGACGCGCCGCACCCGGTCGTTGACGCCCATGAACGACATCGACCCGTCCCGCGCCCGCAGCCGGTGGTAGATCCCGACGAGCACGCCGAGGCCCGTGGAGTCCAGGAAGGTCACCTCGCCGAGGTCGATGACCAGGTGCGCGCCGCCGTTGTCGATGATCTCGAGCAGGGCCTCGCGCAGGCGGGGGCTGGTGAAGACGTCGATCTCACCGCTGATCTTGACGACCGTGAGACCCTGCTCGACGCGATGCTCGACGGCGAAGTCCACCGGTGCTCCTCTCCGCCCCTCGACTCGTCCAACCCTGGAGAAGTTCTAGGGCCTCGTCGGGGGGAATTCCATTGTTACCCCGGTCGCGCGCTGTTACGCCCGTCGACCCGGTCGCGTCCTTCAGGGGGACCGGAAGAGGGCCCAGACGACCTTCCCCTGCGCGAGGGCGCGCCATCCCCACCGGACACTGAAGGACTCGACGAGGTGCAGGCCGCGTCCGGTTTCGGCGATGTAGTCGGGTTCCTTGCGGCGGGGGGCCGTCCGGCTCGCGTCCATGATCCCGCAGAGCAGCCAGGGCCCCTCGTGCCCGAGGCGCAGCCGGATGGCGGACGGCGCGGAGCCGAGCGGGTCGGCCGGGTCGCCGTACACGCCCTCGCGGTGCACGTCGTCGCCCGGCCGCCCGCCGGCCGTCTTCCCGCTGTGTCGCAGCGCGTTCGTGACGAGCTCGGAGACGACGAGGCCGACGTCGTCGACGAGCTCGGCCATGCTCCACTCGGCCAGCCTTGCGATCGCGAAGTGCCGGGCCTCGGTGACCGATTCCGGATCGGGCTCGACGATGAACGAGACGGTGGACCCCCGCAGTTCCGTCAGCGCCGTGACGGCTTTGTCCAGGCGGGGAGGCAGGTCGAACGCCTCCGGGACGGGCGTCGAGCGCCCAGCCTGGGCCCGTGGGTCGTCCGGCCCCGCGAGAGGGCCGAGCTCCCAACGCGTGTCGTCGTGCGCGTGGCGTGACGTCATTCCACCGGACCCCGCAGAGTGATCTCGTTGTGCAGCCGTGGCTCGGAAGTCTCGTGCGTTATCCTGCGCATCGTAGCGTGCGAATGCAAGGCCCAATGCACGTGCATCCGCGTCGCGAGGGTGTGGGCCGACGCGGATCGCATGCGGGAGATCGGAGGTAACCGCAGGACGCTGAGGCCAGTGGCACACTAGGTTCGCTGTCCGCCGAATAGCCGGGAGGTTGGGCGTGACTCCAGAGACGCCGGGAAGCGGGTCGACGGTCCGTCGGATCCTGCTCGGGTCGCAGCTTCGCCGTCTGCGCGAGCAGAAGGGCGTGACCCGTCAGGACGCCGGCTACGTCATCCGCGCGTCGGAGTCGAAGATCAGCCGTCTTGAGCTCGGCAGGGTCAGCTTCAAAGAACGAGACGTGGACGACCTGCTCACGTTGTACGGCGTCGGCGACAAGACGGAACGCGACGCGCTGCTACAGCTTGCGCGGGAGGCCAACACCCCCGGTTGGTGGCACCGGTACAACGACGTGTTGCCCGGCTGGTTCCAGACCTATGTGGGCCTGGAGGAGTCGGCGGCGTTGATCCGCACATATGAACTGCAGTTCGTCCCGGGACTGCTGCAGTCGGAGGGGTATGCGCGTGCGGTGATTCGCCTGGGCAACGCCGGGGCCGCCGAAAACGAGATCGACCAGCGCGTGGAGCTGCGCCTGCAGCGTCAGGAACGCCTCACGGGCGCGGAAGCGCCGCGCCTGTGGGCCGTGGTGGACGAGGGGGCGCTGCGGCGCCCCATCGGCGGACCGGAAGTGATGCGGGGCCAGTTCGAGCACCTCATCGAGATGTCGAAGCTGCCCAACGTCACCATCCAGGTCATGCCGTTCAGGTTCGGAGGCCACGCGGCCGAGGGGGGCGCCTTCACGATCCTGCGTTTTCCCGAACAGGATCTGCCGGACGTGGTTTACGTCGAGAACCTCACCGGCGCGATGTATCTGGACAAGCGCGACGACGTCGACACCTACCTCCAGGCGATGGAACGCCTGTGTGTCGACAGTGCGACCCCGGAGCGCACCGTCGAGCTTCTCGGTGATCTTCTCAGAGAGACATGATGCTCCAGACCGATTACGACAACGGGATACCGGCCGCCGAGCTCCTCGGAGCACGATGGCTGAAGTCCCGGCGAAGCAACTCCCAGGGGAACTGTGTGGAAATCGCCGAACTGCCCGGTGGGCAGGTGGCGATGCGCAACTCCCGCCATCCCGAGGGCCCGGCCCTCATCTACACCCGCCCCGAGATAGAAGCGCTCATCCTTGGAGCCAAGGACGGCGACTTCGACCATCTCATCGCCTCCCACAACTGATCCAGCAGCGGCCGGGTCGGCACCGGTGCACCCGAACGTCGACCCGACCGTCCGAACGAGACACAGGCCACCCCAGGCGCGAGGGTGGCCTTGTTCTGTGGGTCAGCCGCAGTTGCCGTAGGGGGCGGTACCGCCGTTGCCGCCGAAGCGGACGCACGCGCCGGGCGCGTTCACGTACACCGGCCCCGCGTACCAGGCGAACGAGCCGCTGTCGCTGATGGCGCCTCCGCCCTTCTTCTGGATCCAGGTGGAGACCGGCGACTTCGTGCCGACGTGCTTCGACTTGATGGTGACGGCGCAGTTGTACTTGGTCGAGTTGCTGTAGAGCAGGTAGGCGACGCCGCCGGACACGCCTATGGAGCGCAGCACGTAGTACCCGCTTCCCTTGCCGCCGCTGTTGCACGCGGACTGCGGCGTGTACTTGTTGGGCGGTTCCTTGGGAGGCGTCGAAGTGCCCCCGCCCCCGCCGGGGCCTCGCGTGGGGGTCGATCCACCGGGCTGCTGCGGCGAACCCGGCTTCGGGGACGCGCCGGGGCTCGCGGGGCTTCCGCTCTTTCCAGGCTTCGGCTGCCCGGGTCTGGTCGTCGTCGGGCTCTGGGGGCCGCCGGCCGCACCGTTCGCGGAGCCCGAGCCGCCCCCTGCGCCCTGGTTCTCGTCGGACGCCGACACAGACCGGCCCTTGTCGCCGCTCGGCCTTGTCGCGGCCCACGCGGCGCCGCCCGCGATGACCAACACGACCGCCACGGCCGCCGCCAGCGGTATGGCGAGGCGTCCGCGTCCCCTGCCGTCCGACCCGTGGTCGCTGGACGGCACCGGAGGAAGCGGTGGCGGCATCCCGGGGGCGCCGTGGACGTGGCCGCCCGGAGGCGGCGCGCCCTCGGCGAACGGACGCGGCTGCGGAGCCGTCCCATGCCCGACGCCGGAGGGGTCCGTGGCGTGCTCGGGGGGCGGCGCCGCACCGGCCATGGCGGACGGTGCGGCGTACGGGTCCGTCGAACCGCGCGGCGCCGACGCTTGCGTGGGAGCGGGGATCTCGGCGGGAAGCCCCGGGAAGGCCGGCAGAGGCGGAACGGAGGACACGGGCGAGGCCGCGCCGCTGGCCGCGCCGACCAGCCGCTCCTGGGCCTCGCGAGCGGTCGGGCGCTGCGCGGACTCCTTGGCCAGGCACGCGAGGACGAGTTCGCGCATCGGGCTCGGCAGGTCGCCCACATCAGGCTCGCCCGTCAGGATCCGCTGCATGACCGTGGCCATCTCGTCGTTGCCGAACGCGGGACGTCCCGTCGCGGCGAACGTCATGGTCGTGCCCCAGGCGAACATGTCGGCGGCCGGGCCGACCTGGTCGCCGGTGAAGTGCTCCGGGGCCATGTAAGCGGGAGTGCCGACGTTCTGCGTCTCACCGGCGGCGCCCAGCGCGCGCGCCACGCCGAAGTCGATGACGCGCGGGCCGTCCGGTCCCATCATGACGTTGCGCGGTTTGAAGTCGCGGTGCACGATCCCGGCCTGGTGGATCGCCGTGAGCGCGGTGAGGGTGCCCACCGCGAGCCGCTCCAGGGCGCCGCCCCTGCGCGGGCCTTCCGCCCGCACGAGGTGGAACAGCGACAGGCCGGGCACGTACTCGCTGACGATGTAGGGCTGGTTGCCCGCCACGTCGGCGTCCAGGACCTGCGCGGTGCAGAAGCGCGCGACGCGCTTGGCGACCTCCAGTTCGCGGACGAACCGGGCGCGGGCGGACTCGTCCCCCGCGAGCCTGCCGTGCAGCAGCTTGATCGCGACATGCTCGTCGGCGCGGACGGCTCCGGCTCCGCCTCGCGGACGCCCCAGGAAGACGGCGCCCTGCCCGCCTTCGCCGAGGCGGCCCAGGATCTCGTACCCCCCGAGCTCGTCCGGGTCCCCCGACTTCAGCGGATGGGCATCCGGCATCGTCCTGTCCGTCACGCCACTCTCTCCCCGTCGTTCCGCCTCGTCCCAGGACCGTTCCGCAAGACTATGGCCAACGAGGGTATGCGCTCGGCAAAGCGGATGATCAGGCGGTGGTGGCCGCGGCCACCTAATGGGACTATAGTCCGGTTGTATATCAGGGGAGGAGGCGACGATGGACCGTCGCCCGGCCGGTACGAGGCGCGTCGATCTGGAGTTGATGCGGACCCCGCCGCCCAAGGAGCGCGCCGACGCGGCACGCAACCGCGCGAAGGTGCTGGACGCCGCCGCCGCGCTCTTCGCCCGGCACGGGGTGGAGGCGGTCTCGATGGACGCCGTCGCCGCCGAGGCGGGCGTCGGCAAGGGCACGCTCTTCCGCCGGTTCGGCGACAAGGCGGGCCTCGCCGTGGCGCTCCTGAACGAACGCGAACGCGGGCTCCAGGACGCGATCCTGTCCGGTCCGCCTCCGCTGGGCCCGGGTGAGGACGGCGCGGTCGTGCCGCCGTCCGAGCGGCTGCACGCCTTCGCCAACGCCTACCTGAACTACGCGCTCGACCATCTGTCGCTGGTGCGCATGTCCGAGACCGCTTCGCCGGGGGCGCGGTACCGGATCGGCGCCTACGGCTTCTGGCACCGGCACCTGACGATCCTGCTCGACCAGCGCGGTGACGCCGTCCCGGACGGCGAGGCGGCCGCGCACGCGCTCCTGGCCGTCCTCGGCGCGGAGCACCTCACCGCGATGGTGGAGAGCGTGGGCCGGGAACGCACCCGCGCCACCGTCCACAAGTTCTTCGACCTCGCCCGCGCCTAGTCCGGCACGGCCCGCGCTTGGCCGGACGTGGAGCGGGCCCGGTATGGCGCAGAAAGCACGAAAGCCCCCGCGGATGCGGGGGCTTTCACATGCCTGACCGGAGGTGCGGCCGGGCTGGGAGTGTCAGGCCGGGTCGGGTGTCCGCCGACGGCGGCGGGTGTCCGCCCGGCCCGCCGCGTTGCCCGGTGGACCCTCCGGGGCATGGTTGCGTTCCAACTGCGCGGCGACCGCGAGGGCGCGGAGCGACGTGGTTCTCACCTGTTTGCGCTCACCGGTGGAACGGGTGCGGGGAATGCTGCTCGGCACGGTTCACCTCCATAGGTCACTGACATGGGTGCCACCCGGCTGGCGGGCTCTCGCACGGTAGTTGCAACCGCAAGATCCTTCCGGCTATTCCGAGTGATCGTTCCGTTTAGCGGGCGACCGGATCCGGCCCCGCACCAAGGGACTCGTGGCGGCTATCTAGGTTGTATATCTAACTAGATTGCCGTACGGTTTAGCTCGCTGGGCCAACTAGCCAGAGGGAGCGAACCATGAAGATCACGCCTGACGCCGCGGCCGGCCCCGGCCGCCCGCCGGCGCGTGGCGGGCGATGACCGCCGTGCCCGCCGACCGCCGCGCCAGCTGGCTCAAGGGCGTCCTCGACCTGCTGGTCCTCGCCAGCCTGACCGGGGGCGAGAGCTACGGCTACGAGATCGCCAAGACGCTCGCCGACGCGGGCCTCGGGCAGATCAAGGGCGGGACCCTGTATCCCGTCCTCAACCGCCTGGAAGAGGCCGGGCTGGTCTCGGCGGAGTTCCGCGCCGCCGACCGCGGCCCCGGCCGCCGCTACTACCACCTCACCGACGTGGGCCGCGTGACTCTCGCCGAGCAGAGCGGCCTGTGGCTCGACTTCGACGAGTCCGTGCGAACCATGCTCACCGAGGGAGCAGGACGATGACGAACCCCTACTTCGACGATCTGGCGGAGCGGCTGCGCGCCCGCGGCCTCCCCGAGGACGAGGTGTCCCGCACCGTCGACGACCTCGCCGCCTTCGTGGCCGAGTCCGGCACCGACCCCGTGCAGGAGTTCGGCACGCCCGAGGCGTTCGCCCCCCAGGTCGCCCCGGACGAGGCGCGGGCGGACGTCCGCACCGGCCCCGTCCCGCCGGACGAGGCCGGGACCTGGAAGTGGAGGGCCGACGCCTTCCACGAGCGCGAGGTACTCAACCGCTACGGCGAGGAGGGCTGGGAGGTGGAACGGGTCGACAACACGGGCCGCTTCGTCAGCCACCGCGACCCGGACGACCCGCAGCGCTGGGAGTACCGCCGCGAAACCGTCCTGCCGGGCCGCCGCAACGCCGTCATCGGCCGTCTCGCGCCGGACGGCTGGGAGCCCTGCGGCACCTGGGTCTGCTTCGAGTACTTCAAGCGGCCCAAGGCGGCCTCCCTCGGCCCCGAGGCGGAACTCCACGCCGTCCCCGGGACGCCGTCGGGCCGCAATTTCTGGAGCAGGCGCTTCTACACCTTCGTCGCCGGCTACGGCCTCTTCATCGCCGCCGTCTGCGGCGCCTGGATCGCCTTCGCCCCGGACGGCTCGGGCACCGGCCTCCTCATCGGCCTCCTCCTGGGCGCCCTGATCGTCATGGGCCTGATCGCGGGCCGCGTCTGGCTCGACCGCAGCCGCGCCTCCTGACGAGCCCCGCCGGGACGCACGCTCCTCGGTGGCTGAAACTTTCCTCCCTTTTCACGTCCCGCATCATCTGTCCCTTTGTTCTCGCCGGCGGGCGGGGCCGTCCGAACCGCTCAGCTGGGTAGGTATCCCAGGATCCGGTTCGCCCACGGGTTCGTCCCGCCGTGAGCGGCTCAGCGTGGAGCCCAGGAGGCCGTCGGGCGCGGCCGGACGCGCCCCGAACCACTCCTGGGAGACACACGTGATCAGTAAGCTGCTCGTCGCCAACCGTGGCGAGATCGCCGTGCGCGCCTTCCGCGCGGCGTACGAACTCGGCATCGCCAGCGTCGCCGTGTACGCGCACGAGGACCGCCTGTCCCTGCACCGGCAGAAGGCGGACGAGGCGTACGAGATCGGGGAGCACGGCCATCCCGTCCGCGCCTACCTGGACGTGGACGGGATCGTGGAGACGGCGCTGCGGGTCGGCGCCGACGCCGTCTATCCGGGCTACGGCTTCCTGTCGGAGAGCCCCGAGCTGGCGGCGGCGTGCGAGCGCGCCGGGATCAAGTTCGTCGGACCTCCGTCGCGGGTGCTGAACCTGGCGGGCAACAAGATCGAGGCGGTCGCGGCGGTCGCGGCGGCGCGGCGCGCGGGCCTGCCGGTGCTGCGCTCGACGACGCCCGAGCCGGGACGGGAGCTGGAGGCGGCCGACGAGGTCGGGTTCCCGCTGTTCGTGAAGGCCGCGGCGGGCGGCGGCGGGCGCGGGCTGCGCCGCGTCGACCACCGCGAGGAGCTGGAGGCCGCCGTGGACACGGCGCGCCGCGAGGCCGAGAGCGCGTTCGGCGACCCGACGGTGTTCCTGGAGCAGGCGGTGGACCGTCCCCGCCACATCGAGGTGCAGGTCCTCGCGGACGGCGCCGGGCACATCGTCCACCTGCGCGAGCGCGACTGCTCGGTGCAGCGCCGCCACCAGAAGGTCGTCGAGATCGCGCCCGCGCCCGGGCTGGACCCGGAGACGACCCGGCGGCTCTGCGAGGACGCGGTCAGGTTCGCCCAGGAGATCGGCTACGAGAACGCGGGAACGGTCGAGTTCCTCGTGGACGACCGCGGCGAGCACGTCTTCATCGAGATGAACCCCCGCATCCAGGTCGAGCACACCGTCACCGAGGAGGTCACGGGCGTCGACCTGGTGCAGAGCCAGCTGCGCATCGCGGGCGGCGAGACGCTCGCCGCCCTCGGCATCGCGCAGGACGAGGTCGCCGTGAGCGGGTTCGCCGTGCAGTGCCGCATCACGACCGAGGACCCGGCGAACGGCTTCCGGCCCGACACCGGGAAGATCTCGGCGTACCGGTCCCCGGGCGGCGCCGGGGTGCGGCTCGACACGGGAACGGCCTACGGCGGCGCGATCGTGTCGCCGCACTTCGACTCGCTGCTGGTGAAGCTGACGTGCCGCGGCCGGACGTTCGAGGACGCGGTGCGCAGGGCGCGCCGGGCCGTCGCCGAGTTCCGCATCAGGGGCGTCGCCTCCAACATCCCGTTCCTCCAGGCGCTGCTGGACGAGCCCGACTTCCGCGCGGGCGGCGTCACCACGTCCTACATCGCCGAACATCCCGCCCTGCTCACGGCCCGTTCCAGCGGCGACCGTGCGACGCGGCTCGTCCGGTACCTGGCGGACGTCACGGTCAACAAGCCGCACGGCGAGGCGCCCACCGACCTGGACCCGGCGACGAAGCTGCCGCCGCTCGACCTCGACGGGCCGTTCCCAGAGGGGTCGCGAGACCGGCTGCTGGCGCTCGGCGCGCGCGCGTTCGCCGAGCAACTCCGGAACCAGGACGCCCTGGCCGTCACTGACACGACGTTCCGCGACGCGCATCAGTCGCTCCTCGCTACGCGAGTACGCACCTACGACCTGCTGTCAGCCGCCCCCTACCTCGCCCGGATGACGCCGCAGCTTCTCTCTGTCGAGGCGTGGGGCGGGGCAACGTACGACGTCGCGCTCCGGTTCCTGGGCGAGTCGCCCTGGGACAGGCTGGCCGCGATCCGCGAGGCGGCGCCCAACCTGTGCATCCAGATGCTTCTGCGTGGTCGCAACACCGTGGGCTACACGCCGTACCCCGATTCGGTGGCTCGGGCCTTCGTCAAGGAGGCGGCCAGTACGGGAGTCGACATCTTCCGCGTGTTCGACGCCCTGAACGACGTGGACCGCATGCGTCCGGCCATCGACGCGGCCCTCCAGACTCACGCGCTAGTGGAGGGCACGCTCTGCTACACCGGCGACCTGTCCTCCCCGGGCGAAAGGCTCTACACGCTCGACTACTACTTGCGTCTGGCGGAGGAACTCGTCGACGCGGGAGTCCACGTCCTCTGCGTCAAGGACATGGCCGGCCTGCTCCGGGCGCCCGCGGCGCGCACCCTCGTCAGGGCCCTCCGTGAGCGGTTCGACCTGCCCGTCCACCTGCACACCCACGACACGGCCGGCGGGCAGATCGGCACCTACATCGCCGCCATCGAAGCGGGCGTCGACGCCGTCGACGGCGCCGCCGCGCCGCTCTCGGGCACCACGAGCCAGCCGCCGCTCCAGGCGATCGTGGCCGCGACCGACTTCACCGAGCACGCCACCGGGATCGACCTGGACGCGCTCACCGTCATGGAGCCGTACTGGGAGGCCGTCCGGAGGCTCTACGCACCGTTCGAGATGGGGCTCCCGTCGCCGACCGGACGCGTCTACCGGCACGAGATCCCGGGCGGGCAGCTGTCCAACCTGCGGCAGCAGGCCGTCGCCCTCGGCCTCGGCGACCGCTTCGAGGAGATCGAGCGCCTCTACGCCGCCGCGGACGCCATCCTCGGGCGGCTCGTGAAGGTCACCCCGTCCAGCAAGGTCGTGGGGGACCTGGCCCTGCACCTCGTCGCGGCGGGCGCCGACCCGGACGACTTCGCCGAGAACCCCGACCGCTATGACATCCCCGACAGCGTCATCGGGTTCCTGAGCGGCGAACTGGGCGACCCGCCCGGCGGCTGGCCCGAGCCGTTCCGCACCAAGGCCCTCGCGGGACGCCAGCACACGCCCGCCCGGGCCGAACTGGACGGCGCCGAAGAGAAGGCCCTGGCCGGTCCTGAGGTTCGCGACACGCTCGACCGCCTGCTCTTCCCGGGCCCGGCGAAGGACTACCGCGAAGCCCGCGCCGCCTACGGCGACCTCTCCGTCCTGCCGACCGGCCCGTTCCTGTACGGGCTCCGCGCGGGGCACGAGGTGGCGTTCGACCTCGAACCCGGCGTCCGCGTCCTGGCCGGTCTGGAGGCCGTCGGCGACGTCGACGAGGCGGGCGTCCGGCAGGTCATCTGCTCGGTGAACGGCCAGCTCCGCACGCTCTCCGTCCGCGACAAGTCCGTCAAGTCCGACGCGCCGCCGGTCGAGCGCGCCGACCCCGCCGAGCCCGGCCACGTCGCCGCCCCGTTCGACGGATCGGTGACGCTGCGGGCGGCCAAGGGCGACGAGGTCGCCGCGGGAGACGTGGTCGCCACCATCGAGGCCATGAAGATGGAGGCCGCGATCACGGCACCGGTCGCGGGCACCGTCGCCCGGCTGGCCGTCCCGGAGGCGACGCCCGTCCAGGCGGGCGACCTCCTCCTGGTCATCCAGGACGGCGCCTAGGGCACCTTCCGTTCCGGGGACGCCGGACGCGTCGCGTAGCCGCCCAGGGACGGTTCGAGCAGGTCGAAGGCGGTCTTCGCGGACTCCGCGAGGGCCGCCTCGATCTCTTCGTGGGTCTCGCCCCGCACGGTGCGGCACAGGGTCTCCCGGAACAGGACGCGGTGGACGCCGCCGAGCTGCGCGGCGACGAGGCGGGGGAGGACGTCGTCCGGCCCCGCGCCGGTCTCCTCGGCGAGGACGGCGGCGAGGGCGTCCTCCCGCTCCTCGTGGAACTCGCGGAGCCGCGCCACCAGCGCCGGGCTCTCGGTGATCATCCGGGCGAAGTCGGGACCGGAGAAGCCGATCACGGCGTCATGCCGCCGGAGGGCCTCCAGGAAGCCCCGGCGCAGCGCGGCCAGCGCCGACTCGCCCGGCGCCCGCTCGGCGACCGTGCGCGCCAGGAGGGCCACGAACACCTCGTGCAGGTCGAGCGCCAGGTCCTCCTTCCTGGGGAAGTAGTTGGTGACGGTCATCTTCGCCACCTGTGCCGCCGCGGCGACGTCGGCGATCGTCACCCGGTCGAAGCCGTGCCGCAGGAACAGGCGGGTCGCCTGGTGCGAAATGCTCTGGCGCGTCTGCTGCTTCTTCATCTCCCGCAGTCCCATGCCGCCATCCTTTCATAACACGACCTAAGTTCGTGCTTGACACATACTTAGGTCGGCTCCAAGTTTGGGCGGCGAGCCTGACGGGTACCGAGATCGGGTGACCGTTCCCTCCCGGCCGGACGAGCAAAGGACACAGCCCTGAACGCCAGCCACGCGCCGAGCGCAACCCCCCGCTCCACCGTGAACCTCGTCGACCCGATGAAGGACTACCTGTCCCGCATCGGGCGCACCGCGCTGCTCACCGCCGAGCAGGAGGTCGACCTGGCCAAGCGCATCGAGGCCGGCCTGTTCGCCCGAGAGCGCCTCATCACCCTGGGCGACGAACTGAGCCTCCAGGACAAGCAGGACCTGGAGTGGATCGCCGCCGACGGTGCCCGCGCCAAGGAGCACATGGTCGAGGCGAACCTGCGCCTCGTCGTGTCGCTCGCCAAGCGCTACATGGGCCACGGCCTCCAGCTCAACGACCTCGTGCAGGAGGGCAATCTCGGCCTGATCCGCGCCGTGGAGAAGTTCGAGTACCGCCGCGGCCTGAAGTTCTCCACCTACGCCGTCTGGTGGATCAAACAGGCGATCAGCCGCGCGCTGGCCGACCAGAGCCGCACCATCCGCATCCCCGTGCACGTCGTCGAGGTGCTCAACCGGATGACGCGCGTCCGGCGGCGGATGATGCAGGACCTCGGCCGCGAGCCGAACTCGCAGGAACTGGCCGTCGAGCTCGACGTCACGCCCGAGAAGGTCGAGTGGCTGCGGCGGCAGGCCCGCGAGCCGCTGTCCCTGCACACCCCGCTCGGCGAGGACGGCGACGGCGAGCTCGCCGACGTCATCGAGGACCCCGACGGCGGCGACCCCGCCGACGTCGTGGCGACGTCGATGCTGCGCGGGCGGCTCGACGCCGTCCTGGAGACGCTCACCGAGCGCGAGGCGGGCGTCATCTCGCTGCGGTTCGGACTGTCGGGCGGCGAGCCCAAGACCCTGGAGGAGGTCGGCAAGGTCTACGGGGTGACGCGCGAGCGCATCCGGCAGATCGAGTCCAAGGGCATGCACAAGCTGCGCCACCCGTCCCGCCGCGAGACCCTCGCGGACCTGCTCGGCTGACCCTGCCGGCCCGGCCGACGCCCGGCCGACGCCCGGGGAGGCCGCGGCGCTCTTCCGTATGGCCCCGCGTGCCGACCCGGGGACGTCAGGTCGTGGCGCCGGGGCCTCCGGCCAGCCGCCGGGCGAGTTCGTCGCGCTCACGGGTGAGCTCGGCCACCTCGTGCTGGAGCTCGAAGATGCGCCGGATGGCGGGCAGCGTCATGCCCTCGCCCATCATCGAGACGACCTCCTGAATGCGGCCGACCTCGTGTCGGCTGTAGCGGCGCTGACCGCCGGTCGAGCGCTGAGGGGAGACGACCCGGTGGTCGTCGATGCGGCGCAGGAACGCCTGCTGGACGTCCAGCATCTGCGCCACCTGCCCCACCGTGAACAGCGCGGCGTGCTCGTCGTCGAACGGCAGGTTCATGCGGGCCTCCTCGGCGCCGGTGCGGTCCCGGCGGACCGCCGGGCGAATGCGGGCGGCCCCGGTCGCCT
This sequence comes from Actinomadura sp. NPDC023710, assembly GCF_040639875.1. Taxonomy (NCBI): domain Bacteria; kingdom Bacillati; phylum Actinomycetota; class Actinomycetes; order Streptosporangiales; family Thermomonosporaceae; genus Actinomadura; species Actinomadura sp. NPDC023710. The sequence goes on from NZ_JBFAGB010000017.1 coordinate 66,639, forward strand.
CGGCTCGTCGAAGGCCGCGCCGACCGGGGCCGCCCGGACACCGCGCGTCAGCGCCTGATCGCCTTCTGGCCGCCGCCCGACTGCTGGACGGCCACCTTCCGCGGCCGCGCCCGCTCCAGCACGGGGATGCGGACGGCGAGGACGCCGTTCTCGTAGGCGGCCTCGATCGCCTCGGCGTCCAGGTGCTCCGACAGGTAGACCCGGCGGGTGAAGGAGCCCATGGTGCGCTCGCGGACGAAGACGCGCTCGTCCTCGTCGAACTCCTCCTCGCGCCGCGCGGTCACCGAGAGCACACCGCGGTCGACGGTGACCTCGATGGAGCCGGGGTCGACCCCCGGCAGGTCGAACCGAAGGACGACGTCGTCGGCGCGGCGGATGCCGTCCATCGGCATGCCGGCGCCGCCGCCCTGACCGGCGGCCTGGCGGACCGCCCGGTCGAACTGACGCTCGAACTCCTGCACGAACGGGTCGATCGACGTCAGCAACATGGACCATCACCTCCGAAGACCTCGGCGCCTGGCCGTGCGCCGGTTACCTGTTCCTCGTACAAGAGGAAACCTGTAACTCAAGTTATAAGAAACCGGAGAAGCCGGTGTCAAGCCCCGGTCGCTGTGCCCGCCCACTCGCATGTGTCGCGATCGCTCCGTTTTGGTGGCTCTGGGGCCGCTTCCACCCTCGGGATGAGAGAGTGGATGATCTAGAAACGGCTCCTTCGGGAACACGGTCGGCGCGGAGAGACGGGGATGATGGCCAGAGGGCTGGGACGGCTGACGGGGCGCGGTGTCGTCAGGGGCGCGGCCGCGGGGGCGGTGCTCGTTCTGACGTTGGCGACGGCCCAGGTCGCGGCGACGGCGGCCGGGCCGGACGTGGGCCCGTCCGCGATCGCCACGGCGCTGCCGCCGACCGTCCCGTTCGATCCCGCCAAGCTTCGGGCCACCCTGGACGCCACGCACGACGCCGGCATGTACGGGCTGTTCTCCGAGGTCCGGGACGGCCGCACGGCGTGGGACGGCGCGGCCGGGGCGGCGGACGTGCGCACGGGGCGCCCGGTCACCCCGGGCATGCGCCAGCGGGTCGGCAGCATCACCAAGTCGTTCGTCGCCACCGCGATCCTCCAGCAGGTCGAGCAGGGGCGCGTCGACCTCGACGCCCCGGTCGCCCGCTACCTGCCCGGCCTCATTCCGGGACGCTACGGCGAGCAGACGACCGTGCGGATGGTGCTCGACCACACGAGCGGCATCGGCGACTACGTCGCCGCGGCGTTCCCCTCACTGCGGGAGCTGTCGGCCGACAGCCTGGACGAGTACCGGTTCCGCGACGTCCGGCCCGCGCAGCTCGTCGCGTGGGGGGTGCGGGCGCCGCGCACCGGAGAGCCGGGCGAGCGCTGGTCGTACTCCAACACCAACTACGTCATCGCCGGGGAACTCCTGGAGAAGGTGACCGGGACCACGGCGGAGAAGTACATCACCCGGAACGTCATCCGGAAAGCCGGGCTGAAGCACACCTACTTCCCGTCCTCGCCCTGGATAGCGGGTCCGCACCCGCGGATGTACGAGTCGCTGTACCAGCATGTGACGCCGCCCCGCGACTACAGCACCTTCGACATGAGCTGGGCGTGGACGGCGGGCGCGCTGGTGTCCACCATGGACGACCTCAACCGCTTCTACCGCAGGCTCCTCACCGGCGACCTCATCGGGCCGGACGCCCTGGCGCAGATGCAGCGGACCGTCCCGGTGAAGGACGCGGACGGCAACGTCCTGATGAACTACGGCCTCGGGATCTACTCTCTCGACCTCCCGTGCGGGACGTTCTGGGGTCACGACGGCGCGGTGTTCGGCGCCGGGACCCAGTCCCTGTCGTCCGCCGGGGGCGAGCGGCAGATCTCCCTGGCCTTCAACCTGATGAAGTACCAGCAGCTCAGCGCCGGCGGCACGCCCGTCCCGCACCCGATCGACAACGCGCTGGCCGCGCACGTGGTGGAGGCCCTGTGCGGCAGCCGGCCCGCGACCGGCACGGCACGGCCCCCGGCGCAGGTGCGGTTGCTGCCGCTCCAGGCCCTCCGCGCCGCCGGATGACACGCGGCTGACCCGCGAAGGTGTCAGGCCAGGCTGGACGGGTCGGTGTTGGCGCCGCACAGGACGACCACGACACGCTCCCCGGGGGACGGGCGGTAGGCACCGCCGCGGAGCGCCGCCACGGCGGCGGCCGTGCCGTGCTCGACGACGAGGCGGTACTCCTCCCACACGAACCGGCGGGCCTCGATGATCGCCTCGTCGGTGACCAGGACGGGACGCACCCCGGTACGGGAGGCGACCGCGAACGCGATCTCGCCGGCCCGGGTCGCGCCGAGGGAGTCGGCGGCGATCCCCGACACCTCCACGTCCACGGGACGTCCGGTGTGCAGGGCGCGTTCGAGGGTCGGGATCGTCACGGGCTCGACGCCGACGACGCGCACCCGCCCTTCGAGCGCGGCGGCGACGCCCGCCATCAGCCCTCCGCCGCCGACCGCCAGCAGGACCGTGTCGGCCTCGCCGCCGGTCTGCTCCAGCAACTCCAGGCCCAGCGTGCCCTGGCCCGCGCACACCTCCGGCAGGTCGTAGGCGTGGCAGAACAGCGCGCCGGTGTCGGCGGCGCGCTTGGTCGCGGCGTCCTGCGCCTCGGCGTCCCGGGTGCCGACCTGCACGACCGCGGCGCCGAGGGCCCGCAGCCGCGCGACCTTCACCGCGGGCGCCGTCTCCGGCACGTACACCTCGGCCGGGACGCCCGCCCGCGCCGCCGCGTACGCGAAGGCCAGCCCCGCGTTCCCGCCGGACGCCGCGACGACGCCCGCCTCCGGAAGCCGCCCCTCGTCCCGTGCGGCCAGGATGTGGTTGAACGCACCGCGCGCCTTGAACGACCCCGTGTGCTGCGTCAGTTCGAGCTTCAGCCACGTCCGCCCGGCGGGCGCGAGCGGCCCCGGCTCGACCTCGACCATCGGCGTGCGGCGGACATGGCCCGCGACACGCTCCGCCGCGGCCTGGACGTCTGAGCGATCGATCACCGTTCTCCCTCCGAAGCCACCAGCACCCAACACCAGTTTGGGACATGACACCCGTTCGGGCCACCCGAACCCCCGCCCGTACCCCAACCCCCTGGTGAGGGCAGCTGACCGGCGTCCTCCGCTTCGCTCCGGACGCCGGTCAGCGGACGGTGCGGAGTTGGTCAGCGAGCACGGCGAGTCTCTTCATCGGTGCGGGAGGCACGTCCCGCCGGACTAGGGAGGTCCCCATGAAGAACGTCCTCATCTCGGGTGCGAGCATCGGCGGTCCCGCGCTGGCGTACTGGCTGCGGCGGTACGGGTTCGGTGTGACGGTCGTGGAGGTGGCGCCCGGGCCGCGGGCCGGCGGGCAGGCGATCGACGTGCGCGGGCCGGCGCTGGAGGTCGCCGAGCGGATGGGCGTCCTCGACCGGATCCGCGAGGAGCGCGTCGAGATGCGCGGCATGTCCATGGTGGACGGGGACGGCAACGAGCTGTACCGCAGCGAGGAGTACACGATCAGCGGCGGCGACCTGAGCAGCCCGGACGTGGAGATCCTGCGCGACGACCTGTCCCGGATCCTGGCGGACGCGGCCGGCGACGGCGTCGAGTACCTCTACGGCGACTCGATCGCCGGGCTGGAGCAGGGCGACGACGGCGTGCGGGTGATCTTCCACAGCGGGCTGATCCGCACGTTCGACCTGGTCGTCGGCGCGGACGGCGCGCACTCGGCCACGCGGCGGCTGGTGTTCGGGCCGGAGAAGGACTACCTGACCCACCTCGGCACCTACCTCTCGGTGTGGACGGCCCCGAACTTCCTCGGCCTGGACCGCTGGCAGGTGTTCCACCAGATGCCGGGCAGCAGCTGGGGCGGCGGCGTGATGAGCGTCCGCGGCAACGAGGAGGTCCGCGTCTACATGGGGTTCGAGTCCGAGCGGCCGATCGAGTACGACCACCGCGACACCGCCGCGCAGAAGAAGATCATGGCGGACGCGCTGGCCGGGGGCGGCTGGGTGCTGCCCGAGCTGCTGGAGACGATGTGGGCGGCGCCCGACTTCCACTTCGACTCGATGGCGCAGGTCCACATGGACTCCTGGTCGAAGGGGCGGGTCGTCCTGCTGGGGGACGCGGGGTACTGCGGATCGCCGCTTTCCGGGCAGGGCACGAGCATGGCCATCGTCGGCGCGTACGTGCTGGCCGGGGAGCTGAAGGCGGCGGCCGGCGACCACCGCGCCGCGTTCGCGAACTACGAGAAGGAGCTGCGCGGGTACGTCGCCGCCAACCAGGAGCTGGCGCTGACCAACAAGGCGCGGGTGGACGCGCAGCGCAACGCCGAGATGGGCGCCGAGACCGAGGCGATCGACTTCCAGGACTTCGGCGAGATCGTCGGCTCGTTCACGGTGCGGGACTACTGAGCGAGGCGGCGCGGTCCAGCAGGACCTTGCGTTCGGGCGCGTTGCGGGTGAGCTCCGCGGCGCGCTCGAACTGCGTCCGGGCCTCCTCCAGCCGCCCGAGGCGGGCGAGCAGGTCGCCGCGGACGCTCGGCAGCAGGTGGTAGCCGCGCAGGGCGGGCTCGTCCACCAGCGCGTCGGCGAGCTCAAGACCCTTCTCGGCGCCGTCCGCCATGCCGACCGCCACGGCCCGGTTCAGCTCCACGACGGGGGAGGGCGCGACGCGGGCGAGGACCTCGTAGAGCGACGCGATCTGCGCCCAGTCGGTGTCCTCGGCGGCGGGCGCCTGCGCGTGGCAGGCGGCGATCGCGGCCTGCAGGACGTAGGGGCCGGGCGGCTCGCCGATCTTCTTCGCGCGCAGCAGCGCCGCGAACCCGCGGTGGATGAGGAGCCTGTCCCACCGGCCGCGGTCCTGCTCCAGAAGCGGGACGGGCTCCCCGGACGGCCCGGTGCGCGCCCGGGTGCGGGACGCCTGGATCTCCATCAGCGCGGCGAGCCCGTGCACCTCGGGCTCGCCCGGGGCCAGCTCCGCGAGGATCCGGCCGAGGCGCAGCGCCTCGCGGCACAGGTCCGCCCGCACCCAGGCGTCGCCCGCGCTGGCGGCGTATCCCTCGTTGAAGATGAGGTAGACGACCTCCAGCACGGACGCCAGCCGGGCCGCGCGGCCGGGGCCCTCCGGCACCTCGAACGGGACGTTCGCCTCCGACAGCGTCCGTTTCGCCCGGACGATCCGCTGCGCCACGGTCGCCTCGGGGACGAGGAACGCGTGCGCGATCTCCTCGGTGGTGAGGCCGCCGAGCATGCGCAGCGTCAGCGCGACCCGCGCCTGCGCGGACAGCACGGGGTGGCACGCGGTGAAGACCAGCCGGAGGACGTCGTCCTCGATGCGGTCGTCGTCCGGGACGTCGAACTCCTCGGGCGGCGCCTGGGTCTCCAGGTCGCGGCCCATTTCCTCGATCTTGTCGTCGAGGCGCCGCAGCCGCCGGATCCGGTCGACGGCGCGGCGCTTGCCGACGGCCATGAGCCAGGCGCCCGGGTTGTCCGGGACGCCTGACTCCGGCCACTGTTCGAGCGCGGCGACCAGCGCGTCCTGCGCGAGTTCCTCGGCGAGCCCGATGTCGTGCACCATGCGGGCGAGACCGGCGATGATGCGCGCGGCCTCCAGCCGCCACACCGCGTCGATGCTCGCGTGCACGCCCGTGCCGCGCGCGGGCGCCCTACGCGCCCCGGGCTCGTCCGATGCCGTCACGCTGCCGATGAGAGCACCCGCACCGGCCGCCGCGCAAGCTCAGCGGACGCTCACCGGCCCGGCCGGACGCCCCCCGGCCGCGACCTCACGCGCCGGGGATGTCGTCCGGCCCGAACACCTGCTGGATGACGCCCTCGCCGTCGCCGATGATCGCCCAGAACCGCTTGGACAGCTCGATCGCCTCCTCGCGGGTGCCCACCTCGATGAGGGCGAACCCGACGACCGCCTCCTTCGCCTCGGCGAACGGGCCGTCCAGGACGGTGACCTTGCCGCCGGACGACTTGATCCGGGTGCCGCCGGGCTCCAGCCCGCCGGTCGCGAGCAGCGCCCCGCTCCGGGACATCTCCTCGATGAACTTGCCCATCTCCATCTGCAGCTTCTCGTCCGGCGGGCCGGCGGGCGCAGAACCGTCGTCCGTCGTCATCATCAGGAACCGCATGTCGTCTCCTCTGTTCACCGGCCCGGTCCTTCCCGGCCTGTCACGAACGCGTCGAAGAAGGTGTGACCGGATCGACATCCCTCGCCGAAATCTTCTGGATTTTTTTCTGCCCCGTATCGTGCCAGGTCATGGCGGTATCGGACCGGACGCTCCCGCCTATCCGCCGAGATGCCCATCGAAGAGGACATTCCGGACTAGTGGGCAAGTGAGTCTTCAACAAGTAACTTCATCCGGTGGAAAGTTTTTTCGCACGTCGAGGAGGGCGCCCCATGGGAGTTCCGGCACCGGTGACCGGCGGGCCGTCCATGCCGAGGGCGGGACGCCGGGCGCGGCACGAGCGGTGGAGCGCCGCGGGGCGCGGGGCCTCATGAGCGCCGCCGAGCCCGCGGGCGACCGCGCCCGCGTCGCCCAGGACCACCGGGCGGCGGGCCCGACGGTGCTGCGGATGCTGGTCGGCGCGCAGCTGCGCCGGTACCGGGAGGCCGCCGGCATCTCCACCGAGGCCGCCGGGTACGAGATCCGCGGCTCGCACTCCAAGATCAGCCGGATGGAGCTCGGCCGCGTCGGCTACAAGGAGCGCGACGTCGCCGACCTGCTGACCCTCTACGGCGTGACCGACCCGTCGCTGCGCGAACCGCTGCTGGAGCTGGCCGAGCACGCCAGTGCGCCCGGCTGGTGGCAGCCGTTCGGCGACGTGGTCCCGTCCTGGTTCGAGCCCTACCTGGGGCTGGAGCAGGGCGCGGTGCTCGTCCGCGTGTACGAGGTCCAGGACATCCCGGAGCTGCTCCAGACCAGGGACTACGCCCGCGCCCTCCTCGCGGCCCGCCACTCGGAGGCGGGGCCCGAGGAGATCGAGCGGCGGGTGGAGCTGCGGATGCGGCGCCGGCGCGTGTTCGAGCGCCCGGACCCGCTGCGGCTGTGGGCGGTGCTGGACGAGGCGACGCTGTGCCGGACGGTCGGCGGCCGCGCCACGATGCGCGCCCAGATCGAGCACCTGATCGAGATGGCGGAGCTGCCGAACGTCACCGTGCAGATCGTGCCCTTCAGCTCGGGCGGGCACGCGGCGGAGGGCGGCCCGATGACGCTGCTGCGGTTCGCCGAGCCCGAGCTGCCCGACGTGGTCTACCTGGAGCACCTCACCTGCGCGCTCTACCCGGACCGGGCGTCCGACATCGCCCGCTACCGCGACGCCCTGAACCGTATCGGCGTCCAGGCCGAGCCCCCGGACCGCACCCGCGCGATCCTCCAGGCCGCCCTGGCCCGGCTCGGCAGGGCGCCGCGCCGGGCCGCCGGGTGACCGCCCCTACTGCGCGGTGGGGACGTAGGTGGCGATGATGACGCCGGTCTTGAAGACCTTGGTGCCGGCCAGCTCGAACGTGGCCGAGAACTCGTCGGCGTTGAGCAGGTCGGCGGTCTCACGGGGGCCGACGAGGACCGGGTGGATCCACAGGCGCAGCTCGTCCAGCAGGCCGTGCTCGACGAGCGTCCGGGACACCGGGCCGAAGCCGTACTGCAGGATGTCCTGACCGTCCTGCTCCTTCAGCTTGGTGATCTCGGCGACGGCCTCCGCCCGCGGGATCGCCGTCGTGTCGCCCCAGCCGGGCTTGCGCAGGGAGTCGGACACGACGTAGTGGGGCAGGGTGTTCATCCGGACGCCGAAGTCGCCGGTGGCCTCCTCCATGGCCGGCCACGCCTGGGAGAAGCCGTCGAACGTCTTGCGTCCCATCAGCACGGCGTCGCAGGAGAACAGCAGCTCCCGGGCGTAGGCGGCGGCCTCGTCCTGGAAGTAGGCCGAGGTCCAGTTCTGCGGGTTCTCGATGACGCCGTCGAGCGACACGTACGTCGAGTTAATGATCTTGCGCATGGTCTCCTCCGTCAGGGTGATCGTTTCGCCTTTCCGGCGCGGTGGGACCACTGTGCGCGAGAGGGTTTACCGCATTCTTACGCTTCCTTTCCGGCGGCCGGCCCGACGCGCGGGGGCGCGAGTTCGCAATAGGGTCGAAAGATGCGTTTCGGGCTGCTCGGACCGCTCGCGGTCTGGACCGACGACGGCGGGCTCGTCCCCGTGCCGGGACTGAAGGTGCGGGCGCTCCTGGCGGACCTGCTCGTGCACGAGGGCCGTCCGGTGCCCGCCGACCGGCTGATCGACGACCTGTGGGGCGACGCGCCGCCCGGGAACCCGATGGGCGCGCTGTCGGCGAAGGTGTCGCAGCTGCGCCGCGTCCTGGAGGACGCGGAGCCGGGCGCGCGGGCGCTGGTGGAGTCGCGCCCCGCCGGATACCTGCTGGGCGCCGCCGCCGAGCGGGTGGACGCCCGGTGCTTCCAGGCGCTGGTCGAACGGGCCCGGGAGGCCGCGGAGCCGAAGGAGAGGGCGGCGCTGCTGGCGGAGGCGCTCGGGCGGTGGCGCGGCCCCGCGCTCGCCGACTTCCGGGACGAGGAGTTCACCCGGGCGGCGGTGGCGAGGCTTGAGGAACTGCGGCTGACCGCCCTGGAGGAGCAGGCCGAGGCGCGGCTGGCGCTCGGCGAGCACGGTGCCCTGGCGGGCGAACTCGGCGTCGCCGTCGAGGAGCACCCGCTGCGCGAGCGGCTGAGGGCCGCGCACATGCGGGCCCTCTACGGGGCCGGACGGCAGAACGAGGCGCTGGAGGGCTACGAGCGGTACCGGGTGCTGCTCGCCGACGAGCTGGGCCTGGACCCGGGCGCCGAGCTGGCCGCGCTCCAGCGGGCCGTCCTGCGGCAGGACCCCGGCCTCGGCGGGCCCGCCGCCCCGGAGCCGTCGCGCCCGCGGTCGAACCTGCCCGTCCCGCAGACGGGGCTGATCGGGCGGGACGGCGCCGTCCGGGAGATCCGGGCGCGGATCGGCACCGACCGGCTGGTCACGCTGACCGGCCCGGGCGGGGTGGGCAAGACCCGCCTGGCGATCGAGACGGCGGCCGGGCTCGCCGACGCGTTCGGCGACGGCGTGTGGATGGCGGAGCTGGCGGGGCTGGAGCGCTCGACCGTGCCCGACCTCGCGGAGGTCGTGACGGCGATCCTCGACATCCGGGACGCGCCGGGCGCGCCCGCCGCGGCGCTCGACCGGCTGGCGGCGGCGCTCGGCGCCCGCCGGCTGCTGCTCGTCCTGGACAACTGCGAGCACGTCGTCGAGCAGGCCGCCGAGCTGGCGGACCGGCTGCTGCGCGGGGTGCCCGGGGTGCGCGTGCTGGCGACGAGCCGGGAGCCGCTCGGCCTGCCGGGCGAGGTCGTGTGGGCCGTCCCGCCGCTGGACGTGCCGGGCCGCGACGACGACCCGGCCGCGTCGAGCGCGGTCCGGCTGTTCGCGGAGCGGGCGCGCGCGGCCTCGCGGGGCTTTCTGCTGGACGGGGACACGGCCGGGCGGGTCGGGGAGCTGTGCCGCCGGCTGGACGGCATCCCGCTCGCTCTGGAACTGGCCGCGACCAGGGTGCGGACGCTCGGGGTCGAGGGCCTCGTCGAACGGATCGACGACCGGTTCCGGCTGCTGTCGTCCGGGCACCGCGGCGGCCCGGCCCGGCAGCGCACGCTCACCGCGGTGATCGACTGGAGCTGGGACCTGCTGACCGGGCCGGAGCGCGCGGTGCTGCGCCGGCTGTCGGTGCACGCCGACGGCTGCACGGCCGACTCGGCCGAGGTCGTGTGCGCGGGCGGGGACGTCCCGGACGCGGATGTCCTCGACGTCCTGGTCCGGCTGGTCGACCGCTCGCTGGTCGTGATGACGGAGCGTCCCGGGGAGGGCCCGCGGTACCGGCTGCTGGAGTCCGTCGCCGCCTACGCGGCCGAGCGGCTGGCGGAGGCGGGGGAGACGCGGCGCGCCGAGGCAGCGCACAGCGGCCACTACCTGGCCTTGGCCGAGCGTGCGGCGGGCGGCCTCACCGGGCCCGAGCAGGCGCGCTGGCTGGCGAGGCTGGACGTCGAGTCGGCGAACCTGCGGGCCGCGCTCGACGCGGCCGGTTCGGCGGACGAGGCGTTGCGGCTGGTCAACGCGCTCGCCTGGTACTGGTTCCTGCGCGGACGGCTGACCGAGGCGCTGCGGTCGCTGGAGGCGGCCCTCGCGCGGGGCGGCTCGCCGGACGTCCGGGCCCGCGCGCTGGCGTGGCGGGCGGGGCTGGCCGTGCTCAAGGGCGCCCCCGGCGACTGGAAGGCCCGCCGCGACGAGGCCCTCGCGCTCGTGGACGCCACCGGCGACGACCGCCTGAAGGCGTGGGCGCGCTGGTTCCTGACGTTCGCCCGGGCCGAACTGGACGACACCGGCGAGGGCGCCGCGATCCTGGAGGAGGCGCTCGCGGGGTTCCGCGCGTCCGGCGACCGGTGGGGCGAGGCGGCGGCGCTCGTCCAGCGCGCCATGCACGCCCACGCGCGCGGCGAGCCCGCCGCGCTGGAGCGCGACGCCGAGCGGGCCGCCGTGCTGTTCGGCGAGGTCGGCGACCGCTGGGGACGGCTCCAGGCGGTGGAGTGGCTCGGCGGGCTGGCGGAGCTGACCGGCGACTACGACCGGGCCGAGCGGCTCCATCACGACGCGCAGCGGATGGCCGAGGAGCTCCGGATGTGGCCGGACGTCGCCATGCGGATGGCGTGGCGCGGCTGGATCGCCTACCTGCGCCGCGACCACGCGTCCGCGCGGCGGCTGTTCGGGCGGGCGCGCCGGGTCGCCGTGGAGCAGGGGTTCGCGCCCGCGGTCATGTTCGCCGACATCGGCCTCGGGCTGGCGGCGGAGCGCGAGGGACGGCTGGAGGACGCCGAGGACCGGATGCGGCCCCTGCTGGCGGCGGCCTCGCCCGAGGAGTTCCCGCCCCTGTACCTGCCGATGATCCAGAGCGGGCTGGGGCGCGTGGCGGAGGCGCGCGGCGACGCGGTGTCCGCCGTGCGGTACCAGCGGGATGCGCTGGCCGTCGCGATCAGGCTGGCGGCACCGCGCGACCTGGCGGGCGCCCTGGAGTGCCTGGCCTGCGCGCTGGCCCTCACCGGACGGCACCGGGACGCGGCGGAGGCCCTCGGGAAGGCGGCGGCGGTCCGGGAGGCCGCCGGTGTGCCGCCCGGCCCCGTCGAACAGGACGACATCGACCGGGCCGCGGCGCGGATCGGGGACGCGGCCGGGCCGGACGCGCTCGCCGCCGGCGCGGGCCGCGATCCGGTGGAGATCCTGCGGCGCGCGGAGGCCGTCCCTCCGGCAGGCGCCTCCGTCTGGGCGGACCGGTAGGGCGCCGCGGCGGTGCTCCCCTGAATAGGGAGATCTGGGGCGATTCCTCCCTATTGCAATAAGGTTGCGAAAGGTCGCGGAATCGTCACGACCCCTTGTGGCCCCCCTCACAGGCAATGATCATGACCCTCCGTGGGACGACGGGGGTTGGTGCTCAGCCGGATCATCGGCGACCGGACGCTGGTGCTGGCCGCCTGCGCGACCGCTCTGTTCGCCACGACCGTCCTCGCGGCCCTGGTCGGCTACACCGGGTCGGTGACCCGCGAGGGCCTGCGCCGCACGCTGGCCGACGCGACGTTCGAGTCGGTCGGGACGACGCTCGGCACGCACGTCCCGGCGAACGGCCTCACGGAGGTGCAGGGCCGGGTCGACGGGGTTCTCAAGCAGATCTACCGGGACGTCCCGCTGGCGGTCTCGATGAGCGTCCGCAGCGATTCCTACACGCTTCCGGGCCAGGAGAAGAGCGACCACCCCGACCTGACGGCGTTCGGGACCTACACCGGGATCGAGAAGCACGCGCGGCTCAGCGAGGGACGCTGGCCCGGCGCGGCCTCGGGCTCGGGCTCCGGAGAGGTCGAGGCGGCCCTGCCCGGCGCCGCCGCCCGCGCGATGCACGCCGGCGTGGACGACGTCCTCACGCTGCACGGCCGCGTCGACAAGAAGTCGGTTGTGAAGGTGCGCGTCGTCGGGCTGTTCGACGTCCTCGACCCGCAGGACTACTTCTGGCAGGACGACAAGCTCGTCACCACCGGCGTCGAACGGCTCGACTACACGAGCCACGGGCCGTTCGTGGTGCCGCCCCAGGTGTTCGCCGCCCGGTTCACCGGCACCGGCTCCGAGGCCCGTTTCACCGTCATGCCGGACCTGCGCGGCGTCGAGCCCGGCGAGCTCGGCCCCCTCGGCGACCGGGTGGCCGCCGGCGGCGACACCTTCGGGAAGGCCGGCGACGGGGCGCAGTTCAGCGTCGCGACCGACCTGCCCGACCTGACCGCGCAGCTGAGCACCGCGCTCCAGGTGGCGCGGTCCACGATGCTCATCCCGGTGATCCAGCTCGTGCTGCTGGCGGGCTGCGCGTGGCTGCTGGTCGCGCGGCTGCTCGCCGACCACCGGCGCGGCGAGGTCGCGCTGCTGCGCACCCGCGGCCTCGGCATGCGCCAGCTCGCCCGGCTCGGGCTCGTCGAGGGCCTGCTGATCGTGCTGCCCGCCGCGGTGCTCGGCCCGCTGCTGGCCGGCCCGCTGCTGCGCCTGGCCGGGCACGCGCCCGCGGTGCGGGACTCGGGGCTGCGGCTGGACGCCGGGCCGCTCCTGCCGTTGTGGACGGTCTCGGTGCTGACGGCGCTGGCCTGCGCCGTCGTCCTGACGGTACCGACGCTGCGGGGGGCGAACCGGACGTTCGTGGAGGCCCAGGCCGGTCTCGGGCGGCAGGGCCGCGGCGGCCTGCGCGGCTCGGGCACCGACCTCGCCCTGCTGCTCGTCGCCGGGCTCGCGATCTGGCAGCTCACCCGGTACGGGGCGGACGGCGCGGGCGGCGACGGAGCACCCGGCGGCGGGACGGACGGCATAGACCCGTTCATCGTGTCCGGCCCGGCCCTGGCCCTCCTCGCCGGCGGGGTGCTCCTGCTCCGCTTCGTGCCGGCCGTCTCCCGCGTGGCCGAGCGGGTCGCGACCCGCAGGCGCGGGCTCGTGGCCGTCCTCGGCACCCGGCAGGTCGGGCGGCGCCAGCTCCGCTACACCGGCCCGGTCCTGCTGCTGGTGATGGCGATGGCCGTCGGGGTGCTGTCGGTCACGACGATGGCGACCTGGCGGCGGTCGCAGACCGACCAGGCCGACTTCCAGAGCGGCGCCGACCTGCGGCTGTCCGCCGCGTCCCGGGAGGGCGGCCCGGGACCGCTCGGGCAGGCCGGACGCTTCGCGGCGCTGCCCGGCGTCTCGGCCGCGACCGGGGTCCTGCGCATGGACGCCGACCTCGGCACCGAACCGGCGACTCTGCTCGGCGTGGACGCCGAGGCGATCGGCCCGCTCCTGCGCGTCGGCCCCGGCCTGCGGAACGACCTGCGGCTGGACGAGCTGGCGCGGGCCCGTCCGGCCGCCCTGGCGCTGACCGTTCCCGGCGAGCCGAAACGGCTGCTGTTCGACGTGCGCCTCAGCCACTCCGGCCCGGACCCCGAGGTGCCCCCCGACTACGTGCCGCCTCTCGGCGAGGGCTACAAGTTCACGGTGACGGTCGTGGACGCGCGCGGGCTGACCCGGCAGGTGCCCCTCCCCGGCGTCGACGCGGACGGCGACGCGCACACCCTCGCCCTGGACGCCGCCCAGCTCGCCGGGACGGACGGCGTGCCGTCCTACCCCCTGTCGATCCGCGGCGTCCACTTCGGCTACGACGACAACAAGATCTCGGGCAGGCTCGAACTGGAGCTGCGGAGCATCACCGGGGAGGGCACCGGCCCGGCCGCGCGTCCCGCCGGGGCCCGCTGGGACGCCTTCGCCGGACCGCAGGACCTGGAGCACCCGCTCAAGCCGAGCGTCACCGACGGTGAGGGCGCCCTGGCGACCCTCACGATCCCGTCGTCGCCCACCCTCGACCGCAAGGGCTTCTACGGCTACGCGACCGGCACGGCCGTCCACGCGATGTTCGGCACGTCCACCCCGCGCTCGCAGGACGTCAAGAACACCGCCCTGCTGCCTCCCGTGGCGGGCGTCATCACCGAGGAGATGGCGAACCGCGCCAAGGTCGGCGTCGGCGGCACCGTCACCGTGAACACCCTCGACGGCGACCAGCCCGTCAAGGTCGCGGGCATCGCTCCCGCGCTGCCGAGCGTGCCGCCCGGCAGGCCGGGCGTCCTGGTCGACCTGCCCACCCTCACCCAGTCCCGGCTCGCCGTGGACGGCTCGGCGGGCGACCCCATCACCCCCCGGGAGTGGTGGGCGTCGGCGCGCGGCGGCCGCACCGGCCCGGCCGTCCGGGACCTGGCCCGGCATCCCGCCTGGGGCGAGGTCGCGGCCGACCGCGTCGAGACGCGCTCCCGGCTCCGCGACGCCCCGCTGGGCGCGGCGCTCCAGGGCGCCCTCGTGCTCGGCTTCGCCGCGGCGCTGGCGTTCGCCGTCATCGCGTTCGTGGTGAACGCGGCGGTGACCGCGGGCGAGCGGTACCGCGAGTTCGCGGTGCTGCGGGCGCTCGGCGTGCCGCCCCGCCAGGTCGCCGGGATGCTCGCGATCGAGCAGGCCTACCTGGTCGTGCTCGGCCTGCTCGGCGGGACGGTCCTCGGCCTTGTCGTGGCGCGGCTCGTCGTCCCGCACATCGTGCTGAGCGTGCAGGCCGCCGAGCCGTACCCGCCCGCCGACCTGGTTGTCCAATGGCCCGTGGTGCTGGCCGTCCTCGGCGGGGTGGCGGTGGTGCTCGTGCTCGTGCTCGCGCCGGTCATCCGGACTCTGCGGCGCCGGAACCTCGGCGCCGGCCTGCGCGCGGGGGAGGACCGATGAGGAGTGCCGGGATGCGGCTCGCCCGGACGCAGTGGGCGCCGCTCACCGCCCTGGCCGTGCTGATGCTGGTGTCGGCGCTGCTCGCCGTCGTCGTCCCGTCCCGGACCACCGCCGGATACGACCGCGCCGCGGCCGCGGCCGCCGGCCCCGGGGCCGTCATCCGCGTGAAGGGCACCGCGGGCGGCACCGCCGCCTTCGCCGCCGTCCCCGGTGAGGCGGCCCTGAACGGCAACGCCCTCACCTGGCGGGAGCTGATGCCCCGGTCCCTGAGCGAGGGCACCGGAGAGCCAGAGGCGTCGGTCACCTCGCCCGCCGACACCGTCGAGGGGGGCCTGCACCGTCCGAGGCTCCTGTACCTGGGCTGGGAACCGAACGCGTGGCGGCGCATCCGCCTCGTCTCCGGCGGCCTCCCCTCCAACAAGCCGGGCCAGACGAGCGGCGACATGAACGTGGTGGTGGCCAAGGCGTACGCCGACCAGTTCGGCTACAAGGTCGGCGACCGGATCGAACTCAGCGGCAGGAACGTCCGCGTCAAAGGCCTCTACCAGCCGCTGAACGCCGCCGACCCGTTCTGGGGGTCGCGCGCCCGGATCCTGCACCCGACCATCGAGTACCTCAGCCTCCCCCCGTCGACGACCCTTGAGGCCGACGCGGGCACGGCACTGATCGACCCCGCCGGGTACGCGCGCCTCACGCGCGACCCGGGCCTGAAGCTGACCTACGACTGGCGGTTCCCGGTGCGCGACGGCGCGGTCGGCGCCGACCAGGCCCGCGCCATGACCGGCGACCTCGACGCCTTCCGCTCCGCCGTCGCGGGGCGCGCCGACTTCTTCCCCTGCGAGGTCTCCACCTCCCTCGACGTCCAGCTGAAGGAGTTCGCCGGACGGCTCCACACCGCCCAGTCCGTCGTCGGCCTGGCCTTCGGCGGCCTCGTCGCCGTCGCCGCCGGGCTGCTGCTGCTCGCCGCCGGCCTGCTCGGCGAGCGGCTCCGGCCGGTCCTCGGCGTCATGCGGGCCCGCGGCGCGTCGCTGCGCCAGCTCGCGGCGCCCGCCTGCGGGCTGACCGCCCTCGCCGCCGTCCCGCCCGCCCTGCTCGGGTACGCGGCGGGACGGCTCATGGACGCCGGTCCGCCGCAGACCGCCTCGCTGTACGCGATCGGGCTGCTCGTGGCCGCCGTGCTGGGCGTCTCGGCGACCATGGTCCTGCGGGAGCGCGGCGGCGGCCTCGGCTCGGTCGCCGAACACCGCGACGACCTCGTCGCGGCGCGCCCGTCCCGGCGGCGGCTCGTCATGGACGGCCTGCTGGTGGTGCTCGCCGTGGTCGGCGTCGTGCTGCTGCGCGTGCGCGGCACCTCCGCCGGGACCGATCCGCTGGTCGCCGCCGTCCCGGCCCTGCTCGGCGCGGCGCTCGGCGTGCTCGTCCTGCGCGCCTACCCGTACCTGCTGCGGGCCGCCGGGCCGCTGCTGCGGCGGCGGACCGGGGCCGTCGCGTTCATCGGCCTCGCCCGCGCGTCCCGGCAGAACCTCGTCGGGGCGCTGCCGCTGGCCGTCCTGCTGCTGGCCGCCACCATCGCCGGCTTCACCTCCACCGTGGACACCGGGCTGCGCGCCGGGCAGGAACGCGCCTCCTGGGCCGAGACCGGCGCCGACGCGCGCATCGAGGCGGGGTCGCTGGACGAGGCGAAGCTCCGCCGCATCCGCGCGGTGCGGGGCGTCACCGGCGCCGTCCGGGTCCGGGTCATCGAGCGGGCCTCGTCCGCCACCGACCAGGCGCCGATGACCGTGGTCGGCGTGGACCTCGACGCCTACCGGAGACTCGCGCCCGAGGTGCCCGGCATACCGGACACCGACACGGGCGTGCTGGTGTCGCCCCTCGCCGCCCACACCCTCGGCTCGGGCGCCGTGACGCTCGGCCGCGCGGGCATGGACCCGGTGGCCGTCACACCGTCCACCCAGATCGTGCGCTTCCCCGGGCAGGAGAAGAACAGCGCCTTCGTGATCGTCCCCTACCGGATGGTCGCCGGCGCGACGGGCTTCCCGTCGCATGTCTTCGTCACCGGCGACGACATCGACGTCAAGGCGCTGCGCGCCGCCGCCCCGGGGGACGACGTCGTGCTGCGGCAGCAGGTGCTGCGGGACATGGCGGGACTGCCCCTGGTGCCGGTCGTCCACGACACCTTCCGGAACGGCGCCCTCGCCGGCGGCGTGTTCGGGCTGCTCGCCGTCCTGCTCATGCTCGTCGTGGGCGCCCGTGCCCGCGGCCGGACGATCGCCCACCTGCGCGCCCTCGGGCTGAGCCGCCGGCAGAGCCGCCGCCTCGCGCTCGTGGAGCTCGCGCCCGTCCTGCTGTGCGCGGTCGGCGCCGGGTGGGTGCTCGGCCTCCTGCTGCCGGAGATCACCGGGCCGGTCGTGGACCTGCGCCCCTACACCGGCGGTTTCGCCGTCACCGCGCACGTCCCGGGCCTGCCGGCGCTGCTCGGCCTGCTCGCCGCGCTCCTGCTGGCGGCCGCCGCCGCCGTCGCGGTCGACCGCGCCTTCGACACCGACCCCGGCAACGCCCTGAGAACGGGGGATTGATGACCGAAACGACCGACCTCGCCGAACTGGAGCGCCGCGCCGCCGAGCGCGGTCCCGTCTACGGCGAGGGCGCCCACATCGTCTGCGACAACCTGGTGCGCATCTACAAGACCGACGGCGTCGAGGTCGTCGCCCTCCAGGGTCTGGACCTGCTCGTCGACCCCGGCGAGCTCGTCGCCATCGTGGGCGCGTCCGGGTCGGGGAAGTCGACGCTGCTGAACATCCTGTCCGGCCTGGACGTGCCGACCGCCGGCGTCGCCCGCGTCGCCGGCTCGGACCTGCTCACCATGGCGTCCAAGGAGCGGCTGGAGTTCCGGCGCGAGAAGGTCGGGTTCATCTGGCAGCAGACGTCCCGCAACCTCCTGCCGTACCTGACCGCCGCGCAGAACGTCGAGCTGCCCATGAGGTTCGCCGGGCGGTCGCGCCGCGAGCGCGCCACCCGCGCCGCCGAGCTGCTCGGCATGCTGGACGTCGGCGACTGCGCGGACCGCCGCCCGGCGGAGCTGTCCGGCGGCCAGCAGCAGCGCATGGCGATCGCCGTGGCCGTCGCCAACGAACCCCAGGTCGTGCTGGCCGACGAACCGACCGGCGAGCTCGACACCGTCACCGCCGCCCAGGTGTTCGCCTCCCTCCGCCGCGTCAACGAGGAGCTCGGCACCACCATCGTGGTCGTCACCCACGACGCGCAGGTGTCCGAGCGCGTCGACCGGGTCATCGGCATCCGCGACGGCCGCACCAGCGTCGAGGTCCGCCGCCGCTCCGAGGACGACGGGACCCGCGTCGTCGAGGAGTACGCCCTCCTCGACCGCGTCGGCCGCGTCCAGCTGCCCAAGGGGTTCACCCAGGCCCTGGACCTGCGCGACCGCGTCCGCCTCGCCCTGGAGAGCGACCACGTCGGCGTCTGGCCCGACCGGGAGGAGACCGAATGACCGCGCCGATGGTGGCCGTGGAGGGGCTGGTCCGGACCTTCCGGACGGGCAGGATCGAGGTTCCGGCCCTGCGCGGGGCGTCCTTCGCCATCGCGCCCGGCGAGCTCGTCGCCGTCCGGGGCCGCTCGGGCTCCGGCAAGACGACGCTCCTCAACCTGATCGGCGGCCTGGACAGCCCGGACGGCGGCACGGTCCACGTCGACGGGCGCGACGTCGGCGCGCTCTCCGAGGACGACCTGCTCGCCCTGCGCCGCGACGACATCGGCTACGTGTTCCAGGCGCACGGGCTCATCCCCGTCCTGTCGGCCGCCGAGAACGTCGAGGTCCCGCTGCGCCTCGTCCGCACGCCGTCCGCCGAGCGCGACGAGCGCGTCCGCGTCCTGCTGGGCCTCGTCGGCCTGGCCGACCACGCGCTGCAACGCCCCTACGAGCTCTCCGGCGGCCAGCGCCAGCGCGTGGCGATCGCCCGCGCCCTGGCCAACCGCCCCCGCCTTCTCCTCGCCGACGAGCCCACGGGTCAGCTCGACTCCGAGACCGCCGCCGCCATCATGCCGCTGCTCCGCGCGGTCGTCTCCAGCGAGGGCGTGACCGTCCTGGTGGCGACCCACGACGAGACCCTCCTCGCGGAGGCCGATCGCGTCCTGACCCTGGAGGACGGCGCCGTCACCGAGGCGCCCGTCCCCGCCTGACCTCACCCGGCGAGGTCGTCCCTCGGGTCGTGCACACGCGGGCCCGGGCGGCCAGGACGGCGGCCGGGGGAAGCCGACGGCCGCCGTGGGGAGCCGGACGGTTGCCATGGCCCAGAAGTCCTCGTCCCGATGGTCCCGTTCCAATGATCGTGGCGGTCACCGGGGGACAGGCTTGCGAGGTGATCGGCGGGGGAATCGGTACCGGGGGATGGGAGGGCTCGATGGCGACCGTTGTGCTGGTGGGGACGCTCGACACCAAGGGCGCGGAGTACGCGTGGCTCCGCGAGCGGGTGCACGGGCTGGGCTGCGACACCGTCCTCGTGGACGTGGGGGTCGGGCCGTCCGAGGTGGGAGCCGACGTCTCCGCCGAGGAGGTCGCGGAGGCCGGGGGCACCACGCTCCAGGCCCTGCGGGACGCGGGCGACCGGGGGGCGGCCGTCACGGCGATGGGGGAGGGCGCGGCGATCGTCCTGGCCGCGCTGGACCGGGTGGACGCCGTGCTCGCGGTCGGCGGGAGCGGCGGATCGTCGATCGCGGCGCGGGCCGTCCGGGACCTGCCCATCGGGCTGCCCAAGCTGATCGTGTCGACGATGGCGTCGGGGGACGTCTCCCCCTACGTGGGCGCCAAGGACGTCACGCTCACCTACAGCGTCGTCGACATCGCGGGCGTGAACCGGCTGTCGCGCCTGATCCTCGGGAACGCCGCCGCGGCGGCGGCCGGAATGGCGAAGGCGCACGCGGTCCCGGAACCCGCCCCGGACGAGCGGCCCCTCATCGGGGCGTCCATGTTCGGGGTCACGACCCCCGCGGTGGACGCCGCCCGGGAGCGGCTGGACGAACTGGGCTACGAGGTGCTCGTCTTCCACGCGACGGGTGCCGGAGGGCGGGCGCTCGAGGGTCTCGTGGAGGGCGGCCTGCTGGCCGGGGTGCTCGACCTGACCACCACCGAGCTGGCGGACGAACTCGTGGGAGGCGTCCTGTCCGCGGGGCCCGACCGGCTCACGGCGGCCGGACGGCGCGGCGTCCCGCAGGTCGTGGCGCCCGGCGCCCTCGACATGGTCAACTTCGGGCCGCGCGGCACCGTCCCCGAGCGGTTCGCGCGGCGCCGGCTGTACGTCCACAACCCGACCGTGACGCTCATGCGGACGACGACGGAGGAGATGGGCGAACTGGGACGCGAGATGGCGTCCAAGCTGTCCGCCGCCACCGGGCCGACCGCGCTGTTCGTCCCGCTCAAAGGTGTGTCGGCGCTGGACGCCCCCGGCATGCCGTTCCACGATCCGGTGGCGGACGTGGCGTGCTTCATGGCGCTGGAGGAGGTCGCGGAGGCGGAGATGCTCGACATGCACATCAACGATCCGGAGTTCGGCCGGGCGATGGCCGACCGGCTGCACCGGCTGATCTCGGAGGGCGCCCAGTGAACCGCGAGACCGTCCTGTTCCGGCTGCGGAACGCCGTCGAGGAGGGCAGGCCCGTCATCGGCGCGGGCGCGGGCACCGGGCTGTCCGCCAAGTGCGCCGAGGAGGGCGGCGTCGACCTGATCATCATCTACAACTCGGGCCGCTACCGGATGGCCGGACGCGGGTCGCTCGCCGGCCTGCTGCCGTACGGGGACGCCAACCAGATCGTGGTGGAGATGGCGTCGGAGGTGCTGCCCGTCGTCCGGGACACGCCCGTGCTGGCCGGGGTGTGCGGCACCGACCCGTTCCGGGTGATGCCGGTCTTCCTCGACCAACTCAAGGCCATGGGCTTCGCGGGCGTGCAGAACTTTCCCACCGTCGGGCTCTACGACGGCGTCTTCCGGCAGAACCTCGAAGAGACCGGCATGGGGTACGACCTGGAGATCGAGATGGTGCGGCTCGCCCACGAGCGCGGCATGGTCACCGCTCCCTACGTCTTCGACGAGGACCAGGCGGGGGCGATGGCCGAGGCGGGCGCCGACGTTCTCGTCCCGCACGTCGGGCTCACCACCAAGGGCGGCATCGGCGCCGAGACGGCCCTGACGCTGGACGAGGCGGTCGAGCGCGTCCAGGCCATGCGGGACGCGGCGGTCGCCGCCCGTCCCGACGTCCTCGTGCTGTGCCACGGCGGCCCCATCGCCGAACCGGACGACGCGGCCTACGTCCTGTCCCGGACGGAGGGCGTCGTCGGTTTCTTCGGCGCCTCCTCCGTCGAGCGGCTCCCGACCGAGCGGGCCATCACCGCGCAGGTCGCGGCCTTCAAGAACCTGGAGATCTGATGCTGAGGAACCCCGGTGACGTGGCGACCGCGACCTTCGACTGGGGGGCGATCAAGTGGTTCGTCACGCCGTCCGCGGTGCCCGGGGCGGGCAGCACCCTGGGGGAGGTGATCGTCAACCCCGGCAAGGGCCATGCCCGCCACCACCACCCGAACGCCGAGGAGGTCATCTACGTGATCTCCGGCGAGGCCGCGCAGATGGTCGACGACGGCGAACCCTTCCTGATCCGCGAGGGCGACGCCGTCCACATCCCCAAGGGCGTCTGGCACTCCACCTACAACATGACATGGCGCCCCCTGCGCCTGATCGTCACCTACACCCCCGGCGGTGAGGAGAAGGCCCTGGAAGCCGCCCCGGATTACTGCCTGCACGAACCGGGCGCCATCCCCGAGTGGCGCCCGGTCTGACCCGAAGCCCGAGCCGGGCGCACGGCCCGCCGCTGCGAGGAGACGCCCGAACGCGGCATCCGCCGGGCCCATGACCCGCCTCCGCCGACCGAGCGCCGCGCGCCCCGGCACTCGGGCTCAGGTGCGGGACCAGGCGTCCAGGCCCTCCTCGGTGAGGAGGGTGTCGAAGGCGGCGTCGGCGGCTCCGGTCAGGGGGCCCTGCGCGCCGAGCGTCGAGGGCAGGATGGGCGGCGGCGCCGCACGGCGGTAGCGCATCAGGGCTGCGGCGTAGCCGGTTTCGAGGGCCGCGGGGGCCGTCGCGGCCAGGTCGGTGGCCAGGCCGGACAGCGTGACGACGCCGGGGTCGAGGGCGTTGGCGAGGGCGCCGATGCCGCGTCCCAGCGCGTGTGCGGCGGCCTCGACGGCCGAGCGGGCCGCCGGGTCGGACGCCGCCGCGGCGATCACGCGCCCGGCCGCCGTGCGCGGGTCGCGGGGCGCGGGGCGGCCCAGTGCGCGGGCCATGGCGCGGCCGTCGACCTCCAGGTCCCAGCAGCCATGGGCGCCGCAGGGGCAGCGGAGCGAGGGGTCGCCGAACGGCATGTGGCCGAACTCGCCGCCCGCGCCCGTGGCGCCGTCCACCGGCCGTCCGTCCACGACGAGGATGCCGCCGACCCCCACCTCGACCGTCAGGTGCAGGACGACCCGCGCCCCGGCGCCCGCCCCGCGTCTCGCCTCCGCCAGCCCGGCGAGCGAGGCGTCGTTGCCGACGAGCAGGGGGACTCCGGGCGGCCGGAGCGGGTCGAGGTCCACGTCGCGCCAGCCCATGCCCGAAGCCTGGACGACCGTGGTCGCACTGACCGTGCCCGCGACGCAAGCGGACACCGCGCGGAGCCGGTGGCCGTGGCGGGCGTGCAGGGCCGACACGTGGCGGCCGAGCGTCCCGAGGACGTCCGGGGTGCCGGGGTGGCCGCCGGCCTCCTGCGTGAGGACGCGGCCGCCCAGTTCGACGCAGGCCACCCGCCACCGCTCGTGGCTGATGTCCACGACGCACACCAGCGGGCCGTCCCGGTGGGGCACGAGCGCCGGGGAGGGGCGGCCGCGCCCGCCGGTGAGGGCGGAGGCCTCCTCGTCGACCAGCCGGGCCGCCTTCAACCGGCTCGCGATCTCGGTCGCGGACCCGCTGCTCAGGCCCAGCGCCCGCGCCGCGTCCGCGCGCTTCGCGGACGGGTGCGCGTGGACGTAGCGGAGCACGGCGAGCGCCCCCTGGCTGCGCAGGGCGCGCGCGGAGTGCGCGGTCATCGGCTCCATGGGTGACATCCTGGCGTGCCCGACTTATCCTCGCCCTACGAGTTTAATGGAGGAGGCGTGATGAAGTCTGCCGCCGCGGCCCCGGCCCGGACACCGGAGACGCTCGGGCTGTACGCCGCCTTCGGATGCCTCGGCTACCTGCTCACCGCGCTCGGCGCGATCCTGCCCCAACTGCGGGAGGAGCGCGGCCTGCCCCGCGCCGAGGCCGCCCTCTACCCGTCCGCCTTCGCCCTCGGACTGGTGATCGTCGGTCTGGTCGGGCACCGCCTGGCGGCCCGACTCGGGCGTTACGCGATCCCGGCGGCCCTGACCGCCCTCGTCGGCGGCGCCGCCCTCCTGGCCGCCTCCGGCGGACGCCTCGGAACGGCCGCCGGCGCCCTGGTCCTCGGCCTCGGCGGTGCGGGCCTCGTCCAACTCGTCCCGGCGGCCCTGCGCGCCGCGCACCACGGCGATGGAACGATCCAAATCGGTGAGGCCAACGCGGTCTCCAGCGCCGCGTCCGTCCTCTCCCCGGTCCTCATCGGCGTCGCCCTGGCCCACGGCCTCGGCTGGCGCCCCGCCTTCGCCGCCCCGCCCCTCCTGGCGGCCGCCGCGCTCCTCCTCCTCACCCGCCCACCCCGGCCCCCCGCCCCGACCACTCCGGCCGACGGGAGCGAGGGGGACGGGTCGGTTCGTTCGGAAGGGGCCGGTTCCGGCTCGCGTGATGGTGCGGCCGGGACGGGCTTGGCGGCTGGGGAAGGCGGGGTGGGGTTCTGGGGGCGGTGGGTCGATCTCGTGCTGGCGGTGGGGGTGGAGTTCTGCATGGTCTTCTGGGCGGCCGACTTCCTCGGGAGCGTCAAGGGGCTCGGCTCGGGGGGCGCGGCCACGTTGTCGGCGGGGTTCGTCCTCGGGATGGCCGTCGGGCGGGCGGTCGCCGGGCCGGCCGTGCGGCGCGGGGGGCGGCCGGACCGGCTGCTCGCCCTCGCGGCGGCCGTCGGGCTCGGCGGGTTCGCGGTGCTGTGGGCGTCGCCCGCGCCGGTCGCGGTCGCCGGGCTCGTGGTGACCGGGCTCGGGGTGGCGCTGCTGTACCCGGTGATCCTCGGGCAGGCGCTCGCCGCGCGGCCGTCCGAGCCGGTGCGGGCCGCGGCGCGCTGCGCGCTCGCGTCGGGGGTGGCGATCGGCGTCGCCCCGCTCGTGCTCGGGGCGCTCGCCGATCTCACCACCCTGCGCGCCGCCGTGTTCGTCGCGCCCGTCCTGCTGCTGGTGCTGCTGGCCCGCTGCGGACGGCGGCTCAGAACGGGATCGGCGTCGTGACCATGCCCGCGTGGGCGAGGATCGTCGCGGCGTCGTCCACTGGCGGGTGGATCTTGTCCATGAGCCAGCGCTTGACCCACTTGCCCTCCGCGCCGTGCAGCGCGACGAGCCGGTCCCAGCCGCGGGTGTAGACGGCCCCGGCCGCGCCGAGGTCGAGGTCCGTGACGTAGGGGGCCGGGGCGAAGGCGATCGGCGGGACGCCGAGAAGGTCCGCCGCGGCGTTGTGGCCGGCCGTCTTGCCCATCGGGATCGCGTGCTGGCAGCTCTGCATCGTCAGGTGCCCCTCGTCGGCGAGGGCGGCGGCGACGTCCCCGGCCGCGAAGACGGCGTCGTGGGCGCGCAGGTGCGCGTCGACCTTCAGGCGGCCCAGGGGGTCGCGCCCGCCGGGGATCTGGGACGTGAGCGTGCTCGCCTCCAGGCCCGCCGTCCACACCACGGCGTCGGCCGGGATCGTGGAACCGTCGGCCAGCATCGCGCCGCCCTGCGTGACCTCCGCGACCGTCGTGCCGAGGCGGCACTCGACGCCCAGCCTCTCCAGCGCCACCTCGATCACCGGCAGCGGTCCGGGACCGAGCTCGGGGGCGATCTCCCCGGCCTTGTCCACCAGCACGACCCGCCCGCGTCCGGCCAGCTCGGAGGCGATCTCCAGCCCGGCGAAGCCGGCGCCGACCACGACGGCCGTGTACTCGTCGCGACCGCGCAGGTGGCCGCGCAGCCGCCGGGCGCCCGCGAGGGTGTCCACGTCGAACATCCGCTCGGCGCCCGGGATCTCCGGCCGGACGAGACGGCTCCCCGCGGCGAGGACGAGCCGGTCGTACCCGACCTTCCGCCCGTCCGCGGTCACGGTCCGCCCGTCCACGTCGATGTCCTGGACGGCCGCGCGCAGGTGCTCGACGCCGACCGGCTCCAGGACCCGCTTCAGCGCGACCGTCGCCCGCTCGGGCTCCGGCTCGTACAGCCGGGGCCGCAGGACGAGGTCGTTACCTGGCGCGATCAGCGTGATCCGCAGGTCCTCCGTTCCGCGGACCCGTGCGGCCGCCGCCGCGCTCCACACTCCGGCGAAACCCCCGCCGACGATCACCACGTGCGCCATGTCCGTCTCCTCTTCTCGATACGCGCCAGGGAGACAACGCAGCGCCCGCACATGTGACCGGAGGGCCTAGAGGTGACCGAGCTTGTCCGGGTTCGCCACCCGGTGGAAGGCCGTCACGCGGCCGTCGGTGATCTCCAGCGTGTCGACCCAGACGACGCGGCCGTCGCGGTGGGTCGCCAGGGCGAGTTCGCCGCCCACCTCGATGAGGCCGATGCGGTCCGTCCGGGACCGGGCGGCGACGCCCGCCAGGAGGCGGGCGATCCGGTCCGCGCCGGTGATCGGGCGACGGGACGCGACGGCCTTGCCGCCGCCGTCCGCGACATAGACGGCGCCGGGATGCAGGAGGCGGACGAGGCGGTCGATGTCACCGCCCTCGGCGGCCGCGCGGAAGGCGGTGAGGACCCGCTCCCGTTCCGCACGGCTCGCCTTCGGCCGGGCCGCGCGGGCGTCCGCCACCCGCCCGCGGGCCCGGGACGCCAGCTTGCGCGCCGCCGCCGCCGAGTTCCCGAGCACCCCCGCGACCTGGGCGAACGGGACGTCGAACACGTCGTGCAGGACGAACGCCACCCGCTCGGGCGGCGACAGCTCCTCCATCACGAGCAGCATCGCGGTGCTGACCGAGTCGTCCACGATCACCCGGTCCGCGACGTCCGGGCCGGTCGGGAGGGGTTCGGGCAGCCACGGCCCGGTGTACTCCTCGCGGCGCACCCGCGCCGACTTCAGCACGTTGTACGCCAGCCGGGCCGCGATCGTCACGAGCCACGCGCGCGGGTCGTGGACGCCCGACCGGTCGGCCTTCGAGGCGCGGAGCCACACGTCCTGGACGACGTCCTCCGCCTCGGCCACGCTGCCGAGCAGCCGGTACGCGGCGCCGAACACCGCCGGGCGGTTGGTCTCCCAGTCCAGGTCCTCCACGGACGGGGAGCCTACTCGTCGGCGAACGAGCAGTCGGCGGGGTTGTCCGGCGGCTGGAAGTCACCGGCCGGAATCTCCAGGGGCGCGTCCTTCACCGTGTAGCCCTTCAGCCATTTCCCGAAAGGACCGGAACTGTTGGCGCTGAACGGCGCCGGTCCCTCACCCATCTGGTGGCACTGCGGGAAGACGACGCCCCAGGAGAAGCCCATCCGGTCGAACTTGTGGCCGCGCGGCGACTGGTAGAACGTCAGGTTCGCGCGCTTCTGGTTCGGCGGAATGCCGTGCTCGTCGTCCTGCCGGATTCCCGACACGACCGCGACCGGCCCCGACGCCATCACGTAGTCGACCTTGATCCAGCCCCAGTGGTGCTTCGACGGCCCGCCGGGCTCGTCCGGCGAGTAATGGTCGAACTTCACCGTTCCGCGGGCCGCGCCCATGACCATCTTGCCGCCGACGAACTTCCACGGACCGCCGTGCGCGTCCACGACGAACCGCCGGTACGGGTACTCGGGGTCGCCCGGGAACTTCACCCACGCGTCCCCGGTCACGTGGGACTCCTTCGGGAGCGGCCCCTTGTCCTGCGCCATCGCGCTGCCGGTGCCGACCGCCCCGGCCGCGCAGAGAACGGCCATTCCGGCCACCGCGGCACGCCTTTTCCGTGACATGTGGATTCCTCTTCTCCGCGGGCGTCCCTCGCCCGCCTCCACACGTTCTCAGCGCCCGCCGCGGCGTCCTTCCCCCGCACGGGCGATGCCCCTCGCCCGTGCGGCGGAAAGTCAACTCACTTTGCCGCGGACGTAGACCCACGCACCGTCGTGCCGCGCGAACCGGCTGACCTCGTGCATTTCCCCGGGCTCGGTCCCCGTCAGGTAATGGGCGCGGAACTCCACGAGGCCCCTGTCGTCGTCCGGCCCGCCGCCCTCGGTGCGGACGATCTCCAGCCGCGTCCAGCGCGTGCCGTCCTCGAACCCGATCCGCTCCGGCCGGGTCGCCGGATGCCAGGTCGCGAGCAGGTACGCCTCGTCCCCCACCGCGAACGCGCTGAACCGCGACCGCATCAACCGGACGGCCGTCGCAGCCGTTTCCTCACCCCGGTGCAACGGCCCGCAACAGTCCCGGTACCGAGAGCCGACCCCGCACGGACATCTTTTCGCCACCTTCCGATTCTGCCTTGCGGGGCGGTACCCGCGCGGCGACGATGAGCGCCATGTCCGCACAGCAGCCGCCCGAGATCGACACCTCCCGCCCGCATCCGGCCCGCATGTGGAACTACTGGATCGGCGGCAAGGACTACTACGAGATCGACCGGCAGGTCGGCGAGCAGGTCGCCGCGGCGTTCCCCAGCGTCGGCGACGTCGCCCGCCACTCCCGCGTGACACTGGGCCGCATGGTCCGCCACCTCGCCGAGAAGGAGGGCGTCCGGCAGTTCCTCGACATCGGGACCGGACTTCCCACGCACGACAACACCCACGAGGTCGCCCAGCGCGTCGCACCCGAATCGCGCGTCGTGTACGTCGACAACGACCCGCTGGTCCTCGTGCACGCGCGGGCGCTGCTGACCGGACGTGCCGAAGGCAGGACGGACTACGTCGAGTGCGACGTCCGCGACCCCGGCCGGATCCTGGCCGAGGCCGCCCGCACCCTCGACCTCGACCGGCCGGTCGGCCTCGTCATGTTCGGGATCATGGGCAACGTCGTCGACGACGGCGAGGCGTACGCCATCGTCCGGCGGCTCCTGGACGCCCTCGTGCCGGGGAGCTTCATGGCGTTCAACGACGGCACCGGCGTCGTCGACCGCGAGGGGCGCGAGGAGGCAATCCGCATCGCCGTCGAGCAGGGCTCGACACCCTATGTCGTCCGCGCGCCCGAGCAGATCGCCGACTTCTTCGCCGGCCTCGAACTGCTGGAGCCGGGCGTCGTCTCCACGTCCCAATGGCGCCCCGAGGCCACGCCCTTCGGCATGCCGGAAGCGGTGGACGCCGTCTGCGGCCTGGCCCGCAAGCCCTGATCCCGCCGACGTGTCGCATCCGGCCGCCCGCCGAGCTGGCCCGCGTGGTACGCGAGCACGCGGGCCGGCTGACGGCGTGCCTCATCCGGACCCTCGGCGACTTCGCCGCGGCCGAGGACGTCATGCAGGACGCCGTCGAGACCGCCCTGCGACGCTGGCCCGAAGAGGGTGTTCCCGACCATCCGGACGCCTGGCTCCTCACCACGACCCGGCGCCGCGGCATCGACCTGCTGCGCCGGCAGGCCAACTACCGCGACAAGCTCGCCCGGCTCCAGTGGCCGGCGCCCGGCGAACCCGACGACCGGCTCAGGCTGATCTTCATCTGCTGCCACCCCGCGCTGCCCGTGGCGGCGCAGGTCGCGCTCACCCTGCGCACGGTGTGCGGGCTGACCACCGGGCAGATCGCCGCCGCGTTCCTCGTCCCCGAGACGACCGTCGCGCAGCGCATCACCCGCGCCAAACGCAAGATCACCGACGCGCTCGCCGGCGACGCCGAGTGGCTGGCCGCGAGCCTCGCCTGGCTGATGCCGCGCGAGCCCGAGGCGCTCGGCCTGCTCGCCCTCATCCGGCTCCACCAGGCCCGCGCCGCCGCCCGCTTCGACGGCGGCGCCCACCTCGTCCCGCTGCGCGACCAGGACCGCGGCGCCTGGGACCGCGAGGCCGTCGCCGACGCCGCCGCCCTCGTCGCCCGCGCCGCTGCGCTGAAACGGCCCGGCCCATACCAGCTCCAGGCCGCGATCGTCGCCTGCCATGCCGAGGCCCCCACCTGGGACGACACCGACTGGACGCAGATCCTCGTCCTCTACGACCTGCTCCTGCGCAGGACGGACACGCCGATCGTCCGCCGTCGCCGTCCGCTACGTCCAGGGTCCGGCCGCCGCGCTGGACGCTCTCGCGCCGCTCGCCGAGGCCCTCGACGGCCACCACCTGTACCACGCCGCCCGCGCCGAACTGCTGCGCGACCTGGGCCGCCGCCGTGAGGCCCGCACCGCCGACCGCCGCGCCCTCGACCTGGCGGGCAACCCGGCCCAGCAGGCGCTCCTGGCCGAACGCCTCGCCTGGACGTGAGGCCGGGCCGGGGCCGCCCGACAAGATCGTTTTGTCAGGCTTGATCGGCTTCTCCGGCGGGCACGTTAATGATCATGTCTTGGTCGCCGCTGAGGCGATCGTCCGACCTCGACGGAGAGGGACTCGATGGCGACTCTCGGATCCGCCCACCGGCTTCCGCTGGCGATCGCGACGGCCGGCGCCGCGACGCTCGCGCTTTTCGCGCCCGCCGCGGCCGCCGACGTCCGGTACGAGCCCGGCGCCCCCGGCCTCGGCGACCCCTACTTCCCCGACCTCGGCAACGGCGGGTACGACGTCGCGCACTACTACCTCAAGACCGCCTACGACCCCGGCACCGACGAGCTCACCGGCACGACCACCATCAGGGCCACCGCCACCCAGAACCTGTCCCGGTTCAACCTCGACTTCGCCAAGATGAACGTGCGGTCGGTCCGCGTGAACGGCCGCGAAGCGTCGTTCGACCGCACCGGCGAGCGCGAGCTGGAGATCACCCCGCCCCGGGGGCTGCGCGAGCGCGGCTCGTTCACCGTGACCGTCCGCTACGACGGCGTGCCGCAGCCCCTCGGCGGCCCGATCATCTTCGACCTCCCGTACGGTTTCCTGCCGACCAGGGACGGCGCGACGGTCATGGGCGAGCCCAACGGCGCGTCGACCTGGTTCCCGGCCAACGACCATCCGCGCGACAAGGCGCCGGTGACGCTGGAGACGACCGTCCCCCACGGCCTCAAGGCGATCGGCAACGGACGCCTCGTCCGGCAGTGGACCGCCCACGGGAAGGACACCTTCGTGTGGCGGGAGGACCGGCCGATGGCGACGTACCTGGTGACCAACTCGATCGGACGGTTCAACGTCTCCACGACGACCACCCCCAAGGGCGTCCCGCAGCTCGACGCGGTCGACCCGGCCATCGCCTCCGACCCCGACGCGCTCAGCACCCCGCGCCACACCACGCGGGTGACCGACGAACTGGCCGGCTACTTCGGCGACTACCCGTTCACCAGCACCGGTTCCATCGTCGAGAACGACAACGTCCCGCCGCTCAACCTCGAGTACGCGCTGGAGACCCAGACCCGCCCCACCTACCAGAGCCCGCCCGTCGAGAGGGGCGTGGCGCACGAGATGGGCCACCAGTGGTTCGGCGACAGCGTCTCGGTTCGCGACTGGAAGGACGTCTGGCTGAACGAGGGCTTCGCGAAGTGGGTCGAGTGGTACTGGGCGGAGAGGCATGGCGGCCAGTCCGCGCAGCTGTCGTTCCAGCAGTCCTACGACGACCCGCCGCCGATCCAGCCGGACCGGCCCCCGTTCTGGGACGTCGTGATCGCCGATCCGACCCGCGACCAGCTGTTCCACCGCGCGATCTACTTCCGCGGAGCGATGACCCTGCAAGCCCTCCGCCACAGGATCGGTGACGGGCCGTTCCTGCGCCTCGTCCGCACCTGGGTTTCGGACAAGCGGTACGGCAACGGCAGCACCGGGGAGTTCGAGGCCCTGGCGGAAGGGATTTCCGGCCAGAACCTGGACGCGTTCTTCAAGGCCTGGCTCCACAGCCCCGCAAAGCCCACCACCTGGTGATCCCGTTCCGGGGCCGGTGACCGAACACCGGCCCCGGGCCGCGGGCGGCGATTTCGCCTCAGTCCAACAGCAGCCCCATGTAGTACTGGTCGATCCGATGCCCCTGGACCTCCAGGGCGGCCCGCCGTAGCCCCTCCACCTGGAAACCGCATTTCAGGTAAAGCGCTAGAGCGCGGCGATTGTGCTCCATAACGGTAAGTTCCAGACGCCGCATCCCCCGCGCCTGTGCCTCCCGCACCGCCTCCCGCATCAGCGCCTCGCCGAGGCCCCGCCCCCCGTATCCGGCGCGCACGCCGGCCACCACGTGGCCGGTGCGGCGGGCCCGGGCATAGGGAAGCACCGATACCTCGACGTAGCCGACCGCCGCGGGTCCGTCCAGCGCCACGACCAGGTAGGACAGATCACGCCCCTCGACGCACGCGGCCAGGCGCACTTTCAACGGCTCAAGGTCTGACTCCCGCTCCCCGGGCTCCAGAAGCATGAACTCCGTCTCGCCGTCCAGGACATACTGCAACTCCACCAGAGCAGACGCATCCCCCGGAAGCGCCAGCCTTATCAGCGGTTCAGTAGCCGTCACACTGCACAGTGTGCCAGATGCGAATACCTTTCATTCTCGCCCAAATGCCGCAATCTAGGTCAAACAAAAAGGCGAGCCCTGACCAGTGGCGACATCGCGTCTCGGTCTTCCGTACACGCCTGTCCCCATATACACCGAAGTGAGCCGCTTCGCCCCATACGTCCGTCCCCGTGCCGGGGCACCCTCGTGGATGCGCCATGGTCGATCGATGGGAGGCCCCGCGCTCCGGGGGGCGGGAGCGCCGCGGGCTCGGAATCCGGCGGTTATTCCGAGCCCGGTTCTGCCTGGGCGCCTCCGGCGTCGGGGAGCAGGGGCGCACGCGTCCTTTCGGGAGTCCGTGGGGTGGGACCGGCGTGATCAGGTGTTCGGGTTGTTGCCGGTGGGGATCTGGATGCTGATCGGGAGGTTGCCCCCGGACAGGAAGAGCAGGGTCCCCAGTCGGATGATCTCGTCGAAGGCCCAGTAGATCTGCAGCAGGCCGGGAGGAGCGTCCGTGATCTTGAGCAGGCCCTCCTTGATGGCGACGAAGGTCGGCCAGAAGGCCTCGAAGGCCGGATCCCACACCGGTTCGCGCGGGATCTGCAGCCAGCCGCAGATCTGGTCGCCGAGCATGTAGCGGGTGAGCGCGCCGAGGATGTGCGTGGTGAGGATGCCGCCGTCGATGGTGACGCCGAGGTGGAGCAGGATGTCGGCCAGCTTGACGCCCTCGGGGGTGGCGGCGAGGACCGGGTCGAGGACCTGGGCGGCCTGGGCGTTGGCCTCGTCCCACGAGTTGGGGATGTACTCGTCCAGGATCCCCAGCATGTGCGCGGTCAGCTGCCAGGAGTGCAGGAACGCCGCCGACTCGTCGGCGGGGATCGGTACCTTCCACCTGGTGAGCTGCTTCATGACCGTGGTGGGCAGGCTGTGCCAGGTGACCATCATGTCCGCCTGGCTGATCGGGATCTGCTCGTCGGCGACCTTGTCCCAGCTCGGGGACTGGGGCAGCAGGTGGCGCACGCCCGCGTGGGCCAGCCGCGTCTTGACGCAGGTGACGATCATCTCGCCGTCGGGCTGGAACGCGTTCCTGGTCCCGATGTCGTAGCCGAGCTTGGCGGTCTTGGTGATGCGGTCCCTCATGTCCGCGCCGCCCTTGGAGTAGTAGACCGCGCGCGCCTCGTGGGGGATGACGGTGCTCATCATCCCGCTGGCGAAGCCGTAGCTGACACCAAGGTAGGTGCCCCGCTTCTGGTTGAACTTGTACGCGGTGGCGAGTTTCGTCTGATCGGCCCAGGAGGGCAGCCGGCGGGCCTTCTCGATGAACTGCTTCAGGTCGGCCGGCAGCCCCGCCGGCAGTGCCTGGCCGTTCTTGGTCCAGCCCTTGAGCAGCTTGTTGACATTGGGGACGTCGCCCCGGTCGATCAGCGAGGCGACCAGCGGGTCGGCCTCCTCGTCCCAGACCCACCGCGGGTCGACGCCCTTCCCGGCGCCCACGACCGATCCCTTGGGCGACCACGTCCACAGCGGCCTGGCCTGCGCGGGCGTCGCGACGCTCAGCGCGCCGAGCGCCCCGAGCACCCCGCCCGTCATCAGCACGTTGCGCCTGCTGGGTTGTTCCATGCCTTTCCCTCCTCGGGCCGACAGCGACGCCTGATACGATGAAACACATCATGCTTCTGTGTATCAGGGTCTGGCATCATGAGAGCACACTGTGGCGTCCGTCACAAGACCCTTCGTGACGTACATGGACGATTCGGGCAGAATCGGTGTCTCGGGAGGGATCGTGGAACCTGTGCTGTCGTTCCTCATGACGTCGTCGGACTCGGGGTCGTTGCTGGAGAGCGTGTACGTCGAGGCCGTCGAACAGGTCGACGACGTCGACGAGACCCGTTCGCGCGTCCTCGACGCGGCCTACGCGCAGTTCTGCCGGATGGGCATCCAGCGCTCCACGATGGACGACGTGGCCCGCCGGGCCGGCGTCTCGCGGATCACCGTCTACCGGCGATTCGCCACGAAGGACACCCTGGTGGAGCAGGTGGTGCGGCGGGAGTTCCGCCGCTACTTCGACCAGTTCCTCATCGACATCCAGCAGGCCGAGACGGCCGCCGACCGGGTGGTCCTCGGCTTCGTGAGCTCCCTGCGCGCCATCCGGCGCAACCCCCTGATCGGCGGCCTGATCGCCACGGAACCGGACCTGCTCCTGCCCTCCCTGACCGGCGACGGGGGCCGGACCCTGGCCACCGTGCGGCGCTTCGTCGCCGACCAGCTCCGCCGCGAGCAGCGCGCCGGCAACGTGTCGGGCGACCTGGACACCGACTTCGTGGCCGAGATGATGGTCCGCATATCCGGCTCGCTCCTGGCGGTCCCCAGCCACATCATCGACCTGGACGACGACACCCAACTAGCCGCCCTGGCCCACCGCTTCCTGGTCCCCATGCTGGAACCCCAACCCCCCCGCCTAACCCGCTAGCAGGGCGGAGGAGGCCGGACAACGCCACCTCCAGCACCGGAGTGCCCCTACCCCCGCATCCCCGCTCCTGGACCTGAGGCCGCGCCCCCACGTCACAAATCCTCGCGGACGCCCCAGCCCCATTGCGGGATACCAATGGCCTTGCTCGACAACGGAATGCGCGGCACGGCCCGTGCGGCGCTGAAGCAGAACACTCGTGACTGGATCGCGGAAACCTGGGTGCCGTGCATCCGGGGCTTCGTGAACTGGCGGGCACGTACTGCTGGCGGACGATCCGATCGCGCATGATCGTCGAACTCGCCGATGCCATCGACGCTGTCGGACTGTCCGCCGAAACCGTGCGGACCGTCTGGACAGAGTTCGACGAAGTGCGGGATGACACGGCCAGGAAGGCGTTCATCGAGAGGGTGGCCGATCTGCCACGCGAAAGCTGAGGTACGCGTGCGGCCGGCTCACGGCTACGAGTGACCCGGGCCGGCCCGGCTTCGAGGCGGCCGGCCTGGGCAATAGCGGAGGCCGGCCGGCGTGCTCACGCGTCGGGCCGACCTTTCCTGATGGGCTATGCAAGGTGACTCACGTCTCCCTGTCGGCTCGGGTTGCCTTTCGGGTCGGGCGCCGTACGGTCTTGGTCAGGTCCTGTTCGGCAGGGCCTCTGCCTCGTGCAGTCCGTAACCAAAGCCCGAAAGGCTGTGATCTTCGTGATCTCGACCAACCGCCGCCCCGTGACCCGCCGTCCCGAGGTCCGTGTCACCGAGTTCGACCTCATCAAGTTCGACTTCACCGAGGTGGAGTCGATCGTGGTGGAGGTCACCGTGGTGCCGATCACCCTGCTGGACCTCGCGACGATGCGCGTCATCGTGGTGGCGTCCATCGAGGTGCGCGTCACCGTGGTGAAGACCGTCGTGATGCGGATCACCGTGGTGCGAGTCACCATGGTGCGGATCATCGTCGGGGGGTACGCTCTGGCGGACTACATCGTGATGGAGTACATCTCGGAGGAGTCCGCCGTGCTGATCTCCGCGATGGAGTGGTGGGTGTGATGACCGCGCTGTAGGCCCTCGGCCTGCGCGTCTCCACCATCAGGGTGAACAAGAAGAAGGCGCCGGCATGGCGACCGACTTCTTCGGCCCCGGCGTGAGCCGGAGGCCGACCGCAACACTCATCGGCTCGGCCGACTGCCGGTCAGAGCCGATTTCCAGCTGAGCGCGCCGTCCTGCATTGGTGCGCTTTTGACCAAGTGGCCCTTTCTCTCTGAGGAAGGGCCACTTTCATTTCGAAAAGACCTCACGACGCCGGATCGCTGAGGCCCCGGGAGGGCGACTGAGCGGCGTTCCCTGGGTGGGGACGTACCAGAAGGCGGGTGAACCGCACCGAGCCACGCGGCCCCAGAGTCCCGGACCGGCGTCCGCGCCGGCCAGAGACCTTGGTTGGTGGGTCAGAAGGGCGCCTCCGGCAGGATTCGAACCTGCGGCACCCGCTTTAGGAGAGCGGTGCTCTATCCCCTGAGCTACGGAGGCGTGTCGTCGCTCGCGGTAGAGCGTAGCGGACGGCACCTACAGGGTAGGGGAAGGGGTGCGGTGGGCGCTCCCTGTTATGCGCGCCGGGCTCTAGGCCGGGCGGGGGCGGTGTGGGTACGCTTCCGTCCCGTGACGGGACGGCATCGTGGGCAGCCGAAGGACCGGGACGCCGAGGACGCGGTGGGCGAGGACTCGCCGCGCGGCAGACGGATCACGGTCCTCGCAGCGGCGTTCGCGGTGCCCGTGCTGGTGGCGTCGGTGATCGCGTTCGGGCTGCGGGACGAGCCCGGCCGGGAGAGGCCGGAGTCGGCGGGCGGGTCCGCGCGGAGCGTGGCGCCGGCGGCGCCCGAGGGCGAGCCGACGTTCGGGGCGTACGTGCCGCCGGAGGCGGAGCCGCAGGTGGCGACCAAGCCGCCGAAGCGGGTGCCGCGGCCGGTGGTGAAGCCGCGGAAGGGGACGCCCACGCCGGCGCCTTCCCCGTCCGTGCGGGTGCGGCGGCCATGCCCCGCCGGCTGGGAGGACGTCTGGTGGATGCGCCGGTGGTGCGAACATCACCGAAGTCGCTGAACCGGTTACGGACAGGTCATCGTAGAACCTGTAGTAGCGTTCTGCCGCTGTTCCGCTTTTGGGCATCAGGAGGAAAACCACCGTGCCGAACCCCCGGTCGGCGGCGCTGACCGCGGTCTTCCTGGTGATGACGACGCTCTCACCGCACGGCGCCGCGAACGCGGCCGCGGGGGCCGACTCGCTCGAGTCGCTGCGCCGCGAGGCATCGAAGGCGCGCACCGAGTTGGAGAAGGCCACGAAGAAGATGGAGACCCGGAAGAAGGACCTGGCCGGGTCGCAGGTGAAGCTGCGCGCCACGCTGAAGGACCTCGCCGGGGCCGAGGCGGAGTTGAACCGGATACGCGAGCCGCTGGCCAGGCTGGCGAACACCTCCTACCAGCAGAGCGGCGCTGCCGGTTCCATGGCGATCTTCGGGGGCGGCGACCCGAGCACGGCGCTGCGGTCGACGGCGGACGTGACGCTCATGGCGAGGTCGCAGCAGGCGCTTGTGGACCGTGCCGACGAGTTGCAGGACCGGCGGCAGAAGCTCGCCTCCACGGCGCAGGAGCTGCAGTCGCGCAACGCGGTCGAGCAGACCCGCCTCCAGCAGGAGGTGGACGGGTTGAAGAACCGGTCGGCGCAGCTGACCAAGCAGCTCAACTCGATGCTCGACAAGCTGGCGGTGACGCGGCAGAAGCGGCTCGAACTCGGGTGCGACAAGGCCCTGGCGAAGGATGCGAAGAAGTTCCCGAACGGGCTCATCCCGTCGAAGTACCTGTGCCCCCTGCCGCAGAAGGGCGGGCACATGCTGCGGGCGGACGCGGCGCTCGCCTTCTACAAGCTGAACGAGGCGTACAAGCGCAGTTTCGGTCGCGACATGTGCGTGACGGACGCCTATCGGAACCTGTCCGAGCAGCATCGTGTCTACGCGCAGCGGCCCGGCTTCGCGGCCGTCCCCGGGACGAGCAACCACGGCAAGGGGCAGGCACTCGACCTGTGCGGTGGTGTGCAGAGCTCGGGGTCCGTCCAGTTCAACTGGATGGAGGCCCACGCCGGGAAGTACGGATGGATCCACCCGGCCTGGGCCTACAGCAACCCGTTCGAGCCCTGGCACTGGGAGTTCGGGACGGAGAACGGCTGAGCCGGGCCGCCCGCCGTCAGCGGGAGTGCGGCACCTCGTTGGCGGGGACGATCTCCGCGGTGCAGTAGCGGCAGCGGCGGGCCTTCACCGGAATGTCGCTGAGGCACTGCGGGCACTCGCGCTCGGTGGCCTCCTTGCCGCGGTCCATCCGCTCGATCAGCTTGGTCGTCGGAAGCACGACCAGGAAGTAGACGATCACGGCCGTGATGAAGAACGCGATCGCCGAGGTCACGAAGATCCCGTACGGGAACGTGGTGCCGTCGATGGTGACGGCCAGGCGCGTGTAGTCGGGCTTGCCGCCGATGAGCGCGATCAACGGGGTGATGAAGGAACTCGCGAAGTCCTTCACGAGCCCGGCGAACGCCGCTCCGACGACGAACGCCACCGCGAGTTCGACCAGGTTCCCGCGGAGGAGGAACTTCTTGAATCCGCTCATGCCGGCTCCAGGGGTGTCGGGGGTCGCGCCCCTGGCTGTCGGGGCGCGTGAAACGGCTACGGATCGTAATGAAGTCATCCATGATTAGCCAAGTCGGCCCACTTCAGACCCGACCTGCCCGGGGTCAGGGGGCGGTGATCGTCAGGGCCAGGGGGGCGCCGGCGCCGGCCAGGGCCACCGCTTGGGGGCGGTCGGTCGCCAGGACGACCAGGGCGCCCTCTTGGGTGCCGTTCTCGTCCGGGAGCGGGGTCGCTATGACGGGGACTTCGGAAACCACCACGCGGGCGGCGTCCCCGCGGGCGCGGGGGCCGTTCGCGGGGGCGGCCTCGGACGGGACGGTCAGGACGTCCACGCGGTCGCCGGGGTGGACGAGGCGGGCGGCGCCCGCGTCGGCCAGGCGGACCGGCGTGGCGACCGTGCCGGCGCCGTAGCCGCGCAGGAGCCCGGCGCCGACGACACGGGCGTCGGTGAGGGGTTCGCCGCGGCGCATCGGTCCGGCGAGGACGCGGCCCGCTCCGCCCGTGCGGAGCGTGCCCACCGGGACGGCGGACGGCGGCAGGTCGAGGTGGCGCAGGTCGGACGGGCCGAGGGGCGTTCCGGCGGGCAGGTCGCGGGCGGCGGCGAGGACGCGGACGGACGGCGGCGGGCCGGGACGCAGTGCCAGGAGCGCCAGGCCCGCGGCGGCCGCGGCGAACAGCGCCGCCAGCGGCCGCCGCAGGCGGGATAAGCGGGCGCTCACGGCAGTTCCAGGGGGAGCTTGATGCCGTCGAGGACGGTGGGGCAGGCGCAGGTGCGCTCGGTGGGCAGTGCCTTGACGACGTCGGCGACGACGCCGCGGAGCCGGTCGATGTTCTCGCCGAAGACGCGCAGGACCTCCTCCATCGTGACGCCCTCGCCCTCCTCGATCCCCGCGTCGAGGTCGGTGACGAGGCAGAGCGAGGTGTAGCAGAGCGCCAGCTCGCGGGCGAGGACGGCCTCGGGGTGGCCGGTCATCCCGATCAGCGTCCACCCCTGCGAGGCGAACCACCGGGACTCGGCCCGGGTCGAGAAGCGGGGGCCCTCGATGACGACGAGCGTGCCGCGGTCGACCGGGTCCCACCCGGAGGTCCGCGCGGACTCGACGGCGGCGCGGCGGCCCGTCGGGCAGTACGGGTCGGAGAAGGAGACGTGGACGGCGGCGCCATGGTCGTAGTAGGTCTGGTCGCGCCCCGACGTCCGGTCGGCGAGCTGGTCGGGGACGGCCAGCGTGCCGGGCCCGAGGTCGGGGGTGAGGGAGCCGACCGCGCATGGCGCCAGCACCTGGCGGACGCCGAGGGACCGCAGCGCCCACAGGTTGGCCCGGTAGGGGATCTTGTGCGGGGGGAAGCGGTGGTCGCGGCCGTGCCGGGGGACGAAGGCGACGCGGCGGCCCGCCAGCTCGCCGATCGCGATGGGGTCGCTGGGCGGGCCGTAGGGGGTGTCGACCCGCACCTCCTCGATGTCGTCGAGGAACGAGTAGAAGCCGGAGCCGCCGATGACCCCGATCTCGGCGACGGGCTGGGACGCGGAAGCCTGAGTGGACATGCCGCCGACCCTAGCCACCTGGGCGCCGTGCCCGGCAGACCGTCCGCAGATTGTGGATAACTCCGCCGCCGCACGAAGAAGGGCCCGGCCGGAGCCGGGCCCTTCCGCGTTCTCGGGACGTCAGCCGACCGGGTCCAGGACCTTGGGCGGCGAGACGGGCGCCTCCTTGGCGAGCCGTCCCGGCGTCCAGATCCGCCGCCCGATGTCGTAGGACAGGGCGGGCAGCAGCAGCGACCGGACGATGAGGGTGTCGAGCAGGACGCCGAACGCGACCGCGAAGCCCATCTCGACCATGAACACCAGCGGCAGCGTGACCATGGACGCGAACGTGGCCGCGAGGACGAGCCCGGCCGAGGTGATCACACCGCCGGTGACGGTGAGCCCTCGCTGGATGCCGCGCCGCGTGCCGAGGGCCTGCGACTCCTCCCGGACGCGGTGCATCAGGAAGATGTTGTAGTCGACCCCCAGGGCGACCAGGAAGATGAAGGCCAGCAACGGGAAGCCGGAGTCGGTGCCCTCGAACCCGAAGACGTGTTCGAAGATGACCGCGCAGGCGCCGAGCGAAGCGAGGAACGACAGCACCACGGTGCCCATCATCAGCAGCGGCGCGACGACGGCGCGCAGCAGCGCGATGAGGATGAGGAGCACCACGGCCAGCACGATCGGGATGATGACCTTGTTGTCGCGGGAGGAGGCGCGCTTGATGTCCAGGTACGTCGCGGTCGTGCCGCCGACCTTGGCGTCCGCCGACGGGACGGCGTGCACCGCGGTCCGCAGCCGGTCGATGGTCGCGCGCGCGGCCTGGCTGTCGGCGGCGTCCTTCAGCGTCGCCTCGTACTTGACCAGACCGCCCGCCGCGGCGGGGGCGCTGACTTCGGCGACGCCCGGCGTTCCGCGCACGGCCTGGGCGATCTGGTCGGACGCCGGGGCCTTGCCGATGACGAGGGCCGGGGAGCCCGAGCCGGCGGCGTAGTGCCGTGCGATGACCTCCGAGCCCTTCACCGAGTCGGGCTTGCCGGTGAACTGGCCGGCGTCCGACAGGCCGTCCGCCTTGAGCGAGCCCAGCCCGAGCGTGAGGACGATCAGGCCGAGCATGGTCGCGGCCCAGAGCGCGCGCGGGCGCTTGCCGACCATTCCTGCGACGCGGCTCCAGACGCCGTGCTCGGCCTCGTACGCCTCGGGCTTGAGGTACTTGGCGTCGTAGCGGGGGATCAGCGGCCAGAACAGCCAGCGGCCGCAGATGACCAGGAGGGCGGGCAGGAGAGTCGTCATGGCGGCGAGGGCGGTGAGGACGCCCGCGGCGGCCACGGGGCCCATGCCGGCGGTGGAGTTCATGTCGGCGAGCAGCAGGCACAGCAGGCCGACGGCCACGGTGGCGGCGGAGGCGATGACGGCGGGCGCGGCGCGGTGCAGCGCGTAGGCCATGGCCTCGTGCCGGTCCTCGTGCCGGTGCAGTTCCTCCCTGTAGCGGGCGACGAGCAGCAAGGCGTAGTCGGTGGCGACACCGAAGACGAGGACGGTCAGGATGCCGGCGCTCTGGCCGTTGACGGTGAGGTCCGCGTACTTGGCGAGCAGGTACACGGTCGACTGGGCGAGCCCCAGGGCGAAGACGGCGCTCAGCACGGGGACGAACCACAGGACCGGGCTGCGGTAGATGAACAGCAGCAGGACGATGACGACGAGACCGGCGGCCATGAGCAGGAAGCCGTCCAGGCTCTGGAACACCTCGAACTGGTCGGCGCCGCCGCCGGCGGGACCGGTGACGTGCGAGGCCAGTCCGGGGGGTCCGCGCTCGGCGAGGTCGCGCGCCTGGTCGACGGCGGCGGTGAGGTCCTCGTCCGTCAGGGGCACGAGGGTCTGCAGGGCCTTGCCGTCCTTGGACGGGAACGGCCCCTGAGCCTTCTGCGCTCCGGGCAGATTCTGGAACGCGGCCATGTCGGACTCGGCCTTGGCCTTGTCCGCCGCGGTGATCCCGCCGGAACGCTCGTAGACGACGACGGCGAGCATCGTCTCGTCCTTGCGGAACCTCTCCTCCAGTTCCACGACCCGGGTGGACTCCGCCCCGGCGGGCAGCCAGGACGCCGCGTCGTTCTTCTCGACGTCGCCGAGCTTGCCGGCGAGGGGGCCGAGGGCGGCCAGGAGGACGACCCACAGGGCCAGGACGGCCCATTTGGTGCGCCGTCCGGCGATCAGTCCGGCCAGGCGGTGTGTCCGCGGCCTCGGGGGAGCCGGGCTAGGTGCGCTCATAGGTCCTCTCCTGTGTGCACCGGGCGATATCGAGATATGTCGTGTTCGGCCCAAGAGTCTCTCGTTGGGCGAGAGGTGTCAAGTAATATCGCGAAATCAGGGAAACGTGGGGGTATGCGAGCTTCTCGGTATGAGAGTCTCTCGAAAACAGAGCTAAGTCAAGCCGTGCGACAGGAGAGGCCCGGCCGGGGCGGGGGGTTGCTCCCTGTCTCTTCCATGGTCGCGGAAGGTCAGCGGCCGCGCCTCCGGCGTTAGGACGGACCTGCGCTACGTCTGCCGAGGCAAACGAAAGCCGCCGCCTACCCCTGAAGATGTAGGCGACGGCTTCCGGATACGACGAAAGCCGGGGGATCCGGCTGGATCCCCCGGGTGCGGGCGGAGATGCCTAGAAGGTCAGGCGACCTTTTCGGAGGACGACGACTTGCCGGTCGACGAGGACGACGAGTCGGAGGTCGACGAGGACGAGTCCGACTTGGCGGAGTCGCCCGAGGAACCGCCCGAGTCGCCGGAGGAGCCGTTGGACGACCCGTTCGACGAGCCGTTGGACGAGGCCCCCGCGGTGGAGGCCGACTTGCCGGAGCCGCGGCTGTCGGTGCGGTAGAAGCCCGAGCCCTTGAAGATGATCCCCGCGGCGGAGAAGACCTTGCGGAGCTTGCCGCTGCACGCCGGGCACTCGGTCAGCGCGTCGTCGCTGAACTTCTGCACGACCTCTAGAGGCTCGCCGCAGTCGGTGCAAACGTACTGATACGTCGGCACGGTTCCTCCTCGCTGACTCAGCCCGGCGCGAGCCGGACTGGCACTCACTCTAGACGACTGCTAATGGTACCCATGCGTGGAACAGGATTCGCCCCCGGGATGTTCCCAGGCGGCGCGCCGCCCAGGACCCGGCCCCGCGGGACCCGAGTCGCCGAGGGACTCCGGGTCACTGCCCCTTCTCGCCGAACCAGCCCGCCAGCCTGCCCTTGCGGCTGACCGCGCGCAGCCTGCGCTCGGTGGCCTCGCGCACCTCGGCGGTGGTCACGATCAGCAGGGTGTCGCCCGCCTGCAGGGGCGTGGTGGGCTCGGGCACGAAGCTCGCCCCGTCCCGCACGACGAGGGTGATGGACGCGCCGGGCGGCAGCCGAAGTTCGAAGATCTCCACGCCGCTGATCAGCGAGTCGGCGGGGACCCGCACCTCCAGCAGGTCGGCGTGCAGCTCCTCCAGCGGCGCCGCCTCGACGTCCAGTTCGCGGGTCTGCTCGTCGCTGGTCAGCCGGCACAGCCGCGAGGCCAGCGGCAGCGTCGGCCCCTGGAGCAGGGTGAACATGACGACGATGTTGAAGACGATCGCGAAGAGCCGGTCGGCGTGCTCCACGTCCGCGACCATCGGGATGGTGGCCAGGACGATCGGGACGGCGCCCCGCAGCCCCGCCCAGGACGCGAAGACCTTCTCGCCCCACGACAGCCGGAACCCGATCGTGGACAGCACCACCGACAGGGGGCGGGCCACCAGCAGCAGGACGAAGCCGACGATGAGCGCCGGCAGGATCTGGCCGGGGAGGTCTCCGGGGTCGGCCAGCAGGCCCAGCATCACGAACAGCCCGATCTGCGCGAGCCATCCGACGCCCTCGGCGAAGCCTCGGGTGGCGGGGCGGTGCGGCAGCCGCGCGTTCCCGAGGACGAGGGCGCTGACGTAGACGGCGAGGAACCCGCTCGCGTGCATCAGGGAGGCGGCCCCGTAGGAGCCGATGGCCAGCGACAGGACGGCGATGGGGTAGAGGCCGGACGCCGGGAGCGCGACGCGGCGCAGCGCCTGCGCGCCCAGCCACCCGATGGCGACGCCGACGATGCCGCCCGCGACCAGCTCGTAGACCATGACGCCGAGCAGTTCGGCCATGTTGGGGACGGCGGTGTGGGCGCTGAGCGTGATCACGATGATCACGACGGGGGCGTC
Source organism: Actinomadura sp. NPDC023710 (assembly GCF_040639875.1). NCBI lineage: Bacteria > Bacillati > Actinomycetota > Actinomycetes > Streptosporangiales > Thermomonosporaceae > Actinomadura > Actinomadura sp. NPDC023710. The sequence goes on from NZ_JBFAGB010000017.1 coordinate 109,974, forward strand.
GTTGAAGCCGGACTCGGCCTCCAGCAGGCCGGTCAGCCGGGAGGGCAGGGGCAGCCGCCGCAGCACCGAGAACACCGCGGCCGCGTCGGTGGGGGCGAGCACGGCGGCGAGCAGGAACGCGGGACGCCACTCCAGGCCGACGAGCCACATGGCGGACAGCGCGACGACGACGATGCTGATCAGGGTGCCGAGGGTGGAGACGCTGAGCGCGGCCGGCACCGAGGGCCGCACGCGCCGCCAGTTGGTGGTGATGCCGCCCTCGGCGAGGATGAGCACGAGGGCCGCGAGGCCGAGCGTCTCGGCCAGTTCCGCGTTGTCGAACCGGATGTGGAGGGGGCCGGACTCGCCGATGAGAAGGCCGAGGCCCATGTACGCCAGCAGCGTGGGGAGGCCCGCCTGGTGCGACAGCCGGACCGCGATGATGGCGCTGAGTACGAGCGTGGCCCCGAGGAGTAGCCAGATGTCGAGGTGCACATCCCACCCTTCGGGGTCGTCAAAGTTGATCGTTTAGGAATCCTACAGATTCACGGGCGAATCGCATATTTACGATTGAGGGACGGCGTGTCCGTCATGGCCGCTATCGCCGTGTGACCAGTGGATTGAGCCCGTTCACCACGTTCTGTACGTCTCGTCCCTGAACGGCCGCGGTGACGTTGTCGCGCACCATCCCGAGCAGGTTCAGCTGCGACTGGACGGACGCCCCCGCCGTGTGCGGCGACAGCAGGACGTCCTCGCGGGAACGCAGCGGATGCCCCTCCGGAAGCGGCTCCTGCTCGAACACGTCCAGGGCCGCCCCGGCCAGCCGTCCCGAATCCAGTGCGGCGAGGACGGCGTCGTCAGGCGCGATGCCCCCGCGCGCCATGTTCACCAGCAGCGCCTTGTCCGGCAGCAGGGCGAGCCGCTCCGGACCTATCAACCCCCTTGTCTCCTCGGTCAGCGGCAGGGCGAGGACGAGGACGTCGGACGTCGCCACGAGCTCGTCCAGCTCCCGGTACGTCGCCGGCGCCTCGGGACGCCTCCGCCTCGTCCAGTACGAGACCGCGCAGCCCAGAGCCGCGAAGAGCCGCGCGGCCTCGGCGCCGATCGCCCCGAACCCGACGATGCCGACCCGCTGCGTGTGGATCTCGCGCGGGCCGAGCGCCGCCATCTCCATCTGCGGCCATCCGCCCGCGCGGACGGCCCGGTCGCCCCGCGCGAGGTTGCGGCACAGCGCGAACGCCGCGCCGACCGCCCACTCGGCGACCCCGCGCGCGTTGAATCCCGCCGCGTTCGCCACGGGCACGCCCGCGGACGCCCACGCGGCGACGTCGATGCTGTCGATCCCCACCGCGGGCATCTGGACGAACGACACCCGCGGCGCCGCCGCCACGGCTTCGGCGTCCAGCGCCAGCCGGCCGGTGAAGTCGCCGATCACCAGGTCGGCGCCGGCGAGCGCGGCGAGCAGGCCCGCCCGGTCCCTGGTCTGCGGGAACGCCACCTCGGCGGCGTCTCCCAGCGGCGCGAACAACCCATGGACGATCTCGTCCGCGATCGGGGGCAGGGAAAGGATCCGCCACGGCGCCGTCATCTCGTACCTCCCGTCAGGCCGTACTCGACCGCGTCCCCCAATCCGCGATCTTGGCCCCCTCACTCTACGAGCAGGCCGGGATCCGCGAGCAGGTCAGCCCAGGCGGACCAGCCCCTGCGACGGCGTCACCACCGCCCGGACGCGCTGGTCGTGCGGCTCGGCGGGCACGCTCTCCACCAGTTCCCCGTCGAACAGCAGCGCCGCGGTCAGGATCGCCGGGCCCACGCGCGCCAGCGCCCGGTCGTAGGAGCCGCCGCCGCGGCCGAGGCGCACCCCCGTCCGGTCGACCGCCACCGCGGGCACCAGCACGACGTCCGCGCTGGCCACCGCCCCGGGGCCGCGCGGCGGCTCGGACGACTCCAGGCACCCGCGGGCCCCGGGGACGAGCGAGTCGGGCCCCTCGTAGGACGCCCAGTCGAGGTCGCCGTCCGGGAGCAGGCGGGGGACCAGCACGTACGTCCCGCGCTTCCACAGCGCGAACAGCAGGCTCCGCGTGTCCGGCTCGTCGCCTATGGAGACGTACGCCGCGATGGTCCCGGCCATCTCCACCTCCGGGACGGGCAGCAGCGCGTCCCGGATCGGGCGCGCCGCGCCGGAGCGCGTCTCGGGCGGCATCGCCGCACGTCGTGCGAGCAGTTCGGCCCGGAGGCCGGTCTTCGTAGCGATGGGGTGCACGCTGTGGTCCTCGTGGATGGCTAGGGTCGTGTATATGGCCGACATTGCACCAGTGCTCAAAGCGGTCGTCCCGGCGGCCGGCCTCGGTACCCGATTCTTGCCCGCGACCAAGGCGACTCCCAAGGAAATGCTGCCGATCGTCGACAAACCGGCGATCCAGTACGTCGTGGAGGAGGCGGTCGACGCCGGGCTGACCGACGTCCTGATGGTCACCGGGCGCAGCAAGCGGTCCATCGAGGACCACTTCGACCGAGCGTACGAGCTGGAGGAGGCGCTGCGCGCCAAGGGCGACGACGAACGCCTGGAGGCCGTGCACGAGTCCAGCGATCTGGCGATCATGCACTACGTCCGGCAGGGCGAACCGCGCGGCCTCGGGCACGCGGTGCACTGCGCCCGCCAGCACGTCGGCCGCGAGCCGTTCGCGGTGCTGCTCGGCGACGACATGATCGACGCCCGCGACAAGCTGCTGCAGCGCATGATCGAGGTGCGCGGCCAGCACGGCGGCAGCGTCATCGCGCTGATGGAGGTCGAGCCCGACCAGGTGTCGGCGTACGGGTGCGCGGCCATCGAGGCGACGGACGAGGAGGACGTCGTCCGCATCTCCGACCTCGTGGAGAAGCCCGCCGCCGAGGAGGCCCCCAGCAACTGGATCATCATCGGCCGCTACGTCTGCGACCCCGCGGTGTTCGACGTCCTGGAGAAGACCCCGCCCGGCCGCGGCGGCGAGATCCAGCTGACCGACGCGCTGCGCACCCTCGCCGACATGCCCGCCGACCAGGGCGGCGGCGTCTACGGGGTCAAGTTCCGGGGCCGCCGCTACGACACCGGCAACAAGCTGGAGTACCTGCGGACGGTCGTCCAGTTCGCGGCGGAACGGCCCGACCTGGCGCCGGAGTTCCTGCCGTGGCTGCGGGAATTCGTCCGGACGCAGGACGGCGTGGGCGACACAACGGATTCGTGACGAGGCGTCAGACTGGGGCCGTGGCTATGAGAACGGTCGACGAGCATCTGACGGAGATCCTCGGCAGCGTGGCGCCGCTGCCGCCGCTCGAGCTGGCGCTGCTGGAGGCGCACGGCTCGGTGCTCGCCGAGTCCGTGTCCGCGCCGATGCCGCTGCCGCCGTTCGACAACTCCGCGATGGACGGCTACGCCGTCGTCGCGGCCGACATCGCGGCGGCCACCGAGGCCGGTCCCGTCTCGCTGCCCGTCGTCGGCGACATCGTCGCGGGCGACTCCGGCGTGTCGGCGATCCGGCCGGGCCTGACCGCCCGGATCATGACGGGCGCGCCGCTGCCGGCCGGCGCCGACGCGGTGATCCCCGTCGAGTGGACGGACGGCGGCAACGCCACCGTCCGGATCTCGCGCGCCGCCCCGCCGGGCAACTACATCCGGCGGGCGGGGGAGGACGTCCTCGCCGGGCAGGTCGTCGCCGAGGCCGGCGCCCGGATCACCGCCGCGCAGATCGGCATGCTCGCGGCGGTCGGGCGGTCCCGGGTGACCGTCCGGCCGAAACCGCGCATCGTGGTCGTCTCCACGGGCGACGAACTGCGCGAGCCGGGCACCTCCCTGGCACCCGGCCAGATCTGGGAGTCCAACAGCTTCATGCTCACCGCCGCCGTGGTCGAGGCAGGGGGAACGGGCTTCCGGCAGGCCACGGTGCAGGACGAACCCGCCAAGGTCTTGGAGATGCTCCACGACCAGCTCGTCCGGGCCGACGCCATCGTCACGACCGGGGGCGTCTCCATGGGCACCAGGGACGTCGTCAAGGAAGTGCTCACCGGCACCGGGACCGTGGCCTTCCACAAGGTGCGGATGCGGCCCGGCAAGCCGCAGGGGTTCGGCCTCCTGGAAGGCGTTCCCGTCTTCACGCTCCCGGGCAACCCCGTCAGCGCGTACGTGTCGTTCCAGGTGTTCGTCCGTCCCGCCCTGCGTGTCATGCAAGGGTTGCCGCCCGAACCGCTCCCCACGGTGAGCGCCGTTGTCGCCGAGGACATCAAGTCGCCCGCGGGGCTCCGCCACTTCCTGCGGGGGAGACTCTCGTTCACGCGGGGCTTCTACACCGTCACGGCGGCCGGCGTGCAGGGCTCGCACCAGCTCGGGTCCCTGTCGTCCGCGAACGCGCTCATCGAGATTCCGGAGGACGTCGAAGCCATGCCAGCCGGTTCGCACGTCGAGGTCATGAGGTTGCCGTCATGAGTGCCATGGGGTCCGAGTTCACCCATCTGGACGACAAGGGATCGGCCCGCATGGTCGACGTGTCGTCGAAGGACGTCTCGTCCCGGACGGCGACGGCGACGGGGTTCGTCCGCCTGTCGCCCGAATGCGTCGACCTCCTGCGCGCGGGCGACATCCCCAAGGGCGACGCGCTGTCCGTCGCCCGCATCGCCGGGATCATGGGGGCCAAGCGCGTGCCCGACCTCGTCCCGCTGTGCCACCCGATCGCGCTGCACGGCGTCACCGTCGACCTCGCCATCGACGACGACGGCGTCGCGATCACGGCCGTCACCCGCACCGCCGACCGCACCGGCGTGGAGATGGAGGCGCTCACCTCCGTCACGGTCGCCGCGCTCGCGCTGGTCGACATGGTGAAGGCCGTCGACCCCGCCGCCGTGATCACCGACGTCCGGGTCGAGGAGAAGACCGGCGGCAAGACCGGGGTGTGGCGCCGGTGATCAGGGCGATGGCGGTCACCGTCTCCAACCGCGCCGCGGCCGGCGTCTACGAGGACAGGTCCGGCCCGGTGCTGGTCGAGATGCTGGAGGACATCGGCTGCCAGGTGGACGGCCCCGTCGTCGTCCCGGACGGCGAACCGGTCACCGGCGTCCTGCGCGACGCGGTCGCCGCGGGCTACGACGTCGTCGTCACGTCCGGCGGGACCGGCCTCACCCCGACCGACCAGACCCCCGAGATGACCCGGCCGGTCCTCGAACGGGAGGTCCCGGGCATCGCCGAGGCCATCCGCCTGGAGGGCCGCGAGAAGGTGCCCGCCGCGATCCTGTCGCGCGGCCTCGCCGGCATCGCGGGCCGCACCCTCATCGTCAACCTGCCCGGCTCGACCGGCGGCGTCCGCGACGGCATGACCGTCCTGGCCCGCGTCCTGCCCCACGCGGTGGACCAGATCAACGGCGGCGACCACCCGCGGGGCTAGGCGCGGATGACGTGGACGCCGGCCTCGGTGAACGCGGCGAGTTCGGACTCGGGGGCCGTCGCGTCCGTCACCAGGACGTCGATCTCGTCGGTGCCGCAGATGCGGGCGAACGCGCGGTGCCCGATCTTGGAGCCGTCCGCCACCACGACCACCCGGTCGGCGCGCTCGGCCATCAGCCGGTTCACGACCGCCTCGCCCTCGTTGTGGCAGGTCGCGCCGTGCCGCGCGGTCAGCCCGTTCACCCCGATGACCGCCACGTCCAGCGTCACGTGGTCGAAGATGCCGGTGGCGAGCGGCCCCGTCAGCTCGTAGGACTGCGGGCGCGGCACCCCGCCCGTCAGGACGATCTTCACGTGCGGCCGGACGGCCAGCTCGTTGCCGATGTTCAGCGCGTTCGTCACGATCGTGATCGCCGGGGTCGGCCCCTCGGCGTGCAGGTCGGCGCGCGTGGCGAGGGCCCGGGCGACCTCCGAGGTCGTCGTCCCGCCGTTCAGCCCGATGATCGACCCCGGTTCGGCCAGCTCCGCGGTCGCCGCCGCGATCCGCTGCTTCTCCGACGCGTGCCGCGCCGCCTTGTACCGCAGCGGCAGGTCGTAGCTGACGCTCTGCGCGACGGCGCCGCCGCGCGTGCGGGTCAGCATCTGCTGCTGCGCGAGCTGGTCGAAGTCGCGGCGGATCGTCGCGGCCGACACCCCCACGCGCAGGGACGCCTCCTCGACGCTCAGCCGCCCGGCGTCCGCGAGCAGTTCGAGCAGCGCGTTCCAGCGCTCGTGCCGGGTCACACCGGCCCCCTTTCCTGCGGGTGGACGGGAGTCCGGGGACGTGGTCATCCGCGGAGTCTAGCCGTGCGCGCCCCTGGTCTTACCTGAGCGTTATGGCCATGGAACAATCAGGATCGATCATAGGCATGCATTGAGGGGATTCCATGGCGAAGCCGGACGATGAGGGCGCCGTTTCCTTGACCAACGCGCGGATCGTCCTCCCGGACGGCGTCCGCGACGGCGCCCTCCACATCGCCGGCGGCACGATCGCGGCCGCCCCGGGCCCCGGCTCCGGCGAAGTGATCGACCTCGCCGGACGGCACGTCGTGCCCGGCTTCGTGGACATGCACGTCCACGGCGGTGCGGGCGCCTCCTACCAGCTCGGACGCCCGGACGAGGCCCACCGGGCCGCCTCCTTCCACCTCGCGCACGGCACCACCACCACGATGGCGAGCCTCGTCACCGGCGACCCGGAGGAACTGGCCGGTGCCGTCGAGGGCCTGGCCGACCTCGCCGCCGACGGCGTGATCGCGGGCGTCCACCTGGAGGGCCCCTACCTGGCCCCCTCGCGCTGCGGCGCGCACGACCCGGCGCTCCTGCGCGACCCGGACCCCGCCGAGTTCCGCCGCATCGTCCGCCTCGGCCGCGGGCACGTCCGCATGATCACCCTCGCGCCCGAGCTGCCGGGCGCCCTCGACCTCGTCCGGGAGGCGGTGGACGCGGGCGTGATCGCGGCCGTCGGCCACACCGACGGCACCGGCCGGTCGGCCCGGGCGGCGTTCGACGCGGGCGCGCGTGTGGCGACGCACCTGTTCAACGCGATGCGCCCGCTGCACCACCGCGAGGGCGGGCCGGTCGCCGCCGCCCTGAACGACCCCCGGGTCACCGTGGAGCTGATCAACGACGGCGTCCACGTGGACCCCGCCGTGGCCCGCCTCGTGTTCGCCGCCACGCCCCGCGTCGCGCTCATCACCGACGCGATGGCCGCCGCCGGGATGGGCGACGGCGACTACCGCCTCGGCGTGATGGACGTCGAGGTCCGCGACGGCCGCGCCGCCCTCGCGGGCGGGACGTCCATCGCGGGCAGCACGATCACCATGGCGGACGCCTTCCGCCGCGCCGTCGCCGACCTCGGCCTGCCGGTCGAGCGCGCCGCCGAGGCCGCGTCCCTCACCCCGGCGCGCGCTCTCGGCATCGACGCGCGCGTCGGGTCACTGGAGCCCGGCAAGGACGCCGACCTGGTCGTCCTGGACGACGACCTGCGCGTCGACTGGGTGATGAAACGGGGCCGACGCCTGTGACGGCGGTGGTCGAACGTCCCGCGTGCCCGATTTCTCGGGGACAATATGGCGTTCAGACATCCGACCAGGGAATCATGGAACCGTGGAACGTTTGCGGGGATGGCCGGTCACCTTGACCGAGGGCCCTGTAGGGCTGCGCCCGCTGCGGCACCGCGACGCCGCCGTCTGGCGCGATCTGCGGGTCCGCAACGCCGACTGGCTCCGCCCCTGGGAGCCCACCAACCCCGAGACGCCGTTGTTCCGCAGCGGCCTCGGACCGTACGTCAGCATGGTCCACACCATGCGCCGCGAGGCCCGCCACGGCCTCGCCCTTCCGTGGGTCGTCACCCACGAGGGCGATTTCGCCGGGCAGCTCACCATCGGCGCGGTCGTCTGGGGTTCGGCTCGGTCCGCGCAGATCGGCTACTGGGTCGACAGGCGCGTCGCCGGCCGCGGCGTCATTCCCACTGCCGTCGCCCTCGCCGTCGACCACTGTTTCTTCACCGTCGGCCTGCACCGCCTCGAAGCCAATATCCGTCCGGAGAACACCGCGAGCCGCCGCGTCGTCGAAAAACTCGGATTCCGCGAAGAGGGAATTCGGCGCCGCCATCTGCACATCGACGGCGCCTGGCGCGACCACATCTGCTACGCCCTCACCGTCGAGGACGTGCCCGGTGGCCTGCGCGCCCGCTGGCTGGCAGACCGGAAACAGGCATTTCCCCGGCGCACCTGAGCGGCCCATGACTTTCCCGCCGTAAGAATCCTGCGATCGAGAAGTCCCGGCAAACGGAGAGTAACGGCGAGATCGATCTCGCGACACACCGCCCCTTATGCTCGTCAACCTCTGACAGCCCCTCGTACCGTGCGGGGCGTGGCCCTGCTCCCATTGCACGTTCGCGCGCCGAAAGTCGGCCCGCCTGGCGAGTGTGCCCTGGAACGGTGGGGCCGATGAGCAGCGCCGTCCTTTACCTCGCGATCGTCGCCGTCTGGGCCGTCGTCCTGGTACCCATGTGGCTGCGCCGCGACACCGAGACCACGGGAATCTCCCGCCTCCTCCACAAGCGCCCCGACGAGCCCGCCGCCGAGGACGACGAGGAGGAGACGCTCCGCGAGGAGGAGATCCCCGCGCCGCGGCGCCCGGTGAGCCGCGCCACCGTCATCGCCCGGCGCCGCCGCCGGACCACCGGCCTCGCCGCGCTCCTCCTCACCTCCGCGGCCGTCGCCGCCTCCGGCCTCACGCCCTGGTGGGTCACCGCGCCCCCCGTCCTGCTCCTGTCCGGCCACCTGGCGCTCCTGCGCGTCGCCGTGGGCATGGACACCGCCCGCCGCCGCGCCATGGCCCAGGCCCGCGCCGCGGCCCGCGCCCGCGCCCTGGAGGCCCGCCGCGCCGCCGAGACCGCCGAACCCGCCGAGGTCATCGAGCTCGTCACCCCCGACGAGGTCTTCGACCAGTACGCCGACGACCGCCGCGCCGTCGGCGAATAACCGGTGCGCGAGCACTCCCCGATGTTTGCTAACCTTACGGAGTCCTCGGGGCTGTGGCGCAGTCCGGTAGCGCACCTCGTTCGCATCGAGGGGGTCAGGGGTTCAAATCCCCTCAGCTCCACCGAGAACACGCAGGTCACAGGCTGGTTCAGGAGAGATCCTAGACCGGCCTTTGATCATTTGCCACCACGTCGCCACCAGACGGCGCGCTCCGGCCACCGACCCAGCCGCCGCTACGGGACGTCGCGCCGTGCACGTCTCTCGACTCTGGTAGCCCAAGCCTCACGGGCGAAAGGTGCTCCGCCAGGTAGCGCCCCTGTCCCCGGCAGTAGCCGAGGGGCTGGCATGGGGGAGGGGGCTACGCCCCCAACTGCCAGTTGGGGCCGAAGCCAGACTGGGGGATCAGTTGGTCGGACGCGTGGTCGATGAACTGGTCGAGCGCGGCCTGACAGTGTTCCCCCTGGGCATCCCGTTCCCCACGGGACTCCGCCTTTCGGATCCCTTCAGCGGAACTTCGAACCTGCTGCGCAGCAGCGATCAAGAAGTTGTCGTTGGAGAGCAGCCGGATCTGGGTGATGGCCCGGTCGACGACGGCCTGCAACCGGTCAGCCTCGGCGCGCGCGTCCAGGAAGTCCTGCCCCTCCTGGCCCTCATGCTTGCGATACCAGTGAGTCAAGGCGGAACGGTGGTAGTCGGTGGCGGCGGCGACGAATTCTGTGTAAGCCGACAGGCGTTCCTGACGTAGGCGCTGAAACATCTCCCTTGTTTCGGCTCGGCGGCTTTGCCTGACCTGGAACAGGTGGGTCAGGGCGGAGCCGAGGAGGGTTCCGGCAACCGCGAGTGCGCTGGCGAAGAAGGCGTTCACCCCGTCAGTGGACCAGAGCACGCAAGGCGTGGGAAGTATCGGAAGGCGGATGAGCCGTTCCTCTCATCCACGTCGGCGATGGACCGTCGAGCAAGACCGAGCAGCACCGCAGGCGCACGCCGGGCACCGTCCGGACCTTGGTCGCCGAAGGGTTGCCATTCCTGAAAAGCAGAAGCTCGGCCGCCTCAGGGGAAGGTGTGGTCAGCGGCTCGGGGGAGCAGGTTGCCGGTGCGGATGGCGTTGAGGCGGTGGCGGATGAAGCGGTCCTGGTGCCGGCCCCATGTGTCGATCTTTGTGGGGTGGGTGCTCTGATCTGGGTGCTTGCGGTAGAGCCAGGTCACGGAGGGTTCTTGGTAGCCGTCGAAGACTTCGCTGAGTGCTATGAAGAGGGCCACGTCTTGCGCACGAGGAAGGGCGCCCCAACCGCCGAAGGCGCGAATCAGATTCGCGGGGGCTATGAGGCCGGCGCAGGCCGCTTGGCATAGTCCCGTCTCTTCGTACAAACGGCCGATCGTTCCCGCGGGCACCATGCCGCAGGGGTAGGCCAGGGGGTAGCGCACGCGGCGTCCGTCAATCAGGTCGTCCGCCTGGCCGATCGTCCAGCCGATGCCGGGATGTTCCTCGAAGGCGGGGATGAGCGTTGCGAGGCCGTCGGGAAGAAGGACGTCGTCATAGTCGAGCACCGCGACCAGTTCGCCGCGTGCCCGGCTCAGTGCGAAGTTCCGAGTTGTTCCGGTGCCGAGTTGGGCGCCGTTCGCCTCATAAAGCGCACCCGGACATAGATCGCGGGCCGCCGGCGTGTCCCCGTCCTCTTGGACGAGCCATTCAAGGTCCCAGCCGGGTGGGAGGCGTTGAGCCGCGACGCTCGCAGCGGCCTGCCGCAGGTAGTCGGGTATCGGCTCCCGTACGGCGGTGATGATCGAGATCAGCGGCATGGCACTCCTCCTCGTGAGCGGCGGCGCCGGGCGCACGGCCTTGATCATCACATGGCCCGAGGCGGGGGCGGGGAGACGGCAGCCTTTACAGTGCTCAGATGGACGTGAGCGCGATGCTTGAGCAGTACGCCTATCCGGAGACGACACCGTGGCTGCGGGCGAACATGATCGCGTCGCTCGACGGCGGGATCCAGTACCAGGGGAGCACCAGCGCACTCGGGTATGCGGGGGACTGGGCTCTCATGCAGCGGCTCAGGACGTTGGCCGACGTTGTGATCATGGGGGCCACGACCGTCCGGGAGTACGGGACGTACCCGACGGAGGCGTCGAAGCTGGCGATCGTGTCGCGGAGCCTGCGGCTCGACTTCGACGGACCGCTGTTCACCGAGGCGCCCTCCCCGCCGGTCGTCATCACGTGCGGCGCGGCACCGGCCGAGCGTCTGCGCGAGGCCGAGAAGCGCGCTGAGGTCATCGTGTGCGGCGGTGACTCCACGGATATGGGGATGGCGTTGCAGCGGCTGGCCGACAAGGGTTACCAGCGGCAGCTCTGCGAGGGAGGCCCGGTCGTGCTCGCTCAGATCGCCGCGGCGGGTTGGCTGCACGAGCTGTGTCTGACGGTGAGTCCGGTCATCACCGCCGGCGACGCCGCCCGCGTTCTGGATGGTCCGGTCATCGACATGCAGCGCATGGAGCTGTGCCACGCGATCCAGGACGAGAACTATCTGTTCCTGCGGTACCGCATGGCCCAGGGCTAGACGAGGTTGTGACGGACGTAGGCGGGGGGACGCCAGCCGAGGATGCTCTCGACCATGTTCACCGCTTGCTTTGCCTCGGTGACGTCGTGAACCCGCACGATGCGTGCGCCGCTCAGGATCGAGACGACGAGGGTGGCGATGGTGCCCTCGATGCGGTCCTGCTGGTCTCGTTTCAGGGTCTCGCCGATGAAGTCCTTGTTGGAGACCGCGACGAGCATCGGGTAGCCGATTTGTGCGATCTCCGGGAGACGGCGAGTCAGTTCGAGTGAGTGATAGGTGTTCTTGTTCAGGTCGTGGCCGGGGTCGATGACGATCCGGTCCGCCGGCACACCGTGCTTCTCGGCCAGGGCGACCCGCTGACGCAGGAACTCGGCGACTTCGGTGACCACGTCGTCGTACTGCGGACGAGGGTAGGGAGTCCGGGGGTCGGCGAGGCTGTGGGTGATGATGAGGGTCGCGCCGGCCTCTGCGACCACATCGGCGAGGGCGGGGTCGTGCAGTCCGCTCGTGTTGTTCAGGACGTCGGCGCCGGCGGCGAAGGCGGCGCGAGCGACCTCGGGGCGGTACGTCTCGACGGAGATCACCGCGTCCGTGCGGGAGCGGGCGCCCTCGACGACGGGCACCACGCGGTCGATCTCTTCTTCGACGCTCACCGGGGGCCCCGGAGCGAAGGGGACACCGCCGATGTCCAGCCAGTCGGCTCCATGGACGAGCGCGTTCTCTACTGCGATCAAAGCCTTGTCCAGGGCGAATGTGCGGCCCTGGTCGTGGAATGAATCGGGGGTGCGGTTGATTATCGCCATCACGGCGACCTGCCGCGAGAAATCGAACGTGCGTTGCCCGATCGTCCGTTCGGGGTAAATAAGCTCAGGGTAGTAGATAGCGTTTATTTCGCTCACATTAGCCGCCTAAGTCGAACTTGGCGTCAGCATAGCAAGGCGGCGGGCGGCTACCTCTCCGCTCGTACCTGCCGCCGTCCCACCGTGGTGACGAGCCGCAGGAGAGCGAAGAAGATCAAAGCCCCGCCGACCACCAGGAGCATGGAGAGCGCCCGCTCCTGGAGGCTGTGCGATTTGATCACCACCGCCCCGGATCCGGCGATGAAACCGACGAGGGCGACGAAGAGACCGAGTATCTCCACCATCTTGAGCAGGCCGGACGAGACCATCTCCTGCGCTGCGTCGATGCGCTGGGCGAGCCTTAGCGACGCCTCGTCGAGCCGTTGTTCGAGCTCGGCCGAGGCCGCCGCGAGCCTCTCGTCCACCTGGGCGGCGATGGAGTCGGCGACGGCCTGGGCATTGCGTTCGATCTGGTTCTGCAAATCCTGGGCCAGAATGATCGAACGCCGCTCCTGCGTGAACTGCTCGTGCACCAGAACGTCGCCGGGGGCGAGGGCGTCTATCGCCCGGTCCATCTCGTGGAGCCCTTCACCGTAACGGGCCAGCTTCCGATAAGCCGTCGCGCGCCGGTAATAGACGATCGCGTTTTCCTGGCCGCGCGCCATCATCTCGTCGGACAGATCCAGCATCATCTGCGGCTGTTCCGGCAAGTGGTCGGCGAAATTGATTCCCGTCAGGAGCACCTGGTTGCTCCTGTTGTCCGCGTCGGGAGCGTCGACCGCCCGCCGGAACATGCTGAGCCCGTTCGTGGCACGCGTGCCGAGCGCGGCGAAGGCCGCGAAGCTCAGCACGAGGGCGTCATCTTCGAACTCCGCCAGCCAGTCGACACAAAGGCGGTGGAGCTGTGCGAACTTGAAGTCGAAGCGCAGGCGCTGGCCATGGACGTAGGCCAGGCACAGCCGCGCGGTACGCGTGTTGCTCGCTGCCAGGATCCGCGCCCGGTCGGCCCCGTCCAGGTAGCCCTGACCGTTCTTCCGAGCCAGCCAGGCGAGGTCTGTCGCCGCCGTCCGGATCTGCCGCACGGGGAGCCCGAACTCTTCGACCCGTGAGACGAACCCGTCCACCCACGCCGACGGGGGGCCGGCGGTGGCCTCCGCGAAGTGGTCGACAAGGATGGACGCCTTCTCCCGGTCGGGCGCCGCCTCCATGCGCTCCGCGAGCTGGTCGCTCTCCGGGCTCTGCCGTTGAGGCGGGACGCCGTTATCCATGAGACCCCTTGCCGTCCGAAGCGACCTGAACCGGCCCAGCAGTCTAGGCCGCAGGTCGGCGCGGAGGCGCCCAGGAGCGCATCATCGGAGGTCAGAGGGGAAGGTAAGCCCGCATGATCGCTGGCAGTCCCGAGCCCGACGAGGCCACCGTGAGCGCCGTGGGCAAGCTGAGCGAAGCCCTGGAGACCATCGAGCGGGCCAGAGGCCATCTCTACTCATGGCATCAGCTCACCGGCAAGGCGGACTTCGAGTTGGGCGATGCGGCCGCGCTGCTCGCCCAGGCCGGTCACCAGGACCTTGCCGACGAGTTGTCGCGCGAACTCGTGGGCCGCAACGTCCTCCCGGACCGTTGGACCTTCCAGGCGATCGAGGAGTACGAAGACACCTACTACGAGCCGCTCCGGCGTTATGAGGCGCGCGTACGAGAGTTGCTGACTGCTGGTAGACGGCACCTCCACGAGGCTCGGCTCAAGGAGGAGCGGCGCACCCACGGACACCCGCACCACACGGCCGCGCCAAGTACGCGCGGCCGTCGCCCGTAGAAGGCGACCGGGAGTGCGATCTCGCATCACCCAGATTCGCAGGGTGAGGAGGGACGCCGTGGAACGCAGTGCCCCACCCGGAAGACGGAACGTCGGCAGCAGTTGGCTCACGGACTCGTTCCGACAGGGTGGGAGTTCCCGGGGCAGGTGCGCCCCCGGGAACTCCCGATCAATCGGTTGGATCTATCCCTTGCACTTGGGATAGACGCTGCCGGCGCTGCAGTTGCGACCCGCGTCCTGGGACAGATCGATCGTGCTGCCGTCCTGGAGGAAGATCTTCCAGTGATCGGTCTGCCAGAGGCGGGAGGTCACCTGCCCCTTCCCGCTGGTTCCAGCGGGCGGAGCGGCGGGACCGTTCGAGCCGCCCGAGGTGGACCCGGACCCGGGGAGTCCGGTGCTCCCCGTGCCGCCGACTATGAGAAGGAGGATCGCTCCCGCGATCCACCCGGTTGTCTTGTTCTGCATTGTTTCTGGCTGGCTGCCGGCCCCGCCCCCGCGGGGCTCACCAGGCACCAGCCCTCCTCTCGGGGACGACCGTCCCCTGAGATTTAGGACCGGCAAGATGAGGCATTGTGGTCCGGTGCCTCGGCTCGGCCGTGTCACCGGCCTGCCGCCTCGACGTCGACGGTGTCGGGCTTCTGCGGGCGGGGCTCATCTGCTTCGGTGCGCCATGTGCTGGAGTTCGGCGGCAAGACGGTCGTCTCACATTGTGGGACGGAGGTCGGGCTTGCTGAGCGGGAGGCGGTGGGGGTGGCTAATCTATCGACTTGGTAGGATTTTCACTTCTGTACCACCCATCCCTTCCGTTTCATGAGGTCTCCCATGCCGCAAAGTCGTCCGTTCGTCAGCCTGGCGACCGACTTCGGTGCGGCGTACACGGCGATCTGCGCGGGGGTGGTGTACGGGATCGCTCCGGACGCGAACGTGCTGGTGCTCAGCGATGAGATCACGCCGTTCGACGTGCGGGAGGGGGCGATGCTGCTGCGGCAGGCGCTGCCGTACCTGCCGGTGGGCGTGCACGTCGGGATCGTGGATCCGGGGGTGGGCACGTCGCGCCGGCCCCTGGCGATCGTGACGGGCCGCGGTGACGTGCTGGTCGGGCCCGACAACGGGCTGCTGGTGCCGGCGGCGCAGGCGCTGGGCGGGATCGCCGGGGCGTATGCGCTGGAGAACCCGGCCTACCGGCTTCCGGGGGTCTCGACGTCGTTCCACGGGCGTGACGTGTTCGCTCCCGCGGCCGCGCACGTCGCGGCGGGGGTGGACGCGGCGGATCTCGGTGCGTCCGTCGAGCCGCTGCCGCTGGACGTCCCGCCCCCGGTGATCCGGCCCGGCGAGCTGACCGTTCCCGTGCTGTACACCGACCGGTTCGGAAGCCAGGTGCTGGGCGCGGAGCGCGGCGACCTGGCGGCGGCGTTCGGCACGCTGGAGCCGGGCACCCCTCTCGACGTGGAGTGGAACGTTGCAGACGCACCGTCCCGGACGATCCGCGTCCCGTTCCAGCTCACCTTCGGCAGCGTCGCGGTCGGGGAGCCGCTGCTGTGGACCGACTCGTCCGGATGGCTCGCCCTGGGCGTCAACCAGGGACGCGCCATCGAAGTCCTCGGCTTGGCCGGCGCGCGGACCCTCACTCTGCGCGCGGTGCCGCATCCATGATCCGCAACCCTCACCGCCGGAGGCATCTCCTGTGACCCGCCGTCCCCTCGTGGCAACGCTCGCCGGCGCCGCCGCGCTCGCCCTCGCCGTCAGCGCCTGCGCTCCGCAGGACGAAGAATCCAACGCCTCGGCGAGCAAGAGTCCCGCCTCCTGCGCCAAGGACAAACTGCCGCTGAAGTCCGCCGGCAAGCTCACCGTCGCGACCGACAAGCCGGCGTTCGAACCGTGGTTCAAGGACGACGACCCGTCCAACGGGCAGGGCTTCGAGGGCGCCGTCGCCTACGCGGTCGCCGGCCGCCTCGGGTTCAGCAAGGACCAGGTGGTGTGGAAGACCCAGTCCTTCGAGTCCTCGTACGCGCCGGGTCCCAAGACCTTCGACTTCGACATCAACCAGATCTCGGTCACGCCCGCACGCGAGAAGGCGGTGGCGTTCAGCGACGGCTACTACGACGTGCAGCAGGGCGTCGTGACGCTCAAGGGCGGCAAGTTCGAGAACGCGAAGACCGTCGCGGAGCTGAGCAAGGCGCGCATCGCCGTGCAGGTGGGGACGACGTCGCTGCGGGCGGTGAGCGACCAGATCAAGCCCGGGAACGAGCCGAAGATCTTCAACACGCAGATCGATGCGGTGAACGCGCTGAAGAACAAGCAGGTGGACGTGCTGGTGGTCGACCTGCCGACCGCCTTCTACGTGACCGCCGCGCAGATCGACGACTCCAAGATCGTCGGTCAGCTGCCGCAGTCGCAGGGCGGCTCCGCCGAGCACTTCGGGTTGCTCATGGAGCGGGGCAGCGGGCTCGCCGGCTGCCTCAACCAGGCGATCGGGCAGCTGAAGTCCTCCGGTGAGCTGGCGAAGATCCAGCAGCAATGGCTGACCGCGTCGGCCGGCGCGCCCGTCCTGAAGTGACCGCGCAGGCGGGCGGCCAGACCGCCTGGGTCAAGAGTGAGCGGCAGCGCGAACGGGAGCGCCGGCGCCGCCGCGCCGACGTCCGCTCCGGGTCGGTGGCCGCGGCCTCGACGGCGCTGTGCGTCGCGGTCCTGGTGGTCGTGGTCGTGGGGTCGCCGGGCTGGCCGCGCGTGCACGAGACGTTCTTCAACTGGGGCGAGCTCACCGGCGCGTTCCCGGACGTGCTGCGCGGCTTCTGGTTGAACGCGCGGATCTTCCTGATCGCCGAGGTGGCGATCCTGGTGCTGGGGCTGCTGGTGGCGCTCGCGCGGGGGCTGCGGACCCCGCTGCTGTTCCCGCTGCGGGCGCTGGCCGTCGCCTACACCGACGTGTTCCGCGGCATTCCGACGATCCTGCTGGTGTACCTGGTCGGGTTCGGGCTCCCGGCGCTGCGGTTGCAGGGCGTCCCCGAGAGCCCGGCGGTGCTGGGAGGGTTCGCGCTCGTCCTCTCCTACGGGGCCTATGTCGCGGAGGTGTTCCGGGCGGGGATCGACTCCATCCACCCCAGCCAGCGCGCCGCGGCCCGCTCGCTCGGCCTCAGCAAGGCCCAGAGCCTGCGGTACGTGGTGCTGCCGCAGGCGGTGCGCCGGGTCGTCCCGCCGCTGCTCAACGACTTCGCCTCGCTGCAGAAGGACACCGCGCTGGTCGCGGTGCTCGGCCCGCTGGAGGCGCTGCGTCAGGCGCAGATCCACTCGGCCGAGACCTTCAACTACACCCCCTACCTGGCCACGGCGGTGCTGTTCGTCGCGCTGACGGTGCCGATGGCCCGGTTCACCGACCATCTCGCGGCGCGCGCCGAACGCCGCCGCGCTCCCGGAGGCGGCCGATGAGCACACCGCTGGTGCGCATCCAGGGCGTGTGGAAGACCTACCACGCCCACCCCGTGCTGCGCGGCGTCGACCTGGACGTCGCGCCGCACGAGGTGGTCTGCCTCATCGGCGCCTCCGGATCGGGCAAGTCGACGCTGCTGCGCTGCGTGAACGTCCTGGAGACCGTCGACGACGGCGCGATCTTCCTGGAGGACGACGACATCACCGACCCCGGCGCGGACCCCGACGAGGTCCGCAAGCGGATCGGGATGGTGTTCCAGTCGTACAACCTGTTCCCGCACATGTCGGTGCTGGACAACATCACCCTCGCGCCCGTCCGCGTCCACAAGCGACCGAAGGCGGAGGCCACCGATCAGGCGCACGAGCTGCTCAAACGGTTCGGCCTGGCGAACAAGGCCGGCGAGTACCCCGACCGGCTGTCGGGCGGCCAGCAGCAGCGGGTCGCGATCATCCGGGCCATGGCCACCCGTCCGAGCCTGCTCCTGCTGGACGAGGTGACCTCCGCGCTCGACCCCGAACTCGTCACCGAGGTCATGGGCATCATCCGGGAGCTCAAGGACTCCGGAATGACGATGATCCTGGCCACGCACGAGATGGGCTTCGCCCGCGACATCGCCGACACCGTCTGCTTCCTCCATGACGGCGTCCTGCTGGAGCGCGGCCCGGCCGAGCAGATCTTCGAAGAGCCCACCGAGCCGCGCACCCGCGAGTTCCTGAGCCGCGTCCTGGAGTCCCGCCGCCTCTGAACCCCGGCGCCCGGGACGGGCGCGGCGGATCCGGGTGGCCGGCTGCCGAACTCTTTCACCGCTGTACCAGGCGGCATCCTCGCGTGAACGAGGGTGCCGCCTGTTCACGTTCATGACCCCGGTCGGCCCTGCGCCGACCGTGTGATCTGCGTCGTTTCTTCGTCCTCCGCGCTGCGCCCGCTGCTTTCCTCCGCACGGTCATCACTGTTCCGGCTCATGTGCCGGGACATGTTCGGGTTCCGCGGAACCCCGGCGTGTCCTGGCGCGGTCTGCCAGAACACGCCGTGGTCCGCGGACCACAGCCACCTCCGTCCTCAGGGCGGGGGGTGTCTCAAAGGAGAAATCGTGTACGGCGTCGTCGTACTCTTCGAATTGCTGATCCAGCAGATCGGCTGGGCTTTCAACACCGTGGCCGATCCGCTCGCCAGCGGACTGGTCACGGGCGCGGTCGGGGCCCTCGTGCTCGCGGGTTGCGTGATGGTGAAGACCCGAAGCCTGCTTCCGGTCCGATCGCTCACGGCCTACGACCGTGTGATCGTCCTGCGCCTCGCGGCCGGCATCCTGGTGCTCAACGCGGCATATCCGTACGGTGCCCAGACCCTGGGCATGGGGACGATCATCACCATGTCCGCCCTGGGACCGTTGTGCTGCAAGGGCAGCAACCTGTGGACGGTCCTGCGGCATCGCAGCGAGATGCCGAAGCGTGTTCTTCGGAACGCGGCCCTGAACATCGCGCTTCGCGTCGTCGCGTTCGCGGGAGTCATGGCCGTCAACAACCCCCTTGGCGAGTTCAGGCACTTCGACAAGGAAACCGTTTTCGGAATCGCGTGCGGCGTGCTCGGGGCGTGGTCGTTCTGGAACTATCTCAGCTGCGTCTACAACGACCGCTACTCGCTGAACGAGAGGCTCAGGATCCTGGCGGTCGCGGACCTGTTCGCGGTTCCCTTCACCGCTCTCGCGGTGTGGGGAATGAGCTTCGTCCTCGGCGGAGGGTTCTCCGAGCTGTCGGGGAAGGTGCTCATGCTGGGCTCCATCGCCGGCATCCTGTCCTTCGCGGTGCCGACGCTCATCGGCGCCTGGGTGGCCGACAAGATCTCAGAAGACGCGTCGGGCGTGTTCTATCTGTTCGACAGTCTGATGGGCACTCTCGTCGGCTTCTTCGGGGCCCTCGCCGGCGTGCTGAGCGCGGTGCAGGCTCCCGACAGCTGGGGCTGGGGCGGAATGGCCCTGGTCCTCCTCGCGGCGATCGTCGCCGCGAAGAACCCGATCATCGAAGTGTTCGAACGGGACGACTCGTTCAGCTTCAAGGAGGGGGACCGGTTCTTCTCCAAGGAGAGGGAAAGGCCCGCCTGAGGGCACACCGGCCAGGCGGGCCGCGGCACATGTGCCGCGGCCCGGAACCTGGAACAATCACCACCAGTGGGGAGGGGCCGCCGCCCCTCCCCACACTCGTTCGCGCACGGGCTCTAGGCTCACCAGGGTGAAGCTGGGCGAAGCGGTACGCATGTGGGACCCGGAGCCGGGATGGCTGAACACCGCGAGCTACGGCATACCGCCGGAACCGGCGTTCGAGGCGCTGCAGGGCGCGCTGGGGGAGTGGCGTCGCGGGGCCAACGGCTGGGACAAGTGGGACCGGTCCACCGGCCGCGCGCGCGGCGCCTTCGCGCGCCTGGTCGGCGTCGCGGCCGACGACGTGGCCGTGGGCGCCTCCGCCTCGCAGGTGCTGGCCCCGGTCGCCGCCTCGCTGCCGCCCGGCTCGCGCGTCGTAGTCCCCGACATCGAGCAGACGTCGAACCTGTTCCCCTGGCTCGTGCAGGATCTCGACGTGCGCACGGTGCCGCCGTCCGACCTGCCCGGCGCGATCGACGAGCGCACGGACGCGGTCGCCTTCAGCCTGGTCCAGTCCGCGACGGGCGAGGTCGCCGCCGTCGACGAGGTCGTCGCGGCGGCGCGGGCGCACGGCGCTCTCGTCGTCGGCGACGCCACCCAGGCGGTCGGCTGGCTCCCGGTCGACGCGACGCCTTTCGACGTCCTCGCCGTCTCGGCCTACAAGTGGCTGATGTGCCCGCGCGGTACCGCCTTCTGCTACATGAGCCCGGACGTGCGCGACCGCGTACGGCCGCTCGCCGCCAACTGGTACGCCGGTGACGGCGACGCCTCGTACGGCCCGCCGCTGCGGCTGGCGAAGGACGCCCGCCGGTTCGACATCGCCGCTCCCTGGTTCTCCTACGTCGCGGCCGCCCCCACGCTGGAACTGCTCCTGGAGGTCGGCATCGGCCCGATCCACGAGCACGACGTACGGATGGCGAACCGGTTCCGGACCGGCCTCGGCATGCCGCCCGGCGACAGCGCGATCGTCAGCGTCACCCGGCCCGGCGCGGCCGAGGGGCTCGCGGCGGCCGGCATCCGGGCATCTGTCCGCAAGGGCATGGCGCGCCTGGCCTTCCACCTCTACACGACCGAGGCCGACGTCGACGCCGCCATCGCGGCCCTGGTCTGAGCTCGGCGTGCAGACGCCGGTTGGCCGGACTTCACCGAAACCGGTGACGCGACGCTTCACGCGCTTGGGCCACGGCCCCTCATGAGCGCAGTCTCATCGATGGGGTGGGACATGCTGGTCGCGCCGGGACGCTCGGCTTCCGCCCGCTCCGGGAGGGGGACGCAGCCGGCGTGCTTCGAGTGCCAGAAAGGCGCTGAGCACGACGACGACGCCGGACTCCAGGCCGAGCGCGAGCATGACGGTGGTCCGGTAGCCGTATTCGTGGAACCCGAACAGCGTGCCCTGCTCACTGATCAGAAGACCGATGAGGGTTCCCAGCGAGAAGACGATCGCTCCGAGCGCCACGAGCGCGTGGGGTGCGCGACCGACGACCGGCACGGAGGAGAGGCCGGGCAGGGATCTCAGCGGACCGGCCAGGGCGAGCGCCAGCACCACCGCGCCGGCGAAGTTGAGCACGAACAGCACGCCGATGACCGGGATGACGCGGTAGTGGTCCGCGAAGTACTCGTAGAGATGGACCGCGCCGATGCCGAACAGCAGCAGCACGCCCAGATAGCGCAGCACATTGCTCATGGCGATCCCGCGCTCGTTCCGCTCTGGACCTGTTGGCCCTGGGGCGAGACGGCGTACCACTCGGCGCCGAACTGGGTGAGGGCCTGGCCGTGGGTGTCGCCGCGTCCGGTGTCGGCCTGGTAGTAGTACAGCGGGTGGCCCCCGTAGACGATCTGCGGGGGCCCGTCGGAGCGGCTGATCGAGGCGATCTGGGACTGCTGGGCGCTTCCGGCCGTGGTCGGGGCGCCCTGGGTGGTCGCCGGTGGCCAGATGCTCGCGCATGCCCCCGAGCAGGTCGACTGGTTCGGTGGGTCGGCGACGAAAAGGTACAGCGTTCGTCCCGTCCCGTTCACCAGGATCTGCCCGAGGTGCGGCACCTGGGCCGAACTGATCTGCGTCCGGCCGGGATTCTGCGAGTTGGTCGCGGTCGTGCAACCGGCGAGCGCCGTCGCCGCGAGCGAAGCGGCGAGAAGCCTCCCGCCGAACCGCGCCGTCCGGGGACGGCGCATCTCAGTAGCCACCACCGCCACCCGACGGCTGCTTCGTCACCGGAGCACCGGACGGGGACAGCACGTACCACTTGGCGCCGAACTGGTTGAGGCCCTGTCCCTTGGCGCTGCCGCTGCTGGTGCCGTCGGGCGCGTAATAGTAGAGAGGATGCCCGCTGTAGGTGACCTCGGTCGTGCCGTCGCTCCGCTTGGTGGTGCCCAGCTTCGCCGCGTCCGTACCTGAACCGGCCTGAGGCTTTCCGTTGGTCGTGACCGGTGGCCACACCGCCGCGCACGACCCGGAGCAGGACGACGTGGTCCCCGTGTCCTTCTGGAACAGGTACACCGTCCGGGCCTGGCCGTCGACCACGATCTGTCCCAGTTGCCCCACGTTCGCCGTCTTGGTCGTCGCACCGGGCGCGCCGCCGCCGGTGGCGGTGGCGGTGGCCGAGGGCGATGGCGGGGGCGCGGGCGACGTCTTCTGGTTGGACGAGTTGCTCGACCCGCCGCCGCATCCGGCGACCGCGACCACGGCAGCCGCGGAGACCACCAGCGGCCACGCCGGCGCCGGGACCCGCGACCGACGGCGCCGCGGGACGCCGACCGGGTCGGATGAACGGACCGTGCTGACCGGATGTACACGAAACATGCGTGCCCTCCTCCCGGAGTGCGATACCGGACGGCCGGTACCTCTCTCGGCGCCGCATACCCGCGCGGCTGGAAAGCGAACTGTCCCTTCCCAGCCATGAACCGGTCTTTTCCGATCCTGCATGCCTGTTGACGCGCCCATTGCGGCAGGGAGCCGCCGGCCGCTGTGCGCCCTGTCCGTCGGTGTCCCGTTCAGACGCTGAGGAGGGCCTTGACGGCGCGGCGCTCGTCCATCGCCCTGTAGGCCTCGGCGGCCTGGTCCAGGGGGAGGCTGAGGTCGAAGACCCTGCCCGGGTCGATCTTCCGCTGCCAGATCAGGTCGATCAGCTCGGGCAGGAAGCGGCGCACCGGGGCGGGCCCGCCGTGCAGGTGGACCTGGGAGAAGAAGAGGTCCTCTCCGCTGAGGGCGACGTCGTGGCTGACGCCCACGAAGCCGACGTGGCCGCCCGCGCGGGCGGAGCCGATGGCCTGCTGCATCGACTCCTGGGTGCCGACCGCTTCGACGACCGAGTGCGCGCCCAGCCCGCCGGTCAGCTCCTTGATCCTCGCCACGCCCTCGTCGCCGCGCTCGGTGACGATGTCGGTGGCGCCGAAGTCGGCGGCCAGCTTCTGGCGCGCCTCGTGGCGGCTCATGGCGATGATCCGCTCGGCGCCCAGCCGCCCGGCGGCCAGCACCGCCAGCAGTCCGACCGCGCCGTCGCCCACGACGGCGACCGTCCTGCCGGGGCCGGCCTCGGCGGCCACCGCGCCGAACCAGCCGGTGCCGAGGACGTCCGAAGCCGCCAGCAGGCTGGGGACCAGGTCGAGGTCGGGGAGACCGGGGGTGGCGACCAGGGTGCCGTCGGCCCACGGGATCCGGGCGCGCTCGGACTGGGTGCCGATCTGGGACATGAACACGCGGTGGACGCAGGACGAGGGATAGCCCGAGCGGCAGATCTCGCAGGTGCCGTCGGAGGCCACGAACGAGCCCACGACGAACTGGCCCGGCTTGACGGTCCTGACCTGGTCGCCGACCTCCTCGACCACGCCGACGTACTCGTGCCCCATCGGGACGGGCCCGTCCACGGATTCCACGCCGCGGTAGGGCCACAGGTCCGAGCCGCACACGCAGGTCGCCGTCAGCCGGATGACCGCGTCGGTCGGCTCGATGATCTCCGGGTCGTCGATCTCCTCCACCCGGACTTCTCCCGGAGCGTGCAGGACGGCAGCGCGCATGGTGCTCCTTCGTTCGGTGCGATATTCGGTCTGGGAACCCGGCGAAGCCGTCGGCCGGCGCGGCGGACGGGCACGGGTGAAGGGTGTGCTGAGAGGGCGTCCCTACCCGAGGAAAGGCCCTCTAGACAGGAGAAGGCGGACGACCGCGGCGGCCGACATCATGATCGCCATGATCAGGAAGGCGTTGCCGTAGGCATGCGCCAGGGACGGCGGGCCGGCGGCGTGGCCTGCGGTGGCGGCGGCGTGGGCGGTCGCGTCGTCGCGGGTCAGTCCGGGACGCCGGCGGCGAGCATCGGGGTGAGGGTGAGGTCGGGGTATTCGCGTTCGATGGCGCGTACTCGCCATTTGTCGATGAAGACCGCGATGTACGACCCGTCGAGGGTGCGGGTCAGCACCTCGATGCCGCGGCGCCCGTTGAGCGTCTCGGCGGACTCCTTGTCGGTGATGCGGGCGGTGGTGTAGTCGAGGCGTGACAGCTCGACCGGCGCGCCGAACTCGTCGGCCATCCGTGCGGTGAACACGTCGAACTGGAGCGGGCCGACCGCGGCCAGGACGGGAGCCTGGTCGCCGCGCAGGTCGCTGCGCAGCACCTGCACGACGCCCTCGCTGTCGAGCTGGTCGATGCCGCGGCGGAACTGCTTGGCCCGGCTGTTGTCCTTGACCCTCGCCACCATGAAGTGCTCCGGGGCGAACGCCGGGATCGGCGGGAACGTCACGGGCGTCCTGGTGTACAGGGTGTCGCCGACGGTCAGGCCGGAGGCGTTGGGCAGCCCGATCACGTCCCCGGGGTAGGCGGCGTCCAGGGTGGAGCGGTCGCGGCCGAAGACCGTCTGGGCGTACTTGGTCGCCAGCGGACGCCCGGTCGGGGCGTGGGTGAGGGTCGCGCCGCGCTCGAACCGGCCCGAGCAGACGCGGATGAAGGCCAGCCGGTCGCGGTGGGCCCGGTCCATGCCCGCCTGCACCTTGAACACCTGCCCGGAGAACGGCGCCGTCACCGGGCGCGCGTGGCCCTGGGCGTCGGTGCGCGCGGACGGCGCGGGCGCCAGGCGGCGCACGGTGTCCAGCAGCGCGCTCACGCCGAAGTTGGGCAGCGCGGCGCCGAACAGGACGGGGGTGGAGGCGCCGGCGGCGAAGGCCTCCATGTCGAGGACGGCGCCGATCTCCTCCAGCAGCGCCAGCTCCTCGCTCGCGGTCACCCACGCCTGGCCCTCCTCGGCGGCGGCCCGGTCGGCGGGGACGTGTTCGGCGGCCGCCCGGGTGGCGCCGCCGGGGGTGCGGCGGAACCGGGTGTAGGAGCCGTCGGCGCGGTCGATCAGGCCGCGGAAGTCCCCGGCGATCCCGACCGGCCAGTTCAGCGGCGCCGGGTGCAGGCCGATGCGCTGCTCGACCTCGTCCAGCAGTTCCAGCGGCTCGCGGCCCGGCCGGTCCCACTTGTTGACGAACGTGATGACGGGGATGCCGCGGTGGCGGCACACGTCGAACAGCTTGAGCGTCTGCGCCTCCAGGCCCTTGGCCGAGTCCAGCAGCATGATCGCCCCGTCGACGGCGGCCAGCACCCGGTAGGTGTCCTCGGAGAAGTCCGCGTGGCCCGGGGTGTCGAGCAGGTTCAGGAGGGCGTCGCCGAACTCGAACCGCAGCACCGAGGAGGTGATGGAGATGCCGCGGGAGCGCTCCATGTCCATCCAGTCCGAGCGCACGCCCCGCCGCCCGGCCTTGCCGTGCACCGCGCCCGCCTGCTCGATCGCCTGGGCGTGCAGGGCCAGGGCCTCGGTCAGCGTGGACTTGCCCGCGTCCGGGTGGCTGATCACCGCGAACGTCCGGCGCCGCGCCGCCTCCGCCGCAACGTCCTCCGCCGTGCCGATTCCGGCGCTCACCGCGCTCCCCTCTCCGACGACCTTCCCCGCATACTCTAGGGTCGATTTCACCCTCGAAGTGATGCTCGACCTGCCGACCGTCCTGGACCGGCTCTTCGCTCCGGCACACCTGACGGGCCCGCGCCCGCGCCCCTACCCGGAGGGGAGGTGGGGGGCGGTCGTGGCGTGGAGGGCGAGGGAGAGCTCGACGGCGCTGTCGACGACGGCGTCGAGGTCGTCGCCCAGGCGGCCGTCGGCCCACTGCTGGGCCAGCTCGGTCATCGCGCCGGTGAACATCGTGGCGGCGACGACGACGGGAAGCGGCGGGCTCTCGGCGCGGCTCATCGCGAGGACGCCCTCCAGCAGGGCGGTCTGCGCGGCGCGGCGGCGCTCGGCCAGCACCTCGTTGCCGCGCGCCTCGGCGAACAGGACGCGGCCCCGGCGGGGGTCTTCGCTGATGAAGCTCAGCACGCCGCGGATGCCGGCACGGGTGCGGACGTCGGGGTGGGGGCCGGCCTCGTCCAGGGCGCGGGCCAGGACCTCGCCGAGGGCGGCGGCCTCCCGGTCGTAGACGGCGGCGAGCAGGGCGCCGGTGTCGGCGAAGTTCTCGTAGAAGTAGCGCGTGTGCAGCTCGGCCTCACGGCAGACGGCGCGGACGGTGAGGGCGGCCTCGCCCTCTTCGCCGAACAGCCGGAACGCGGCCCGGACGAGCATGGCGCGCCGCTCGTCGCGGCGCCGGCTCGCGGGGACGCCGGCCCACCGCGTGACCGCGGCCGTGCGCGTGCTCGCCATGCCCGTCACCCTACCCCCGCCGGGCCGCCGGGCCCTCCAAGTCTGGACACGGGTGTACCCAGACACTTACTCTGGATACACTTGTCACCAGAATGGGCCCGGGAGTGCGGCATGTCATCGAGGACCAACATCATCGCGGCGCGGTTCGAGCGGGCCTTCGACGCCGAGATCCGCTCCCGGTTCTTCCGGGGGCTGGAGTTCGCCGGTCCGGAGGGGGACCCCGGCTGGTTCGGGCCCGGCAGCGCGGTCTGGTACGTCCACTCGCATCTGCCGACCCTGCTGCTCGGGCTGGTCGGGGCCGCCTACATCGAGGGCCTGGACCCGAGCATCAGCTGGATGGCCTACGACCACTCCCGCATCCCCGAGCGCGTCGACGGCGTCCCGACCGGCGGCATCGACCCCGAGGGCGCGGCCGTGCGGCTCGGGCACTCCCTCTCGTTCTTCGTCGGGACGGCCTACGGCTCCACCGCGACCGCCGAGCGCCTCGCCCGGACCGTCCGCGCGATGCACCACACGGTGAAGGGCACCCGCCCGGACGGCCTGGCCTACGACGCCGACGACCCCGACTGGCTGCGCTGGAACTACGCGACGGTGGTGTGGGGGCTGGCGACCGCGCACGAGCGCTACCACCGCCGCCCGCTCAAGGGCGACGACCTGGAGCGCTACTACCGCGAGTTCGTCCGCGTCGGCGAGGCCCTCGGCGGGACGGACCTGCCCGCCACCAAGGCTGAGGTCGCCGAGTGCCTGGAGTCGTACCTGCCGCGCCTCGCGATCACCCCGATCAAGGCGTTCGGGACCGGGCCCAACCTGCGCGACAGCAAGACCAAGCCGTGGGAGCCCGGCAGCCCGTTCATGGACTGGGCGGCCCGCGACATGCTGCCGGAGTGGGCGCGGAAGCTCGCCCTCTACCAGCCGCCCAACCCGGTCACGCTGCGGCTGCGCCGGACGACGCTGTGGGTCGTCCTCAACGCCCTGCACGACGCCACCGGCCCGCTGCCGGAGTTCCGGCAGGCGCGGGCCAGGGTCGCGGCGGGGGTGTCGGCGCCGGTCGCCTCCACCGCGCCGGACGCGCCCGACCCGGTGCTGTCGCGCGCGGAGGTCGAGGCCACCGCCTGACCCGCCGAATGGTGCTCGGCGAATAATCGCCTTCGGTTTCGGTTGATCTCGCCCAATGTCGCGGTTCAATTTCGTGATGGCCTCAATGGGCCAGGAGAAAGGCCGATCCGAGACCTAGGGTGGAAGGCGCTGTGTCCACCGGGGAGGAGGGGCAGGTCTTGGACGACTCGCGAGCGCCGCATCCACCCCCGGTCCCAGAGATCGACACCACGGTGTCGCATTCGGCGCGGATCTGGGATTACTGGCTGGGCGGCAAAGAGAACTACGCGGTCGATCGCGAGCTCGGCGACCAGATAGCGGCGGTGCTGCCCGACATCGTGGAGCAGGCCCGCGCCGACCGGCTCTTCCTCGGCAGGGCGGTGCGCTTTCTGGCCGGCGAGGCGGGCGTCCGGCAGTTCCTCGACATCGGGACGGGGCTGCCCACCGCCGACAACACCCACGAGGTCGCCCAGCGCGTGGCGCCGGACGCGAGGGTCGTCTACGTCGACAACGACCCGCTGGTGCTGGCGCACGCGAGGGCCCTGCTGACCAGTACTCCCGAGGGCGCCACCGACTACCTGGACGCCGACCTGCGTCAGGCGGAGGCCGTCCTGCGCGGCGCCCGGGCGACGCTCGACCTCACCGAGCCGGTCGCGATCACGATGCTCGGCGTGCTGTGGCACATCACCGACGATGCCGAGGCGCTCGACATCGTCCGCAGGCTGATGGCGGGAACGGCGCCCGGCAGTTACCTCGCCATCGCACATCCGACGATCGAGATCACCGGTGAGAGGATGGCGGCGGCGATCCGGGAGTGGAACAGGTTCGGCAAGCCGCCCGGCATTCACCGCACGCCCCGGCAGATCGAGAATCTGTTCCAGGGGCTGGAGCTCGTCGAACCCGGCGTCGTTTCCTGCACCCGATGGCGTCCGGAGGCGACGCCGTTCGGGGAGCCCGAGGAAATGGACCAGTTCTGCGGCGTCGCGCGCAAGCCCGCCGGGTCATGAGCATCGTCCCGGCGGGACGGATCGGCGCCGCGCTGGCGGCCGGGCTGGGCGCCGACGCGTCGGCGGGGCCGACGATGCCGAGGCTGGTGCTGGCGGCCCACCTGCGGAGGCTGCGCGCACGGCGCGGGCTGAGCGCGCGGGCCGCGTCGCGGGCCCTCGGCTCCGACGCCAGGCTGGCCGCCCTGGAGTCCGGCGTCACGCGCTGCGGGATCGACGACGTGCTGGCGCTGTGCGAGCTGTACGGGGTGCGGGAGCACGCGACCCGGGTCGCGCTGCTGGAGCTGGCGCGGCAGTCCCACCGTCCCGGCTGGTGGCAGCCGTACCGCAGGTTCATCCCCGACTGGTTCCTGCCCTACGTCGGGGCGGAGCAGATCGCCGCCGTCATCCGCTGCTACGCCGTCCGGTACGTCCCCGACCTGCTCCAGACCGCCGAGTACGCCCGGGCCCAGCTCGCGTCGGCCTGGGGCGCGGGCCCCGCCGAGGAGGTCGACGCGCGCGTGCGGCTGCGGCTGCGGCGGCAGGACGTCCTGCACCGGGCGTCGCCCGCCAGCGTGTGGACCGTCCTCGACGAGACGGCGCTGCGCCGCCCGGTCGGCGGGCGGGCGACGATGTTCCGGCAGATCGAGCATCTGCTGGAGCTGTGCGAGCTTCCGAACGTCACGCTCCAGATCCTGCCGCTCGCGAGTGCCGGTCATGTCGCACTGGGCGGCGCCATGACGCTGCTTCGGCTTCCCCATGATGATCTGGCGGACGTCGTCTATCTCGAACAGCTGGACAACGCCATCTATCCGGACCGGTCCTGCGAACGGGATCACCATCGGCACGCCATGAACGTGCTGGCCACGCGGGCGCCGTCGCCGGCCCGCACGCCGCTGATCCTGAAAGAAATGATCTCCGCATTGTGACGGGGCCGTGTCTTATGACGCAGACTCCCGCCGTCGCGCTGTGACATCGTGTCCCGCGATCGATGGCGAGCACCACGCGCGCCGTCCCGTCCCGGCGGTCCACTCCTGTCACCCCGGCCGGGGCCCTCCGGGCGGGCGGCGGAGAGAACGAGGACGCGATGCCCGACGAGCAGCCCGAAGCCTCCGCTCTCCGGGTGTTCAGGCACCGGATCAAGGAGCTCTACGCCCGGGCCGGATCGCCCAAGCCGACGGTCGTGAACCAGATCGTCGAAGACCTGGAGGAGTTCTATCCGCTCATGGGCGGGCGCAGCACGCTGCCGACGAGCGTCGCGCGTTCCACGCTGAACCAGGTCGTCAACGGCGTCCGGCTCCCGTCCGCGGGGATGCTGGCGGTGATCGTCCTCGCCCTGCAGCGGTGCGGCCGGGAGAACGGCGGCCTGACCGAGGACCCGGGCGCGGCCGGCCTGGAGGAATGGCACCGCCTGCTCAGGGAGGCGAAGGCGGAGGAGGGCGCGCGCGACCGCGCGGCGTCCGGTGAGGGCCCTGACGCGCGGCGCGTCCGCACGGCCGATCCGGTGCGGCTCGAACCGGGCGAGCGCGCGGTGCTCGACGCGCACGGCCCGTACGCCTCGGCCCTGGCGGCGCGGGCGGAGCGAGGGGACCGGGACGCCGTGTACGAGATCGCGGTGCTCCTCGCCTGCGGAACGGGCCACGGCCACAAGTCGGCGGCCTACCTGGTGAACGCCACCGCGGCGGGCCAGAGCGCCGCCTCGGACCTGCTGCCCGCGGACGACGGCGAGGTCGACCGGCGGCTCGCGCGGGCGCACGCGCGGGCCCTGGCGTACGCGGCCGGGCGGTACGGCGACGAGGAGGCGGCGCGCGCGTTCCGCTCCTGCGGGGCCTTACCGGGCGCCGCCCCGCCGCGCCCGGCGAGCGCACCGGACAACTAACCGGAATGCCGGACGAATAGGCTAAACGGGATGCGATCCCGCGCATTCGCCTGCGTTCCGCGCTGTTCCCTGACGTATCGCAAGCGTCACTGCCGGTCTTTTTTGGATGAAGTGCCACGGAACTGACTAAGCGCGCGAAAGAGTCAGGTGATCGCTGACAGAAGCGATCGATCTTCGTGGAGGAGAAGTACGGCAATGGCGCCCCACTTCCAGAGCGACGATCCCATCGTCGAAGCGCTCTTTCTCGGCACGTCCCGGCGGCGCGGAGCGGGGCGGTGCATCGCACGCCGGCTGTACCGCCGCCTCGCCTCCCGGCGCGGCAGCGGCGCGCGGCCCCGCTGCCGGGTCGTCCTCGCCCTGGACATCGCCCGCTTCACCAGCCGGGACGAGGCCACGCAGATCCACCTGCGCGCGGTCATGTACCGGATCGTCGACGAGGCGCTCGCGGCGGCGCGCATCGGACGGCGCGGCAGCCGGCTGGAGGACCGGGGCGACGGGCTCCTGATGGTGCTGCGCGCACAGGCCAGCCTCGACACCGTCCTCCCGGCCCTTTTCGGGAACATCCGGGAAGGCGTCCAGGACCACAACGCGACCGCCGCCCCCTCGGCGCGGCTGCGGCTGCGGGCCGCCCTGCACGCGGGATTCCTGCACCATGACAGGTACGGAGTGGCCGGCGACACGGTCAACCTGCTGTTCCGGATGCTGGACGCGCCCGCCATGAAGCGGCGCCTCGACGACGAGGACGCCGACTTCGCGCTCGCGGTCTCTCCCAACGTCTACGAGGCGGCCACCGGGTACCGGCTGATCGACGGCAAGGACTTCGAACTGATCGACGTCGACGTCAAGCAGACGCGCGCGAGCGCGTGGCTGTATCTCGCGCCGCCGCCCGGGCCCGCGCGGCACGGCTCGCACCCGACCCGGGTCGCCGGCTGATCGGGCCTCACCCCTCGCCTCGGACGGTAACCGAATGCCATTCTGGTGTTCTGGCCGGGACGGAAGCTTGGAGGGGCCATGGCGATCGCCATCAGCGACGAACACCGCGAGTTGGCACGGACGGCGCGCTCGTTCCTGCGCGACCAGGAGGCGCGGGCGGGCAACCGCGCGCTGCTGGACGCCGAGAAGGAGCCCCTGCCCGCCTTCTGGGCGGAGTTCGCCGCGCTCGGACTGCTCGGACTGCACCTTCCCGAGGAGCACGGCGGCGGGGGCGCGGGCCTGCCGGAGCTGGTCGTGGTCGCCGAGGAGCTCGGCCGCGCCGCCGCGCCCGGCCCGATGCTGCCGACGATGATCGCGTCCGCGGTGCTCGCCGCGTCGGGGGACGGGGAGCAGCGGGGCCGGCTCCTGCCCGGCCTCGCGTCGGGCGCGACCCCGGCGGCCCTCGGGCTGGACGGCGCGCTCACCGTGGCCGGCGGCGCCGCCACCGGCGACGCGGGCGTCGTGCTGGGCGGCGGCCTCGCGGAACTGCTCGTCCTGCCCGCCGGTGACGACATGGTCGTCGTGCGGGCCGGCGCGCCGGGCGTCGCGGTCGAGGTGCCCGGCAACCTGGACCCGTCCCGCCGCTCCGCGCGCGTGAGGCTGGACGGCGCCGCCGTGGAGGTCCTCGCCGGGGCCCGCGCGCACGCGACCGCCGTCGCCCGGACGCTGATGTCCGCCGAGGCGGTCGGCGGCGCGCTGGAGTGCGTCGAGACCGCCACCGCGTACGCCAAGGTGCGGCAGCAGTTCGGGCGGCCGATCGCGACGTTCCAGGCGGTCAAGCACCACTGCGCGAACATGCTCGTCGCCGCGGAGCTGGCCACGGCCGCGGTGTGGGACGCGGCGCGGGCCGCGTCCGGCCCGTCCGACCAGTTCGAGCTGGCCGCGGCCGTGGCGGCGGCGCTCGCCCTGCCCGCCTTCACCTCCAACGCGGGCCTGAACATCCAGGTGCACGGCGGCATCGGCTTCACCTGGGAGCACGACGCGCACCTGCTGCTGCGCCGGGCCGCGACGCTGGAGGCCGTCGCCGGCCCGCACGCCGCGGAGCGGGACGTGACCCGGCTGCGGGCGGCCGGGGTCGTCCGGGAGGCGAGCCTCGACCTGCCGCCCGAGGCCGAGGCGCGGCGCGCGGAGATCCGCGGGCTGGCCCGGGAGATCGCCGCGCTGCCCCGGGCCGAGCAGCGCGAGAGGCTCATCGAGACCGGTTACGTCCAGCCGCACTGGCCGCGCCCCTGGGGCGTGGAGGCGAGCGCCGGGCTGCAACTGGTCATCGAGGACGAGTTCCGCGCCGCGGGCGTGAAGCGCCCCCAGCTCGGCATCACGAGCTGGGTGATCCTCACGCTCGTCCAGCACGGCACCCAGGACCAGATCGACCGGTGGGTGCGCCCGGCGCTCACCGGCGAGGAGGTCTGGTGCCAGCTGTTCAGCGAGCCCGACGCCGGGTCGGACGCGGCGGCCGTCAGGACCCGTGCCGTCAAGGTGGACGGCGGCTGGCTCGTCAACGGCCAGAAGGTGTGGACGAGCGGCGCCCAGTACTGCCGCTGGGGTTTCGCCACCGTCCGCACCGACCCCGACGCGCCGAAGCACTCCGGCGTCACGATGGTCGTCGTCGACATGCACCACCCCGGTGTGGAGGTCCGGCCGCTGCGCCAGACGACCGGCACCTCCGACTTCAACGAGGTGTTCTTCTCCGACGTCCTCGTCCCCGACGCGGACGTGGTCGGGACGCCCAACCAGGGGTGGACGGTCGCCCGCGCAACCCTCGGCAACGAGCGGGTCAGCATCGGCGGCGGCGTCGGGGGCCCGCCCGGACCCGACGTGTTCCGGCTCTACGCCGAGCGCGGCGACCGCGTCCCGGCGGCGGCCGAGCGCGTCGGCGCCCACGCCGCCGAGGAGCAGGCCCTGCGCCTGCTCAACCTGCGGTCCGCCGAGCGCGCGGTCGCGGGCGGCGAGCCGGGCCCCGAGGGCAACATCACCAAGCTCGTCCTCGCCGAGCACGGCCACGCCACCGCCGCACTCCTCGCCGAGTTCGCCGGGCCCGAGACCGCGTTCACCGAGGGCCTCGGGCAGGCCGCGGGCCTGATGCGCCTAGGGTCCCGCGGCATGTCGATCGCGGGCGGCACCTCCGAGATCACCCGCAACCAGATCGCCGAGCGCATCCTCGGCCTGCCCCGCGACCCGCTGATCCGGTAGGGGCGGCCGGCCCCGGCGCGGCCGCGCCGGGGCCGGGGCCTTCCGGGACCGGCGGCTCAGGACCGGCGGCGGTTCTCCGCGTCCAGGGACGGGTTGCCGGTCATGTGCCTGATGCCGGCCATGTCGGTGCCGGGCGGGACGACCTCGTCGATGGCGTCGAGGGTGGCGGCGTCGAGCCGGACGTCGGCGGCGCCGAGCAGGTCCTCCAGTTGCGCCATCGTCTTCGGTCCGATGATCGTCGAGGTGATGGCCGGGTGCTCGGCGACGAACCCGAGGGCCAGGTGGGTCAGCGAGAGGCCCGCCTGCTCGGCGATCTTGGTGAGGCGCTCCACGGCGTCGTAGCGGGCCGAGACGCTGGGGTCGGTGTCGACCGTGCGACCCCGCCATGCCGGGTTGTCCGAGGGCGCGAAGCGGGCGCCCTCGGGGGCCTGCTCACCGCGCCGGTACTTGCCGGTGAGCCAGCCGCCGGCGAGCGGGCTCCACGGGATGACGCCCATGCCGTGCCGCCGCGCCGCGGGCAGCATCGACTCCTCGATCGACCGCGCGAAGATCGAGTACTGCGGCTGCTCGCAGACGAACCGGACGCCGCCCCGGCGCTCGGCGGCCCACTGGGCCTCGACGATCCAGTCGGCGGGGAAGGACGACGACCCGACGTAGAGCACCTTGCCCTGGCGGACGAGGTCGGTCAGCGCGTCCAGGGTCTCCTCGAGGTCGGTCTCCCAGTCGCGGCGGTGCATCTGGTACAGGTCGATGCGGTCGGTGCCGAGGCGGCGCAGGCTGTCCTCCACGGCGCGGACGATGTAGCGCCGGGAGCCGCCCCGGGCGTTGCGCTCCTCGCCGAGCGGGAAGAAGAACTTGGACGCGAGGACGACGTCGTCCCGGCGGCCCTTGAGGGCCTTCCCGACGATCTCCTCGCTCTCCCCGGCCGAGTACATGTCGGCGGTGTCGATGAAGTTGATCCCGGCGTCCAGGGCCCGGTGGACGATGCGCTCGGACTCGCCGTGGTCGGGGTTGCCGACGGCGCCGAACATCATCGCGCCGAGGGTCTGGGTGCTGACCTCGACGCCGGTGCGGCCGAGCTTGCGGTACTGCATGCGTGCTCCTCGTCAGTGGCTCGCGCAGAACGCTAGGTGCTGGAGCGCGCTCCAGGTCAAGGCCCGGCCGTCGCCTCGTCGAGCCAGTCGTACCAGGCGTCCAGGCCGTCGCCGCGGGTCGCCGAGACGGGCAGGACGCACAGCCCGGGGCACAGCCGGCGGGCCGCGTCCCGGCAGGCGTCCATGTCGAAGTCGACGTACGGCAGCAGGTCGGTCTTGTTGAGCAGCAGGACGTCCGCGCCGCGGAACATGTGCGGGTACTTCAGCGGTTTGTCGTCGCCCTCGGTGACGGACATGAGCACGACGCGGGCACGCTCGCCGAGGTCGAACAGCGCCGGGCAGACGAGGTTGCCGACGTTCTCGACGAACACCGTGGAGCCGTCCGGCGGCGCCAGCGCGGCCAGCGCGCCGGCCACCATCGCGGCGTCGAGATGGCAGCCGGCGCCCGTGTTGACCTGGACGGTCCGGGCCCCGGCGGCGGCCAGGCGCCGCGCGTCCAGCAGCGTCTCCTGGTCGCCCTCGATCACCGAGATCGGGCGGTCCGGGCTCAGGTCGGCGACGGTGCGCGCCAGCAGCGTCGTCTTCCCCGAACCGGGGGAGCTCATCACGTTGAGCGCGGCGATGCCGCGTTCGGCCAGCCACGCCCGGTTCCGGCCGGCGAGGTCGTCGTTGCGGGCCAGGACCCTCTGGCCCAGCGTCACGACGTGCCCGTCCTCGTGCCCATGCCCGTGTCCGTGGACGGGATCGTGGACGTGGACGTGGCCGGGGGCGTCCCCCGGGGCCGTCAGGGTCGTCAGGCGCGCGGCGTCCTCGCCGTCGCAGCCGCAGGTCTCACACATCGTCGGCGACCTCCACCGCTTTGATCGTCAGGTCGGCGCCGCCGCTGATCACCACGTCGGCGCTGCCGCACGGGCACATCGCGAGCGGGTCGCGCGCCGGGAACGAGACACCGCAGTCGGCGCAGTCGCCGACGCCCTCCGGCTCGGTGATGTCGAGCCGCGCGCCCTCGACGCACGTCCCCTCGCCGGCCAGTTCGAAGCAGAAACGCACCGCGTCCGGCATGACTCCGGAAAGTCTCCCAATTTCCAGGTGCACCACCACCACCCGCGAATCGGGCAATTGGGTAGAAATTGCCGCGATGACGCTCTCCGTCACGGCCAATTCGTGCACGCGCCCTCCCGGCCCGCTTCCATTGTCCCAGCGCCGTTCTGCTGCCCCGATCTCCCCAGGTCAAACGGTGTGTTTACCGAATCGGGGAAATGCCTTGGGGGGCTTTTCGGGCGGTGTTTCGCGCCGTTCCCCCAGGGCAACCGCATGGGTGATGACCGCAGTCGGTCGAGGGGGGAAGCGATGACGAGCGTCGCTCCGGCGCAACCGCTGACGGACGAGATCCACATTCTGTGGACGTCCGAGGGAATGAGCTGCGACGGGGACACCATCTCGGTGACCGCGGCGTCGCTGCCGAGCATCGAGGACGTCGTCCTCGGCGCGATACCGGGCCTGCCGAAGGTCCATCTGCACAACAAGGTGCTCGCCTACGAGAACGGCGACGAGTTCATGGAGGCGTTCCGGCAGGCCGCGCGCGGCGAGCTGGCGCCCTTCATCCTCGTCGTCGAGGGTTCGATCCCCAACGAGAACATCAACGGGGACGGCTACTGGACGTCGATGGGGAACGACCCCGAGACCGGCGAGCCGATCCCGGTGAACACGTGGATCGACCGGCTCGCGCCGAAGGCGTGGGCGGTCGTGGCGATCGGGACGTGCGCGACCTACGGCGGCATCCACGCCATGGCGGGCAACCCGACGGGCTGCATGGGCCTCGCCGACTACCTCGGCTGGGACTTCCGCTCCGCGGGCGGGCTGCCGATCGTGAACGTGCCGGGCTGCCCCGTGCAACCGGACAACTTCATGGAGACGCTGCTCTGGGTGCTGCACCAGGCGGTCGGGCAGGCGCCGGTCATCCCGCTGGACGACCGGCTGCGCCCGACGTGGCTGTTCGGCAAGACCGTCCACGAGGGCTGTGACCGCGCCGCCTACTACGAGCAGGCCGACTTCGCGCGCGACTACAACTCGCCGAAGTGCCAGGTGAAGATCGGGTGCTGGGGCCCGGTCGTGAACTGCAACGTCACCAAGCGCGGCTGGATGGACGGCGTCGGCGGCTGCCCCAACGTGGGCGGCATCTGCATCGGCTGCACCATGCCCGGCTTCCCGGACAAGTTCATGCCGTTCATGGACGAGCCGCCCGGGGCGAGCCTCTCCACGACGCTGCTGCGGTCCTACGGGCCGTTCATCCGGAAGATGCGGTCGATCACCAACAAGGGCGCGAACCGGGAGCCGAAGTGGCGCCACAACCGGGAGAGGCTGACCAGCGGCTACCAGCCCCGCTGGCCGCACCAGTGAGCGAGGCCCGCGCCGGTGGTCGGCCCCACCGGCGCGGTACGGCCTGACCAGAAAAGACACGGACGCAGGACGGCCGCGCCGATGGACGGCGGCCAGGGCGATGGAACAGGGGCTAGTCATGGAGCGGGGCGAGTCATGAAGCAGGGGACGCAGGCGCGAGGCGAACGGGCCGCCACGCAGTCGGGGCTCGTCGAGGTGGCGTTCGACCCGATCACCCGGATCGTCGGCAACCTCGGCATCTACACCAAGATCGACTTCGCGAACGGGCAGGTGGCCGAGTGCCGGAGCACCTCGTCCATCTTCCGCGGCTACAGCGTGTTCATGAAGGGCAAGGACCCGCGCGACGCGCACTTCATTACCAGCCGGATCTGCGGCATCTGCGGCGACAACCACGCGACCTGTTCGATCTACGCCCAGAACATGGCCTACGGGATCAAACCGCCGCCGCTCGCCGAGTGGATCATCAACCTCGGCGAGGCCGCCGAGTACATGTTCGACCACACGCTGTTCCAGGACAACCTGGTCTTCGTCGACTTCTGCGAGCGGATGGTCGCCGAGACGAACCCGGGCCTGCTCGCCACGGCCAAGAACACCGACGCGCCGCGCGGCGACGTCCACGGGTTCCGCAAGATCGCCGACATCATGACGGCGTTCAACCCCTTCGAGGGCTCGGTCTACAAGGAGGCCCTCCAGCTCAGCCGCATCACCCGCGAGATGATCTGCCTGATGGAGGGGCGCCACGTCCACCCGTCCACGCTGTACCCGGGCGGCGTGGGGACGGTCGCGACGCCGCAGGTGTTCACCGACTACCTCGTCCGGCTGACCCGCTGCCTCGACTTCGTCAAGCGCGCCGTCGCGATGAACGACGACATCTTCGACTTCTTCCTGGAGTCGCTGCCCGGCTACGACCAGGTGGGCCGGCGGCGGACGCTGCTCGGCTGCTGGGGCGCCTTCCAGAACCCCGACGTGTGCGACTACGACTACCGGCACATGTCCGAGTGGGGCCGGGCCGCCTACGTGACCCCGGGCATCGTCGTGGACGGGCAGCTCCTCACGACGGACCTGGTCGACATCAACCTCGGCATGAGGATCCTGCTCGGCAGCTCCTACTACGACGACTGGGTGAACGAGGAGACCTTCGTCAAGGAGGACCCGCTCGGCAACCCGATCGACCAGCGGCACCCGTGGAACCAGACGACGCTGCCGAGCCCGCAGAAGCGCGACCTCGACGGCGGCAAGTACAGCTGGGTGATGAGCCCCCGCTGGCGCCACCCCGGGACCGGCGACCACCTCGCGCTCGACACCGGCGGCGGGCCGCTCGCCCGGCTGTGGGCGACCGCGCTGGCCGGCGAGGTCGACACCCCGTACGTCCGCTCCACCGGGCACAGCGTCCAGATCGACCTGCCGAAGACCCCCGGTATGCCGGAGGTCAACCTGGAGTGGAAGCCGCCGCAGTACGCCAACACGATCGAGCGCGACCGCGCCCGCGCGTACTTCATCGCCTACGCGGCGGGGATGGCGCTGCACTTCGCCGAGAAGGCCCTCGACGAGGTCCGCTCCGGTCGGACGAAGGTGTTCACCGACTTCGACGTCCCGGACGAGGCGATCGGCTGCGGGTTCCACGAGGCGGTCCGCGGCGTGCTGTCGCACCACCTCGTCATCCGCGACGGCAAGATCGCCAACTACCACCCGTACCCGCCGACGCCGTGGAACGCCAGCCCGCGCGACTCCTACGGCACGCCGGGCCCCTACGAGGACGCCGTCCAGGGGCAGCCGATCTTCGAGGAGAACGGCCCGGACGACTTCAAGGGCATCGACATCATGCGGACCGTCCGCAGCTTCGACCCGTGCCTGCCGTGCGGCGTGCACATGTACGTCGGCAACGGCCGGACGATCGAGAAGCGGCACTCCCCGATGTTCGGCGCCCAGGAAGGCCAGTGATGGGCTGGGACGACGAGCGCGTCCGCGAGCACGTCCAGCGCCTCGAAGGGCTGCTCGACGGGCTCGACCCCGGGGCGCACCAGGCCGTCCAGGCGCTGGTGGAGCTCTACGGGGAGGCGCTCGGCCGGATCGTGCGGCTCTGCGCGGACGCCTCGGAGCTGGCCGGCGACGAGCTGCTCTGCCACCTGCTGGCCATGCACGGCCTGCACCCCGAGGCGCCGGAGGCGCGGGTCCGGCGGGCCCTCGCCGCGCTGGAGGCGTTCCTGGCCAAGCACCGCACGTCCGTGGAGCTGACCGGGGTCGACGGGGAGTCGGTGCGGCTGAAGGTCGCGACCGAGGGGCGCGCCGCCGCGCCCCGCCCGGTGCTGGACGCCGTGGAGCGGGCGGCCCTCGCCGCGGCGCCGGAACTGGAGCGGGTCGAGATCGAGGCGCCCGCGCCGGAGAAGGTGCTGATCACTCTGGACCAGGTGCGGAGCCGCGTATGACGCCGGGGCTCTCCACACCGAGGCTGGCCGCGCTGGCCTCGGCTCCGCCGCGCCCGGCGCCGCCGCCGGGCGAGGCCGTGGAGCGGTGCGAGCTGTGCGCCGAACCCGTGCACGACGCGCACCGGCACCTGCTCGACCTGGAGAAGGGCGAGCTGCTGTGCGCGTGCGGGGCGTGCACCCTCCTGTTCGACGGCCGGCCGGCGGGCGGGCGGCACTACCGGCTCGTCCCGGACCGGCGGCGCGAGCTGACCGGCTTCCACCTGGACGGCCCGCTGTGGGCCGGTCTCGGCATCCCGGTCGACCTGGCCTTCTTCACCGTCTCCGGGACGGGCGAGGTCACCGCCCGCTATCCGAGCCCGGCAGGGGCGCTGCACGCGGCCGTCCACGCCGCGAGCTGGCGGCGCCTGGCCGAGGCGAACCCCGTCCTGGCGGAACTGCGCCCGGACGTGGAGGCGCTCGTCGTGCACCGGGCGCGGGACGCGGCCGAGCACTGGATCCTCCCGATCGACGACTGCTACCGGCTCACCGCCCTGCTGCGCGAGCACTGGACGGGCTTCACCGGCGGCGACGCGGTCTGGCATCACATCGGCGCGTTCTTCACCGAGTTGACGGCGGCCCGGGCGGCCGCCGGGGAGAAGAGGGGAACACGATGATCAGAGTGGGGAAGCCCGACGTCACTCCCGACAGGCCCTCGCACACGAGGGGCGTCCGCGAGGGCAACCGGACGGGCAACTACGACAAGCAGGTCGGGCACCTGCCCGACGGCACGTCCACCGCGGCCCGCTCGACGGGGATCAACCCGGAGACCCACGGCCCGATCCTCGATTCGATGCCCAATCTCTCACCAGCATGAGCGCAGCGAACCGGGGGGTGTGGGGGGTCGTCCCCCCACGGGTGACGGGCATGAGCGCAGCGAACCGGGGGGTGTGGGGGGTCGTCCCCCCACGGGGATTGAGCATGAGCGCGGCGAACCGGGGGGGCGCGGGGGGTCGTCCCCCCTCGAAGGGGCAGGGCATGAACGAGACACCGGAGCTCGGGCTCGACCTGGTCGGCATCGAGCCGGAGAAGTTCGCGGCGACGCCGACGCTTAGCCTGCGGATCGGGCTGCGGCGGCTGGACGGCGGGCCCGTCCAGTGCGTGCTGCTCACCACGGTGGTGACGATCGCGGCGGCGCGCCGCGGCTACGACGACGCCGAGCGCGACCGGCTCGCCGGGGTGTTCGGCCCGCCGGAGATGTGGGACCGGTCGCTGCGCGGGCTGACCTGGGCGCGCGTCGGCACCACCGTGCCGACGTTCCAGGGCGGGACGGAGGCGACGCTGTCCCTGCCGTGCGGGCACGACATGCAGGTCGCGGCCGACCGGTACCTGCACGCGCTCGGCGGCGGCGACGTCCCGCTCGACCTGGCCTTCAACGGCACGGTCTTCTACCCCGGCGAGGACGGCGCGCTGCGCACCGGGCAGATCCCGTGGCACCACGAGGCCACCGGCGACCTGCCCCTCCAGGTGTGGCGGGACCTGATGGGCCGCTACTACGGCACCGCCCGCTGGTTGCGGCTGGACGACGACTGCTTCGGCCGCCTCTCGGCCTACCGGGCCCGCCGCGCGCACTCCTCGTTCGACGACACGGTCGACGAACTGCTGCGCCAGGCCGAGAAGCGACGTGGGGAGGAAGAGTGGACCGCCTGAGGGCGATCGCGGACACCGTCCTCTACGAGGGGTACCTGCTCTGGCCGTACCGCCGGTCCGCCTTGAAGAACCGGCAGCGCTGGACGATCGGGAGCGTCTATCCGCGCGGCTACGCCGAGCGGAACAGCGACCACTGGACGGTCCACGCCGAGTTCCTCCTCGAAGCCGTCCCCGGCGCCGACGTCGAGGTCACGCTGCGGTTCCTGCACGCGGTGCACCGCCAGGTGATGCACGGCGACGGTCCCGTGGACGAGATCCGCGTCGGCGACGAGATCTGCACCAGCTGGCAGGAGGCACGCGAACGCGAGCTCACCAGCGGCCCGATCGCGGTCGAGCGTCTCGTGCGCGCTCCCGTCAGCGTCCCCGTCGAGGTGGCCGCGGGTGCCGAAGAGGAGGCCGTGGAAGGCAAGGCGTCGTGCAGCGGCGGCGGCGTGCGGTTCGTCCGGTCGTGGGAGCGGGTGGACGGGCGGGTCGAGGTCTCGGCCGTGCCCGCCGGGGACGGCGTGGTGCGGCTGCGCGTCGAGGTCGTCAACACCGGCGCCGCCGGGGAGCGCGAGGACGCCGTCCGCGCCGGGATGCTGTGCGCGCATGTCGTGGCGCGCACGGACGGCGGCGCGTTCGTGTCGCTCACGGATCCGCCGGAGCGGCTCGCGGGGGCGGCGGCCGCGTGCGGCAGGGACGGGCTCTGGCCGGTCCTCGCGGGGGAGCCGGGCAGCCGCGACACCGTCCTCGCGGCGCCGATCGTCCTCTACGACTGGCCGCAGGTGGCGCCGGAGAGCCCGGGCGACCTGTTCGACGGGACGGAGATCGACCAGCTGCTGATCCTCAGCGTGCTCAGCCTCACCGAGGACGAGCGGCGCGAGATGGCGGCGACCGACCCGAAGGCGCGGCAGATCCTGGAGCGGTGCGGCGCCCTGTCGTCCGGTGAGCTGCTCGCGCTGCACGGCACATTGAGGGATCCGCGGAGGGACGTGTGGTGAGCGGGGAAGACGTGAGCGGGGAGGACGTGGGGGCGGGCGTGCGGGAGACGGCTCCGGGGAGCCGGGTCCGGCTGCGTCCGCGCGGGGGCGCGGACATCTTCGACCTGGCGCTCGTCGGGCGCACCGCCGTCGTCGAGCGCGTCGAGGAGGACATGGAGGGCGGGGTGCACCTGGTCGTCGCCTTGGACGACGACCCGGGCCGCGACCTCGGTCCCTACAACCAGCTCGGGCACCGCTTCTTCGTCCGGCCGGACGAGGTCGAGCCGCTGCCGGGGGAGGCGCCGTCCCGCAAGGTGCTCGTCGCGGGGATCGGGAACGTCTTCCACGGCGACGACGGGTTCGGGGTCGAGGTCGTCCGGCGGCTGCGGACCCGTCCGCAGCCGCCCGGCGTGGACGTCGTCGACTTCGGCATCCGCGGCATCGACCTCATGTACGCGCTCGGCGACGGCTACGAGGCCGCGGTCCTGGTCGACGCGGCCGAGCGCGGCCACGCGCCCGGCACCGTGTCGCTGGTCGAGCCCGGCCCGGACGACTTCGGCGGCGTCGCCGTCGACGCGCACGGCCTCGACCCCGCGCAGGTGCTGCGGCTGGCCCGGGACAACGGCCCGGTCCCGCCGCGCATCCTGCTCGTCGCGTGCGAGCCGTCGGCGCGGACCACGGACGCCACCTGGGAGATGAGGCTCAGCGCGCCGGTCGGCGCGGCGGTCGAGGAGGCCGCCGGGATGGTCGAGCGGCTGCTGGCGGAGGAATTCACGCAGGAACTCGCGCAGGAGGGAGCGGGGGGATGAGGAAAGGGATCTGCAGGGGCCGGGGCGTCGTCCGGCTGATGCTCGGACTGGTCGCGGTCGGCGCGATCGTGGTGCTCGTCAAGGAGGTGCCGGCGCTGCGCCGGTACGTCAAAGCCGAGTCGATGTGATCGGGGACGCGGAGCGGACGCTCGTGACGACGATCGAGCGGCGGCTCGTCGGCCATCTGAAGGACGCGCACGCGCTCCAGGAGCACACCGAGGCCGCGCTGAGCGAGATGCTGACCGCGGCGGCCGACGAGCCGGAGCTGTGCCGGCCGCTCGGGCACTACGCCGAGCGGTCGCGGGCGTACACGAGGGCGATCGAGGCGCGGCTGCACGCGCACGGGTCGTCCCCGAGCATCGCGCGCGACGCCGGGACGCTGCTCGCGTCCGTGCTGGAGGGCGGCATCGGCCACGGCCACCGCGAC
Source organism: Actinomadura sp. NPDC023710 (assembly GCF_040639875.1). Lineage (NCBI taxonomy): Bacteria > Bacillati > Actinomycetota > Actinomycetes > Streptosporangiales > Thermomonosporaceae > Actinomadura > Actinomadura sp. NPDC023710. The sequence continues at coordinate 153,234 of NZ_JBFAGB010000017.1, forward strand.
CCCGTCAGGCACATGCGGGACGCCTACGTCGCCGTCCACCTGCAGATCGGGGCGGGCGAGACGCTGCGGCGGGTCGCCGACCGCGCCGGGGACGGGGAGACGGCGGCGGTCGCGGCGGCGATGTGCGAGGACGCCCACGCGATGTCGCACGAGCTGTCGGACCGCTGGGACCTCGCCGTGGACATGTCGCTGCGCGCCGGGCACGCCCCGTCCGCGGGGGACGGCCGGTGACCGCCGTGAAGGAGGTGTTCCGCCGCCGCGCGGAGCCGGGCGCCGCGCTCGCCGAGGAGGCCGGCGCCATCGCCGCGGCCTGCCACGCGATGGCGGCCCGCTTCCACCGCGGGGGACGCCTGCTCACCTTCGGGACCGGCGCCGCCGCGACCGACGCGCAGCACGTCGCGGTCGAGTTCGTGCACCCGGTGATCGTCGGCAAGCGGGCGCTGCCCGCGCTGTCGCTCACCGGCGACGTCGCGACGATCACCGGCGTCTGCGCCGGCGCGGGGTTCGACGACGTGTTCGCCCACCAGGTCCGCTGCTTCGGCGGCCCGGACGACATCGCGTTCGGGATCTCGCCGGACGGCCGCTGCGGCAGCGTCCTGCGCGCCATGGAGTGCGCCCGGGACCGCGGCATGCTGACGGTCGCGCTGGCGGGCGGCGACGGGGGAGCGCTCGCCGGGGCGGTCGACCACCTGGTCACGGTGCCGTCCGGCGACCCGCGGGTCGTGAAGGAGGTGCACGTCACCGCGTACCACGTGCTGTGGGAGCTGGTGCACGTGTTCCTGGAGCAGCCGGGCGTGCTCGGCCAGGAGGTGACCGCGTGACCGGGTGCACGGGCGACCATTGCGTGACCTGCGCGGACGAGGCCGTCCCGGTCGTCGTCGCGCGGCTCCTCGGCGACGGCCTCGCGGACGTCGACGTCGGCGGCGGACGGCTCGAACAGGTCAGCGTGGCGCTGGTGGACGCCGATGTCGGCGACACCGTGCTCGTCCACGCCAAGGAGGCGATCGGGGTCGTGACGACGTGACCGAGATGCTCTATCCCTTCCTGTACGCGGGCGGCTCGGGGCTGGACACCCTGCTGGAGGACGTGCGCCGCTCGACGCGCGAGAAGGTCGAGGAGATCGTCCGGCTGCGCGAGGCCGTCCTGGAGCTGTACGGCGAGGACCTCGCGGCCTGCGCCGCGCGGATGGCGGACGCGTTCCGCTCCGGCGGCCGGCTCTTCACGTTCGGCAACGGCGGCAGCTCGACGGACGCGCAGGACGTCGCGGCGCTGTTCCTCAACCCGGGCGGGTCCGCGCGGCCGCTGCCCGCGCTGGCGCTCACGACCGACGTCGCCGTGGTCACCGCGCTGTCCAACGACGTCGGGTTCGAGGTGGTGTTCGCGCGGCAGCTCGCCGCGTTCGGGCGTCCGGGCGACATCGCGCTGGCGCTGTCCACCAGCGGGAACTCCGACAACCTCATCGCCGCGCTGCGGGAGGCGGCGCGGCGCGGGATGACGGTGGTCGGGCTCGCCGGATACACCGGCGGGCAGATGGCGGAGACTTCCGGCCTGCACCACCTGTTCACGGTCCCGTCGTCGTCGGTGCACCGCATCCAGGAGGCGCAGACGACGATCTACCACGCGCTCTGGGAACTGACGCAGCGCGAACTGGCGGGGGAGGGCTTCTGATGTGCCTGGCGATACCGGGCGAGATCGTGGAGATCATGCCGGACCGCCCGATGGCGAAGGTGGACGTGACCGGCGTCCGGCGGGCGGTGAACATCGCCCTGCTCGACGGGGAGCGGCTCGCCGCCGGCGACTGGGTCCTCATCCATGTCGGGTTCGCCATGTCCAAGATCGACGAGGACGAGGCGAGGGCGACGCTGGCGCTGCTGGAGGGCCTCGGCGAGGCCTATGACGACGAGATCGACGCGCTGCGGGAATCGAGGATCGACTGATGCGCTTCGTCGACGAGTACCGGGACGCGGAGCGGGCGCGGGCGCTCGCCGCCTCGATCGCCTCGCTGTGCGAGCCCGGGCGGCACTACAAGTTCATGGAGGTGTGCGGCGGCCACACGCACACCATCTACAAGCACGGCCTGGAGGACTACCTGCCGGAGAGCATCTCGCTGGTGCACGGGCCGGGCTGCCCGGTGTGCGTGATCCCGATGGGGCGGGTGGACGACGCGATCCACATCGCGTCGCAGCCCGACGTCATCATGGCGTCGTTCGGGGACATGATGCGGGTACCGGGCGGCCGGGGGTCGTTCCTGGACGCCAAGGCCGCCGGCGCGGACATCCGGATGGTGTACTCGCCGCTGGACGCGCTGAAGATCGCCGAGCGGAACCCGTCGCGGCGCGTGGTGTTCATGGGGATCGGGTTCGAGACGACCGCGCCGTCCACCGCCATGACGGTGCTGCGGGCGGCCGCGGCCGGAATCCGGAACTTCTCGGTGTTCTGCAACCACGTGACGATCCTTCCGGCGATCAAGGCCATTCTCGACTCGCCGGACCTGCGCCTGGACGGCTTCCTCGGCCCGGGCCACGTGTCGACCGTGATCGGCTGCCGGCCCTACTCGTTCATCACCGACGACTACGGGAAACCGCTGGTCGTCGCCGGGTTCGAGCCGCTGGACATCCTGCAGTCGGTGCACATGCTGCTGGCCCAGCTCGCCGCGGGCCGCTCGGAGGTGGAGAACCAGTACGGCCGGGTCGTCCCGTGGGACGGCAATCCCCGGGCACTGGAGGCGATCTCCGAGGTCATGGAGCCGCGGCCGTACTTCGAGTGGCGCGGCCTCGGCTTCATCTCCCACTCCGCGCTCCGGATGAAGGAGGAGTTCGCCGCCTTCGACGCCGAGCGCATCTTCGACATCCCGGGCGGACGCGTCGCCGATCCGAAGGCGTGCCAGTGCGGCGAGGTGCTCAAGGGCGTCCTGAAACCGTGGGAGTGCAAGGTCTTCGGGACGGCCTGCACCCCGGAGACGCCGATCGGGACGTGCATGGTCTCGTCCGAGGGCGCGTGCGCCGCGTACTACAACTTCGGCCGCTTCACCCGCGAGCGGATCAGCGAGGTCGGCCGGAGCGGCGGGGCGGGCCGGGCGGAAGACGCCGGACAGGTGAGGGAGACGGCGCGATGACCGTCCGCGAGGAACAGGTCCTGGAACGCATCGAGCGCGCGCGGGCCCGCAAGGCCCGGCTCCGCGAGGACACGATCACGCTCGCGCACGGCTCCGGCGGCAAGGCCACCCACACCCTGGTCGAGGCGGTGTTCCGGGAGGCGTTCACCAATCCGCTCCTGGACCGGCTGGACGACTCGGCGTGTTTCGCGGTGAACGGCGCCCACCTCGCCTTCACCACCGACTGCCATGTGGTGTCGCCCCTGTTCTTCCCCGGCGGCGACATCGGCGACCTGGCCGTCAACGGGACGGTCAACGACCTCGCCGTCTGCGGCGCGAGGCCGCTGCACCTGTCGGCGGGGTTCATCCTCGAAGAGGGGTTCCCCGTCGCCGACCTGCGGCGCATCGTCGAGTCGATGCGGCGCGCGGCGGACGCGGCGGGCGTCGACATCGTCACCGGCGACACCAAGGTCGTCGAGCGCGGGAAGGCCGACGGCTGCTTCGTCACCACGGCGGGCGTGGGGGTCGTGCGGTCCCGGCCGGCGGGGGAGATCCGTCCCGGCGACACCGTGCTGGTGACGGGGCCGATCGGCGAGCACGGCGTCACGATCATGCTGGCGCGCGGCGAGCTCGACCTGGAGGCCGACGTCGTCTCGGACACCGCGCCGCTGACCTGCCTGCTGGCCGACCTGGCCGACGCGTGCCCGGGCGGCCTGCGCCGGATGCGGGACGCGACGCGGGGCGGCGTGGCGACCGTCCTCAACGAGCTGGCGTCGGACGCCGGGACGGCCGTGGTGGTGGAGGAGGACGCGATCCCGGTGCGCCCCGCCGTCCGGGGCGCCTGCGAGCTGCTCGGGATCGACCCGATGTACGTCGCGTGCGAGGGCCGCGCCGTGGTCGTGGTCGCCCCGGAGTGCGAGCGGGCCGCGCTGGCGGCGCTGCGGGCCCACCCGCTGGGCGAGGAGGCCGCCGTCATCGGCCGCGTGACCGACGACCCGTCCGGCCTCGTCCTGCTGAAGACGGCCTTCGGCGGCACCCGCATCGTCGACCTCCTGGTCGGCGACCCGCTACCGCGCATCTGCTGACGCCGGGCGGCCCCGCCGGACGCCGGCGAGCGTGACGAGCAGCGACGCCGCCGTCAGCGCCGCGCCGAACCAGAGGACGCTCCTGACGCCCAGATGGTCGGCGAACAGCCCGCCGAACAGCGCGCCGACCGCGATGGAGGTGTTGTAGGCCAGGGTGTTGAGCGACATCGCGGCCTCGAACGTGTCGGGCGCGGCGGCGAGCGTCATGTTGACCTGGCACAGCTGCCAGGCGCCGAAGGACACGCCCCACACGACGAGCAGGACGACCGGCGCGGCCGTCCAGTGCCCGACCGTCAGAAGCAGCAGCAACGAGGCGACGAGGCCCGAGCAGGCGGTGACGAAGGTCGCCCTCAGGTGCCTGGACGCGGTGTGCCCGGCGATGAAGTTCCCCAGGGCGCCCCCGATGCCGTAGGCCATCAGGAGCCCGGTGATGGAGGCGGGCGAGGCGTCCGAGTCGCCTTCCAGGAACGGCCGCACGAACGTGTAGGCCCCGAAGTGGCCGAGCACGAACAGCACGACGGTGAACATGACCGAGCGCAGCCGCACGTTCCTGAGCGGAAGGGCGAACACCTCGCGGACGGGGACCGCGTTCCGCGACGGCAGAGACGGGATGACGGCGGCGACCGCGAGGAACACCAGCGCGCTGAGGCCGCTCCAGATGAGGAACGTGGTCCGCCAGCCGGTGAGGTCCTCAAGGAACGTGCCGAGCGGCATGCCCACCACGGCGGCGATCGAGATGCCGGACATCACGACCGCGGCCGCCCTGCTCGCCTGGCGCTCCGGAACGAGGCGCATCGCCATGCTCACGCCGATGGCCCAGAAGACCCCGCTCGCGAAACCCATGGTGAGCCGTGTCGCGAGGACGAGCGGGTAGTTCGGGGAGACGGCGGTGACCAGGTTCCCCGCGGCCAGGACCGCCAGGAGCGCCGAGAGCAGGACGCGGCGGTTGACGCGCCTGCTCCACGCCACGATGAAGGGCACGCCCAGCCCGGCCGAGACGCCGTACACCGTGACCATCAGCCCGGCGACTCCGACCGATATGCCGAGGCTCGTGCTCACCGGGGTGAGGATGCCGACGGGCATCAGCTCGGTGGTGAGGAAGGCGAACAGGCTGGCCGTGATCGCCGCGACCCCCAGCCATCCTCGAAGGGCCGAGTGCGGGCGCTCCTCCCGAACGGCCGCATCGCCTCTGATCGTCTCGTCGGTCGTCGTGTTCGTGTCCACCCCCGGAGTCTCGCCCCGGCGCGATCGATGAGTCCAACACATGTTTGTCATCTCATTGATCGCGATCCAAGATGGATCGATGGAGCTCCAGCAGATGCGCTACGTGGTCGCGGTGGCGGAGACGGCGAACTTCACCCGGGCGGCCGAGCGCTGCCGGGTCGTCCAGTCGGCGCTGAGCCACCAGATCGCCCGGCTGGAACGCGAACTGGGCACCCGGCTCTTCGACCGGACCAGCCGCCGGGTCCGGCTGACCCCGGCCGGTGAGGCGTTCCTGCCCGCCGCCCGGCAGGCCCTCGACGCCGCGGACCGCGCCCGCGCCGAGGTCGCGGCGGTCTCCGGCGAGATCCGCGGCCGGCTCGCCATCGGTGCCATCCCCACGGTGACGGCGGTGGACCTGCCGAGCGCACTGAAGGATTTCCACGTCCGCCATCCGCAGGTGCGGGTCACGCTGCGCATCGGAGGGAGCGCGGACCTGGCCGAGCGGGTGCGGCAGGGCACGCTGGACCTCGCGTTCCTCGGGCTGCCGCGCAGCGCCCGGCCGAAAGGCGTGCACGGCCGCGTGCTGGCGCACGGCGAGCTGGTGGCGGTGGTCGCCCCCGGGCACCCGCTGGCCGACGCGGTGGACGTCGGCCTGCGCCGCCTCGCGGACGAGGTGTTCGTCGACTTCTCCGCCGGGACGGCCGGGCGCGCCCAGTCCGACGAGGCGTTCGCCGCCGCCGGGGTCGGCCGTGACGTCGCCTTCGAGGTGACGACCCCGGACCTCCTGGTCCGGCTGGTCCGGCTGGGCCTGGGCGTCGGCATGCTCCCCGCCGCCTTCGTCACCGGGCTCGCCGACCTGCGCGTCGTCGAGCTCCGTGATCCGCCGACCCGGGTCGAGCATCTGATCTGGAGCCGCCTCGGGCCTTCTCCGGCCGCCACCGCCTTTCTGGCGGCCCTGGACGTCCCGGCGGTGCCCGCACCGCCTCGCGGCGCGGCACGGGAAACGCCGTCGGCGGAAAAGGGCGGAGCGCCGGCGGATGCGGGGGCGTGAGCCACTCGGGAAGCGCCCTCTCCGGCCGGCAACGCATATCCCGGCGCTCTTTGGGCGGAGGAGAAACGCACATCGCGCATTACTCGGGAAGGGCGACGCCGACCGGCGGCGGCGGCCACAACGACATCTACCTGACGACGAGATACCTCCCTTCGGTCCATTGAAAGCACTCGAACGTTCAATCACTCCGGGTGCGTCCTGCGTGCGGGTAAACGAGCAGGCCGAGTCGCCCTCCGAGGGCGACACGCCTTCGGCGCCGGGGCGCAGGAGGCCGGCCCGGATGGGCGGGTGGGGCCCATGGGGAGCATGGGACTGCTGTGACCTGCGGTTTTCAGGTTCTGTTGAGATTCGTTTGAGCTTCGTCCGAGGGGGCGCGGGTACGTTCGCGGGCCATGGAGGGGGAGTCGTGCAGGCCCATCTTCGTGCTCGGGTGCCCGCGCTCGGGGACGACGCTGCTGCAGCAGATGCTGCACTCGCACCGGCAGATCGCGTTCCCCTCCGAGACGCGGTTCGTGCACGTTTCCTACGATCTCCGGCACCGGTTCGGGGACCTGGAGCGGCCGGAGAACCGGCGCGCGCTGGCCGAATGGATCACCAGCGGCGAGGGCACCAAGTTCGGGGTGCTGCGGCTGGACGCCGCGGCCGTGGTCGAGGAGATCGTGCAGGGGCCGCCGACGCTCGGGTCGGCGATCGCGGCGGTGTTCCGCGCCTACGCGCGCCGGCACGGGAAGCCGCGCTGGGGGGACAAGCGGCCGAGCTACTTCCGCCGGGTGCCGATGCTCCGGCGGATGTTCCCCGACGCCCAGTTCGTCCATCTCGTCAGGGACGGCCGGGACGCGGTGAGCTCCCTGACGCGGATGCCGTGGTTCGACGGCGACATCCACGCCGCCGCGCTGACCTGGCGTGAGGCGGTCGACATGGGCACGCGCCTCCAGACCCGCCTCGGCCCGGAAACGTTCTACGAGTTCCGCTACGAGGACCTGGTCGCCGAGCCCGAGGACGCCCTGACGAGGCTGTGCGCGTTCCTCTGCGAGGAGTACGACCCCGGCATGACGACGGCGTACCGGCACGCACGGCGGACCGTGCCGTCCACGCGGAGGTGGCACCTGGGCACGCACGAGGCCGTCAACGGCCGCCATGTCGGCGCCTGGCGCGACCGGCTGGAGGGCTGGGAGGCGGACCTCGTCCAGCACGTGCTCGCCTCCCGGCTGCGCCACCACGGTTACGCGATCACGGAGGGGGCGCGTCCCGCGGCGGCGCCGCTCGTAGGATTCCACCGCCTCGCGGTGCACCGCTGGCGGGCGCGGCACGCGCAGGCCCTCCGTGAACGGCTCGCGGAGGGACGCGAGCCCAACCCCGTCGTCTCGTGGCTGAACGGTCCGGTAAGCGTGTCCTGACAGACTGAGGGCATGGACTGAGGGGACAGGTGATCCTTGCCTTCAGGTAAGGCTGTCTCGGCCGGGCGGCACGAGACTCGGCTGAAGGGTTGTCCGAAACTCTCCTGGAACGTGCCCGGTTCTCGGCCGGCCTCGGGACGCCTCCGGGCCGACCTGACTGTGGAACGGCGCAGGTAGCGTGCCGCCGAGAGCCCTGCGGGGGAGGACGTGGCGGTGGGGCGCGCGGGGACGGCGTGCCCGCGGCGCGTGCACTGGGCCCTTATCGGAAGTGGTTACCGGCAAGTAACTTATCGCCGTTTTTACCGTACCACTGACTGGGTTTACAGGACGGAGACACCTCCGTGTCCGATCGTTCACATCCGGATCGAGACACGCCAACCATTTGGCTGTATCTTGCGTGTTGCTCGTCTTCCGTTACCAATCACGATTGTTTCGATGATCCTCTGACATAAGGAGGAGTGGCGGTGGCCCGATCGGAAATTATTTCCCACGACGAGCTACAATCGTGGCTTCTTGACAAGATCGCCTTCTACCTCGACAGGCCTGTGGAAAACATCGATCCCGGAGTCGAACTCGCCCGTTACGGGGTGGACTCGGTGTACGCGATCAGCATCATCAGCGACATCGAGGACCATCTGCAGGTGGAGGTCGACGTGGCCGAGGCGCGGCGCCGGGAGACGGTGGCCGACCTCACCGACTACCTGCTCGACCTCGTCGCGTGATGGCCGGCCGGCCCGAGGCCGGCGCCGCCGGGCCCGCCATGGTGGTGCTCGGCGACAGCGTGGCCGAGGGCCAGGACGATCCGGACCCGGCCGGCGGGTGGCTCGGCTGGGCCGGACGGCTGGCCCGTCACCTGGGGATTTCCCCTGAGGAGATGCTCAACGCCTCCGATCCGGGCGCGACGGTCGAGGACGTGGTGCGCGACCAGCTGCCCGCCGTGCGCGAGATGGCGCCGCGGCTGGTCGTGCTCGGCTGCGGGATGAACGACGCGTTGCGCGGCTTCGAGCGGGAGGCCGCGGCCGGCCGGCTGGCGGAGCTGTTCGGCTGGGCCCGCGGGCGCGGCGCGGTCGTCCTCGCCATCCCGGTGCCGCGGCCGCCGCTGCTGGACATCACGCCGATCTCGCAGTTCCGCAAGAAACGCACGGTGCAGCGCATTCATGACTTCAATGCCGAGCTCGACCGGGTCTCCCGCGAGTTCGGAATGGCCTTTCCCGAGCGGGAGACAGTGGCGAGAGTCGCCGATCCCGCGATGTGGAGCGCCGACGGAATCCACCTGAATCCGGATGGGCACGCCTATGTCGCAGAGGTGATGGCGCGGATTGCGGCAAGCCTGCTCGGCGAGCGGGTGAAATGAAATCCGTGGGCCGATCCAGCAGTCTGGGAGACTGATGAAAAGAGAATATTCCGTCGCCCGCGCACTCCGTTCGCCGATGCCGCTGTTCCTCGCTCCCGTACTGGTCGTGCAGGCATGGCGGACGGTGCGGCGGACACCGCGGCTGGACCCGGCGACCGGGGACGAGCAGGGCTTCGTCGCCGGCGCCGACCCCGGGCGGGGCCCGGCCTTCCGGGTCGTGGTGATCGGCGAGTCCACCGCCGTGGGCGTCGGCGCGTCCCGGCACGCCGAGGCGCTGCCCGGCTTCCTGGCGGAGGAACTGGGCGAGCGGCTGCGGCGCAGCGTGGCCTGGTCGGTCTCCGGCCGCAACGGCGCGACGGCCCGGCGCATCATCGCCGGGCTCGTCCCGCCCGCGAACGGCTCCGCGCCGAACCTGGTGGTCGTCACCGCGGGCATCAACGACCTGCTCAGGCGGCGACCCCTGCGCCGGTGGGCGGCGGACGTGACCGAGCTCGTCGCCCTCCTGCGCGGCCGGTTCCCGGAGGCGACGGTGCTCGTCGCCGGGATGCCGCCGGTGCACCGCTTCCCCGCCCTGCCGCGGCCGCTGCGCTCGGTCCTCGGCGCGCGGGCGCGCGCCATGGACCGGATCACCCGGGACGCCGCCGCGGCGGGCGGCGCCGTCCACGCTCCCATGGACGAGGCGATGGCCCGCGACCCCCACCTCTTCGCGTCCGACGGCTTCCACCCGTCGGCCGCGGGGTACCGGGTCTGGGCCCGCGACCTCGCCCGCGCCGCCGTCCCCGCCACCGCTCCCGTGACCGGATCCGTCGGCGCTCCCGCCGCCGGATCCGGCGACCCGCCACAGGACACGCCCCCCGCCGGCGCCGTCCCGCCGAGGACGGCCGACTGACCCAACGGCAAGCGAAGGGAGCAGCTCGGATGACGGTTCCCGGAACGTTCCGAACGGCGGTGGAGGCCAAGGACCTCGCCGCCATCACCGATGCGCTGGACCCCGGCATCGAGTTCCGCAGTCCGGTGATGGTGAAGCCCTACCTGGGGCGCGACGCCGTCGCGGCCCTGCTCGGCGTCCTGCTGGAGGTCTTCGAGGACTTCCACTACACCGACGAGTTGGTGGGCGTCGCCCCGGGAGGGGGCAACGGCGCAGAACCGCCGGCGCAGGCGCTGATCTTCAGCGCCCGGGTGCTGGGCAAGGACGTCCAGGGGCTGGACCTGCTCAGGTTCGGCGAGACCGGGCTCGTCACCGGTCTGACCGTCATGGTCCGCCCGCTGCCCGCGGCGATGACGCTCGCCCGGGTGGTCGGCAGACGCATGGAGGATCCGACGAACGCCGACGACGCGGGGGGCCCGTCCGGCGACACCGCGCAGCCATAGGGAGCCGACCCGCACAGGAGTCGCGGCCCGCGAACCGGAAGGCGCGACCCACACAAGGGAGTCGAAGGAAATGGATAGCAAGGTCCCCGCACACCCCGTGCATCCCGCCCGCCCCGCTCACTCCGCCTCCGGGGCTCACGCTGAGAGTTCCGTCCATCCCGGGCATTCCGTCCACCCGGGCCATTCTGAGAACCCCGCAGCCGAGAACCCCGCATCCGAGGGCCCCGCGCCCGCTTCCGCGGGTTCCGCGCCCGGGCGGCACCCGCGCGCGAAGCTGGCCCCGGCCCACCGGATCGCCGCCGACCTGGACGGCTATCTCGGCGACCCGATGGACGACGAGGCCGGGCCCTTCTCCTACAAGGCCATCGTGGAGGCGGAGGAGCGCGACGAGATCCCCCCGGGCGCGGTGGACGCCGTCCGGGCGTGGGGTTTCCCCAAGTACCTGGTGCCGAGCGGGCTGGGCGGGCGCCTGACGACGCTGGAGGAGCTGTTCTTCGTCACCCGCGGCATCTCGCGCCGCAGCGTCACCGTCGCGGTCATGTACGGGTCCGGGTTGCTGGCGGTCAACCCGGTGTGGCTGTGGGGCGACGCGTGGCAGCGCAGGACCGTGGCGGACGGGGTGCTGCGCGGCGACCTGGCCTGCTTCGGCGTCTCGGAGGCCGACCACGGCAGCGACGTGATGGCGTCGGAGTCGGAGGCCGACATCCAGGGGGACGAGCTGGTCCTGACCGGGGTGAAGTGGCCGGTCGGCAACGCCACCCGCGGACGGTTCGTCACCACCTATGCCAGGACCGGCCCGCGCGACTTCTCCCTCATCCTGGTCGACAAGCGGGAACTGGACCCGGCGGCCTGGTCGACGCTGCCGCCCGTCCGGACGGTCGGGCTGCGCGGCCACGACCTGTCCGGCGTCGCGTTCTCCGGGGCGCGGCTGCCCGCCGAGCGGGTGATCGGGCGGCGCGGCTCCGGGCTCGTCCAGACGCTGAAGACCCTGCAGATCACCCGGACCGCGATCGCGGCGCTGTCGGTCGGGACCATGGACGCGGTGGTGCGCATCGGGATGGAGTACGCCCGCCAGCGCACCCTGTACGGCTCGGACATCTACCGGATCCCGGTGATCCGCGACCATCTGGTCAAGGCGCACCTGGACCTGCTGATCGCCGAGTGCGTGGCCATTCCGGTGGCGCGCTGCCTGACGGTCGCGCCCGGACGGCTCAGCCTGTGGTCCTCGATCGTGAAGTACTTCGTGCCCGTCCTCGGCGAGGAGGTCGTGGCCAGCATCGGGACCGTGCTCGCCGCGCGCGGCTACCTGCGCGAGGGCGTGGCGCACGGGGTGTTCCAGAAGCTGCAGCGCGATCACGCGATCGCGAGCATCTTCGAGGGCACCACGCACGTGAACCTCGCCAACGTCGCGGGCCAGCTGCCCTTCCTGATCGACCCGCAGGCGGAGACGGGCCGCGAGGACGAACTGCTCGCCGACCTGTTCCGCTGGACGCGGACGCCGCCCGCCTGGGAGCCCGACGGCCGCCGGCTCCAGCTCACCAACGAGGGGCGCGACGAGATCGGCCAGCGGTTCGAGGAGATCTCCGAGGAGGTGCTGGCGGCGGCGAACGCGCACGCCGCGCCCGGCGTCGCGGCCGAGCTGAAGGACCTGCTGTCCGCCATCGGCACCCTGCGCGCCAGGATCGAGGAGGGCATCCGCGCGAACGAGGGCGACACCTCCTCCGTCGCGGCGCTGACGCGGGCCAAACGGTACTGCGAGCTGCACGCGATGACGTCGTGCATGCTCACCTGGCTGCACAACCGGGAGGTGTTCGGCGGGGCGTTCGAGGAGGGCCAGTGGCTCGTCCTGTGCCTGCAGCGGCTGCTCCAGCGGGCGCAGCCCGACACCGTCCTGTCCGAGGACTTCCTCCCGCCGGTGGAGGACGCGATGTTCCGCGCCACGGGCGAGCGGCGCTGGTTCTCCCTGCTCTCCCTGTCCCCGCTCCCTCCCTCCCTGCTCATCTCCGCCGAGGACGAGTGACACCCATGGCCGGGCCACCGGAGACGACGAGAGATTTCGTGTCGCTCGTCCGGAAGAACATGCGGACGCACGGCGACACCCGCTCCTTCACCTTCATCAGCGAGGAACCGGGACGCCGGTACAAGGAGAACGTGCTCGGCTTCGCCGACCTGGACCGCAAGGCCCGCGCGCTCGCCTGCCGCCTGGAGTCGCGCGGCTTACGGGACCGGGCCGTCCTGCTGCTCTACCCGGAGGGGCTGGAGTTCCTGGCGGCGTTCCTCGGCTGCCTGTACGCGCGCGTCATCGCCGTCCCGGCCCCGCTCCCGGACCTGGACGCGGGCCGCTTCGGCCGCACCCGCCGGATCATCGAGGACGCCGACGTCGCGCTGATCCTCACCGACACCGCCCACCGCGACACCCTCGACGCGTGGCTGTCGGCCGCCGGGCTGAAGGGGCGCGTGCACTGCCTGGACACCCAGGCGGGCAAGGACACCGACGCCGGCGACTGGTCCCCGCCGCGGTCCGGCCCGGACACCGTCGCCTTCCTCCAGTACACCTCCGGGTCGACCAGCGAGCCGAAGGGCGTCATGGTCACCCACGGCAACCTGCTGGCGAACGGCGAGGAGATCAGGCGCCGCATCGAGGGGTCGCCCGCCACGGTCGGCGTCGGCTGGGTGCCGCACTACCACGACATGGGCCTGGTGGGTCAGTTCCTCCAGCCGCTCTACCTCGGCTGCCGGTACGTGTTCACCTCGCCGATCACGTTCATCAAGCGCCCCGTGCTGTGGCTGGAGCTGATCACCCGGTACCGGGGGACGATCACCGTGGCGCCCAACTTCGGGTACGAGCTGGTGCTGCGCCGCGTCACCGACCGGCAGATGGAGGGCCTCGACCTGTCGTCGCTGACCGTCGTGAAGAACGGCGCCGAGCCCGTCCGGGCCGCGACGCTGGAGGCGATGGCCGAGCGGTTCGCCCCGGTCGGGTTCCGTCCCTCGATGTGGATGCCGTGCTACGGGATGGCCGAGACGACCCTGCTCATCACCGGCGCGCCCCTCGGCGGCGGCCCGGTCGTCCGCGACTTCGACGCCGGGGCCCTCGCGCGGAACGAGGCCGTCCCCGCTAACGAGGTCGTCCCCGCGAACGGGGCCGTTCCCGCGAGCGAGGCCGTTCCCGCGAGCGAGGCCATTCCCGCGAACGAGGCCGTTCCCGCGAACGGGACCGCCCCCGCGAACGGGACCGCCCCGCCGGGCGGGACCCCCGCCCACGGCGGCGTCAGGCGGCTCGTCAGCAGCGGCCGTCCCGTCACCCTGGACGTCCGCGTCGTCGACCCCGAGACCCGCGCCGAGCGGCCGGAGCGGCGCGTGGGGGAGATCTGGGTGCGCGGCGGCAGCGTCGCCCGCGGCTACTGGGAGAGCCCCGCGGAGACCGAGGCGACGTTCCGCGCCCGCACGTCCACCGGCGAGGGCACGTTCCTGCGGACGGGCGATCTCGGCTTCGTCGCCGACGGCGAGCTCTACGTCACCGGGCGGATCAAGGACCTGATCATCGTCAACGGCCGCAACATCCACGCGCACGACATCGAGGAGGTGGCGCGGGCGGCCCATCCGGCCGCGCTGCTGGGCGCCGCCTTCGCGATCGACGCCGCCATCGACCCCGACCTCGGCCCCGGGCCGCCCGGCGACGCCGTCGACGCGAGCCGGGAGCAGGTCGTCATCGTCCAGGAGGTCAGCACCCGTGCCGCCGCCGGGACGCCCCTGGAGGAGGTGGCCGCCGCCGTCAAGACCCGCGTCGCCCGCACCTTCGAGCTGCCCGCCGTCAGCGTCGTGCTGGCCGCGCGGGGCTCGGTCAGGCGGACGACCAGCGGGAAGATGCAGCGCCGGCTGACCCGCGAGGCGTTCCTGACCGGGAAGATCACCGAACTCGCGGCCGATCTCGAACCGGGCGTCGCCGGCCTCCGGAAGGCGCGCCCACAAGTTGACGCTGACCAATCCTAGTCAACATGATGACTAATCATGTCGTTGTCTGCTAACGTCGGGCATCACCCTGAGTCAAGGCGGGGAGAGAAGGCCGATGGCGCTACGTCACGCGGTGCTGGCGGCGCTGCTCGACGGCGAGTACAGCGGCTACCAGCTGGCAAAGATCTTCGATTTGTCGGTCTCCAACTTCTGGCACGCCGTACCGCAGCAGCTCTACTCGGAGCTGTCGAGGTTGGAGACGGAAGGTCTGATCAGCGGGCGGCAGATCATCCAGCACGATCGTCCCAACAAGCGCGTGTACACCGTCACCCAGGCCGGCGTCGACGAGCTCGAACGGTTCGCCGTGACCCCCGCCAAGCCAGGGATCATCCGCGAGAACCTGCTCGTCATGGTCCAGGCCGTGGACCACATCTGCGCCGACTCCGTCATCGCGCAGCTGGAAGACCGGGCGGTGGCCTCGGCGGCCAAGGTCGAGGTCTTCGAACGCACCCTCAAGCACCTGCGCGGCGACCTGGACGAGGAGTCCTTCCTGCGCACCGGGTCCCCTCTCGGGCCCTACCTCACGTGCCTGCGCGGACAACGCTTCGAGCAGGAGAACTACGCGTGGTTCACCAGCACCGCCCGGCTGCTGCGCGCCCGGGCGGGCACCCAGTCCGAGGGGAGCGGCCCGCCATGAGGCGGCCCCGTCGTCCCTCGCACGCCGTGCCGCCGTCTGCCCGGACAGCGGCGGCACCGGCACCAACCCCCCACGCCCACCCCGGCCTCGCGCTTCGGCCGAGCTGGAACCGGGCGGCACGCCTTAGTCAAGGAGGCGTTCATCATGTCAGGCGACCACCACACCATCGAACTCCCTAGCACCCCACTCCCGAGCCAACTGACCACCGCGTCGCAGGTCGCGCCACCGAACGGCACGGCGCCGAACGGGCTGCGGGGCCTGGACGAGCCCCAGGCCGTCCTGCTGGGCGAGCTGACGCTGCCCGCCGAGCGGGAGTCCGTGCCCGCGGCGCGGCGCTTCAGCAGGTCCGTCAGCACCGCGTCCGGCATCGGGCACATCGCCGACGACGCCGAGGTCCTGGTGTCCGAACTGGTCACCAACGCCGTCCGGCACGCGCCGGTCGCCGGCGCCGCGCTGTGCCTGCGGCTGCTGCGCGCGGGCATCCGGCTCCGCATCGAGGTGCACGACCAGAGCGCCGCCGTCCCGACGGCGCGGCCGGTCGACCTCATGGAGGAGACGGGGCGCGGCTGGTTCCTCGTGGCGGTCATGGCCGACGGGCACGGCACCGACCACACCGCCTCCGGCAAGGCGGTCTGGTGCGAGGTGCGCGCCTGGCCGCGGGACGAGCACCCCGGCCACTGAGCAGTTCCCGCGCACCCCCGGTACGGCGATGGGAAATGCCATGCCTGCTAACGCCATGCCCGCCGACAAGCGGCCCCCTGACAAGCGGCCCCCCGACCAGGGGTCCGCCGGCCAGCGGCCGTTCGACCAACCGCCCGCCGACCAGCGGCCCGCCGACCGGGGGCCGATCGATCGAAGGCCCGCCGACCCGTGGCCCGGTGACCACCGGCCTCCGGGGGAGCCCGCCGGCCGGCGGCCCGCCGATCCTCGCCGTCCCCCCGACTACTACCGGGAGGACGGGCGGCGCGCCACGGCCGAGGAGGCCCAGCGGCTGCTGCTCGACGTCCGGGGACGCCTGCTCGCGCAGGACGTCATCCGCGTCGGCTCCGTCGTCGTGGTCGTCTCGACCTGGTTCACCGTGATCGACCTCGGCATCGCGGCGAACGGAAGGCCGCTGCTGTGGCAGACGATCGTGTCCGACCACGCGATGCACGCCGACATCGGGCAGTACACCGCGCGGGACAAGGCCCTGCGCGGGCACGCCCAGGCCGTCGCCATGATCACCAGTCGGCTGCGCGGCCTGGTCGCCCGCGCGGCCCTGGACGAGGCCCACCCCTGACCCCGCACCCCCGACACACGGGCCACCCCCGACACACGGATCGGCAGGCACGGCCCGCCCCCGGCTAGAGGTAGTGATCTCGATGTCCCGCACGACACCCCGCGACGACGCGTCCGGGCGAAGGCCCCGGCGTAGGCGTCCCATCCGGCTGCGGATCACGGCGCTGCTGCTGGTCCCGCTGGTGTCCCTCATCACCCTGTGGGCCTTCGCCGCGAACATCACGCTCGGCGACGCGTTCGACAAGTACGACTTCTCCACGACGTACGAGAAGGTGGGCCTTCCCGGCATCTACCTGGTGAACCAGCTCCAGGCGGAGCGTTCGCTCAGCGTCGTCGCGCTCAGCACGCGCGACCCGGCGGCCCGGCAGAAGCTCGGCGGGCAGCGCGCCCGGGTGAGCGGCGTGGACAAGGTGTTCCGCTCGACCGCGCTGTCGCCCGAGGCGAGGGACGCGGCCCGGCCGGAGACCAAACGGCGGCTCGCCGAGGCGCTCAGAGCGCTGGACCGGCTGCCGCAGTTACGCGCCAGGGTCGACTCGGGCCGGGTCCAGCCGCTGGAGGTCATCAACTCCTACAGCGTCCTGCTCGACCAGGTCATCAAGGTCTTCGACGGCCTGGTGACGGTCAACGACGTCGCCATCTTCACCCAGGGCCGGGCGCTGATCGGGATCGGCAACGCCCGCGCCTACATGCTGCGGGAGGACTCGCTCGTCACCGCCGCGATGGCGCGCAACGGGAGGCTCACCGCCGCCGAGCACACCGCGTTCGTCCAGTGGGCGGCAGAGGGGCGGCGGGAGTTCGAGGCCGGGCTCGCCGATCTCAACGAGCAGATCCGCGGGCCGCTCGGCAAGCTCGCCGCCTCCGCGGAGTTCCAGCGGTACCGGGCGGCCGAGGACGCGATCGTCAACACGCGCGGCGACCGGCTGCCGCCCGAGGCGGCGGACTGGCAGGCCACCACGCAGCTGCTGTCGCAGGCGTGGGCGCAGAAGGTCACCGAGGCGAGCCTCGCGCTCAACGAGATGGCCAAGCCGATCGGTGAGCGGATCATCATGCGGCTCGTCCTGGCGGGCGGGTTCGGGCTGCTCGCGGTGATCGCCTCGATCGTGCTGTCGCTGCTGGCCGCGCGCAGCCTGTCGCGGGAGCTGCGGGGGCTGCAGCGCGCCGCGCTGAAACTCGCCGAGGACCGGCTGCCCGGCGTCGTCGCCCGGCTGCGGCGCGGTGAGGAGGTGGACGTGGACGCCGAGGCGCCGCCGCTCGTCATCGGCAGGTCCCGGGAGGTCGCGCGCGTCGGCGACGCCTTCACCAAGGTGCAGCACACCGCGATCGAGACCGCCGTCCGGGAGTCCTACCTGCGGCAGGGCATCAGCCGCGTGTTCCTCAACGTCGCGTGGCGCAGCCAGTCGCTGCTGCACCGCCAGCTGCGGATGCTGGACGAGATGGAGCGCGACGCCTCCGACCCCAAGGTGCTGGAGGACCTGTTCCGACTCGACCACCTCACCACCCGCATGCGCCGCCACGCCGAGGGCCTGGTCATCCTGTCCGGGACGTCCCCGGGGCGGGGCTGGAGCCGGCCCGTGCACGTCGAGGACGTGCTGCGCGCCGCGGTCGCCGAGGTCGAGGACTACACGCGGGTCGAGATCGTCGTGGTGTCCGGGCAGGCCGCGGTGATCGGCGAGGCCGTCGCCGACATCATCCACCTGCTCGCCGAGCTGATCGAGAACGCCACGGTGTTCTCGCCCGCGCCCACCGAGGTGCTCGTCCGCGGCGAGATGGGCGCCAACGGGTTCGCCGTCGACATCATCGACCGCGGCATCGGACTCGACCAGTCCGAGCTGGACGCGCTGAACCTGCGGCTGTCGCAGCCGCCCGAGTTCGACCTGGCCGTCACCGACCGGCTCGGGCTGTTCGTCGTCGGCCGGCTCGCCGGCCGGCACGGTATCAGGGTCGCGCTGCAGCCGTCGCTGTACGGGGGCGTCAGCGCCGTCGTGCTGATCCCGCGCCGGCTCATCGTGGACGTCGACCAGCCCGAGGACGAGGACGGCGCCGTCCAGGACGGCACCGTCCAGGACGGCACCGTCCAGGCCGGTCCCGCCCAGCAGCGGGGCGCGTCGGCGGTGAACGGGTCGACACCCGTTTGGCCCACGCCTCCGACACCGTCGTCCACCGCGACGCTCAACGCGCCGGTGTACGACATCACCCCTGTTCAGGACGTGGCGTCGACCGATACGGCGCCCAACAGGGTGGTCCCCGGCGGCCCGGTGCCGGGCGCGCCAGGGCCGATCAGTGAAGCGGCGCCGCCAGAGACGCCGGTGTCCCTCCCCCAGTGGATGAGCGAGGAGAAGCCGGACCAGAACGCGGCGGTGGGGTTCGACGACGGTGACCAGACCCCGACGTCGTTCGGCACCCCACCGCCGCATGGTCCGCCGCCGTCGCGGGGGACGCCGCCGCCGACCGACGCCACACGTCCCTTCCAGGCCGCGGGCCCCCGCGCACCCGACTACGGCGGCGGTTCCTACGGCGGGGCGACCGGCCAGTACGGGGCGCCCGCGTCGTTCGGCGAGACGTCGTTCGGCGAGTCCCCGTTCGGCGGGACGCAGTTCGGGCATGCGCCGGCGGCCGGCGGCGGGCGGGCCCCGCTGCCGCGCCGGGTGCGCGGCGGGAGCCTCGCGCCCCAGCTGCGCGAGGCCGGCGCCTACGAAGACACCGGTTCCTACGAGGAGACCGGCCCGTACGGAGAAGAGTCCGCCGCCACCGGCGACGCCATCGCCGCCTGGGAGGAACGGTCGGCGGACGCGTCCCGGGACCTGTTCGCGTCCCTGCAGGCGGGCTGGCTGCGCGGCCGGGACGAGGACGAGGCGCCCGAAGGACCCGTGGACGGCATGGAGGGAAGATCATGACCTATCAGGGAGTGGCCGCGGAGCTGAACTTCCTTCTCGACGACCTGGTCGACCGGGTCCCGCAGATCCGGAAGGTGGTCGTGCTGTCCCGGGACGGGCTCGTCATGGGCATGTCGCGGGGCGTCGCGCGCGAGGACTCGGAGTACCTCGCGGCCCTCGCCGCCGGGTTCCACAGCCTCGCCGTCGGGGCGCGGCCGCAACTGGACTCCGGCGAGATCCGGCAGACGCTCGTCGAGATGGACAAGGGCCTGTTCTTCGTCGTCCCGGCCGGGGCCAACAGCTGCCTCGCGCTGCTCAGCGAGGTCGGCGCCAACGCCGGCCTCGTCGCCTACGAGATGACGATGCTGGTCAAGCGGGTCGGCAGGCAGCTGTCCACCGGACTCAGGCAAGGTGCGCCCGGACCCGGACACCGGTGACCCGCCATGGACCCCAGTGACGGGCCCGGTGCTCCCCGGGGTCCCGGCAGGGAACGGTGGCTCGACGCCGCCGCCGGACCGATCGTCCGTCCCTATGCGGTGACGCGCGGCCGCACCCGGCCGAGCGGCGAGCCGCTCGATATCGTGGCGATCCTCGTTGCGACCGGGCGGCCGCCGCCCGAGCCCGGCCGGCTCTCGCGCCAGCAGCGCCGGCTGCTGGCGCTGTGCCGGCGCCCGCACGCCCTCGCCGACCTCGCCTCGGACCTCAACCTGCCCTTCGGGGTGATCCGGGTGCTGGCCGGCGACCTGCTCGACTCCGGCCTCCTGGAAGTCCAGCGATGGTCCCCGGCGCCGTCGCCGTCCGGGCCGTTCGGCCCGGCGACCGCGCTCCAGCCGCACAACGACCCGAACCTGCTCAGGAGGGTGCTCGATGAACTCCGCGCGCTCTGACGCCCCGCCCCCCGCCACCGTGGAACCGGACGAGCCCGACGATCGGGCGGACGGCCCGCGCGTCGCGCTGAAGATCCTCGTCGCCGGAGGGTTCGGCGTCGGGAAGACGACCATGGTCGGCGCGGTCAGCGAGATCCGCCCGCTGCGCACCGAGGAGGCGCTGACCGACGTGAGCGTCGGCGTCGACGACCTCGACGGCGTGGCCGCCAAGACGACCACGACCGTGGCGATGGACTTCGGCCGCATCACGCTGCGCGACGGCGTCGCCATCTACCTGTTCGGGACGCCCGGCCAGGAGCGGTTCTGGTTCATGTGGAACGAGCTGTCGCGCGGCGCGCTCGGCGCGGTCGTCCTCGCCGACACGCGGCGGCTGATGGCGAGCTTCGCCTCGATCGACTACTTCGAGCGCAAGGGCACGCCGTTCGTCGTCGCCGTCAACTGCTTCGACGACGCCGACCGCTACGAGGCGCCCGAGATCCGGACGGCGCTGGACATCGATCCCCACGTCCCCGTCCTGCTGTGCGACGCCCGCCGGACGGGGTCGGCGAAGCAGGTGCTCGTCTCGCTGGTCGAGCACGCGCTGCGGCTCGCGGGCGGCACCCGGCACGCCTAGCAGGCCGGACCTGCCGCGGCCGCCCGTCAGCCCCCCGGCCCGCCGTTCGCCTGCTCGCCGTCCGCCGTGCCCGGCGGGCCCATGACGATCTCGTCCACCGCGACGTCGTGGCCGTCCGCGCATCTGACCTGCGCCGTCACGCGCTCGTCGCAGCGGGCGTGCGTCAGCATGACCTGGCGGCCCTCCTCGTGGGGAAGATAGGTCTCGCCCCATTCCATGAGGCTGACGAGGGTGGGCGCGAGGTCCAGGCCCATCTTCGTCAGGTGGTACTCGTACCGCGTGCGCTGCCCCGGCTCCTGGTAGGGCTCCCTGGTGAGCAGGCCGGCGTCGACGAGATGGCGCAGCCGGGCGGTGACCGCCGACTCGGTCATGCCGAGGTTGCGCACGAAGTCGCCGAAACGGTTCGTCCCGAAGAACGCCTCGCTGAGCACCAGCACCGCCGACGGCGGGCCGAGCGCGGCGAGCGTCCTCGCGACCGGGCAGTTCTGCATCGACCAGGCGTCACGGTCGGCGAAGTGCCCTTCCAGTGAGATTGTCACCCTTCCACTATAAACCTGCTGACTTCGCTTGACCAAAGTCAGGTGGCTCGCTAGCCTCCCTGACTATGGTGGAACAAAGTCAGGTGCGCGGCGCGGGCCGGGTCCGCAGGGGGCCGGTGCTCGCGGTGCTCTCCGTCGCCTCCTTCATGGCGGGCCTCGACCTGTTCATCGTCAACGTGGCGTTCACCGACATCGGCCGCGACTTCGCCGGGGAGTCGATGGCCGACCTGTCCTGGGTGCTCAACGGATACGCGATCGTGTTCGCCGCCCTCCTGGTGCCGCTCGGCCGGCTCGCCGACCGCTACGGCCGCAAGACGGGCCTCCTCCTCGGCCTGACCGTCTTCACCCTCGCCTCCCAGGCGTGCGCGGCCGCCCCGTCCCTGTGGTGGCTCGTCGCCTTCCGCGTCGTGCAGGCCGCGGGCGCCGCGGCGCTCATCCCCACCAGCCTCGGGCTGCTGCTGTCGGCGTTCCCGGCGGAGCGGCGCGGCGGCGCGGTGCGGATCTGGTCGGCGGCCTCGGCGATCGCCGCCGCGGCCGGGCCGGCGGTCGGCGGCGTCCTGGTGGACGTCTCCTGGCGCTGGGTTTTCGAGGTCAACGTCCCCATCGGGATCGCGGCGGTGCTGCTCGCGGCCCGCCTCGTCCCCGACTCGCGCGAGGGCCTGACGGCCCGCGTCCCCGACCTGGTCGGGACCGTCGTGGCCACCGCGGCGATCGCGCTGCTGGCGCTCGGCGTGGTGAAGATCAACGACTGGCCGGGCGAGCGGACGGTCCTCGTGGTCGCCGCCGCGCTGCTCGGCCTCGCCTGGTTCTGGCTGCGCTCCCTGCGCCACCCCGCGCCGGTGATCGAGCCCGCGCTGCTGGCCGTCCGCACCTTCTTCTGGTCCAACGCCGCGGTGCTGCTGTTCACCGTCGCGTTCGCCGCCAACCTGCTGCTCGGCGTGCTGTGGATGCAGCAGGTCTGGCACTACTCGCCGATCCGCACCGGGCTCGCCGTCGCGCCCGGCCCCCTGATGGTCCCCGTGATGGCGCTCATCGCCGGACGCCTCGCCGCGCGCGTCCCGGTCGGGCTGATCACCGCCGTCGGGTGCATGCTCTGCGCGTTCGGCGTCGTCCTGATCGCGATGAGCCTGGGCCCGGCGCCGGCCTACGCCTCCGAGATGCTGCCGGGCTGGCTCGTCGGCGGGACGGGCGTCGGGCTCGCGCTGCCCACCATCCTGTCCGCCGCCGCGGTCGAGCTGCCGTCCCACCGCTACGCCACGGGCAGCGCCGTGGTGAACATGAGCCGCCAGATCGGCGCGGTGCTCGGCGTCAGCCTCGCCGTCGCGGTCCTCGGCACCCCGCGCGGCTACCCCGACGCCCACACCGCCTACGTCCACGCTTGGCTGATGGTCGGCGCGTTCATGGTGATCGCAGCGATCGCCGCCCTTGGCATGACCCCGCGCCGGCTCCGGCCGTCCCGTCCCGTCCCCGAGCCAGAAACGGAAGTGATCGCCCGCGCCTGACACCCCTCCTTGACACGGGAAACGGGCGAAGCCTTGACCCGGACCGCGAGGCCCGGTTCGTCCGTACCCCGCACAGCAGGCACCTCATCCGGAGAGGTGCCATCGACGTGGCGAGCCTCCCGGCCTCATCCCGAGCGAGGCGACGTCCCAGTGGGCGGAGAAGGGGTGTGGTGGC
>NZ_JBFAGB010000018.1:0-175544 GCF_040639875.1 Actinomadura sp. NPDC023710
TTCGTCCTGGTCGGTGACGGCTCCTACCTGATGATGGCCCAGGAGTTGACCACCGCCGCCGCCGAAGGGATCAAACTCGTCGTGGTCCTGGTGCAAAACCACGGCTACGCCTCCATCGGCAACCTGTCGGAGTCCGTCGGCGCCCAGCGCTTCGGCACCCGCCACCGCCTGCGCACCCCCACCGGCCTGGACGGCGACCCCATCCCCCTCGACCTCGCCGCCAACGCCGCCAGCCTCGGCGCCGACGTCATCCGCGCGGCCACGTCCACCGACCTGCGGGACGCGCTCCAGCAGGCGCGCAAGTCCCCCAGGACCACGGTCGTCCACATTGAGACGGACCCCTTGGCGGGCACCCCCGACAGTGCGGCATGGTGGGACGTCCCGGTCGCGGAGGTGTCGGCGCTGGACTCCACCCGGGAGGCTCGCGCCCGATATGAGAGGGATAGGGGTACGCGCCGTCATCATCTGTGATCAACTCCTCAGACCGACCAATCGGGGAGAAACGGAGAGCAGCCGATGAGAGGCGTTTTCGCGCGTCGGACGTCCAGGGGTCTCGCGGTGCTGGCCGCCGCGGGGCTGCTGGCGCTGAGCGCCTGCAGCAGCTCGGGCGGCAAGAAGTCCGAGGAGACGCCGGAGGGCGCCGGCCCCCGGTTGAAGATCGCGATGGTCACGCACTCCGGCGCGGGCGACACCTTCTGGGACATCGTCCAGAAGGGGGCCAAGGCCGCCGCCGCCAAGGACAACGTCGAGTTCCTCTACTCCGCCGACCCGGACGGCGGCAAGCAGGCCCAGCTCGTCCAGGCCGCGCTCGACAAGAAGGTCGACGGCATCATCGTCACCCTCGCCAAGCCGGACGCGATGAAGGACGTGCTGGCCCGCGCCGCGGCCGCGAAGGTGCCGGTCGTGTCGATCAACTCCGGCGCCGAGGAGTCGGCCGAGCTCGGCGCGGTGGCGCACTTCGGGCAGGACGAGTCGATCGCCGGTGAGGCGGCCGGCACGGAGCTGGCGAAGATCGGCGCCAAGAAGGCGCTGTGCGTCGTCCACGAGCAGGGCAACGTCGGCCTGGAGGACCGCTGCGCCGGAGCGAAGAAGACGTTCGGCGGCGACCTGCAGAACCTGTTCGTCCAGGGCACCAACATGCCGGAGGTGAAGTCGTCCATCACGGCCAAGCTCCAGGCCGACAAGAGCATCGACGGGATCCTCACGCTCGGCGCCCCGTTCGCCGCGACCGCGGTCGACGCGGTCAAGGAGACCGGGAGCAAGGCCAAGATCGGTACGTTCGACCTGAACAAGGACCTCATCGCCTCGATCAACTCCGGCGCGATCGAGTTCGCCGTCGACCAGCAGCCCTACCTGCAGGGCTACGGGGCCGTCGACGAGCTGTGGCTGCTGAAGAACAACGGCAACGTGCTCGGCGGCGGGCGCCCCGTGCTGACCGGGCCCGCGATCGTGACCAAGCAGAACGCGGCTCAGCTGGAGGCGTTCGCGAACCGGGGGACGCGATGACCCAGGCGGTGGCCGGGCCGCCCGCGGCCCGCCCCGACGAGCGCCTGGCCCGGCGGTCGCCGCTGCGGCGGCTGCTGGGCCGCCCGGAGCTCGGCGCGCTGCTCGGCGCGGTGGCGCTGTTCGCGTTCTTCTCGATCGTCGCGGACGCGTTCCTGCGCGCCGGGTCGTTCTCCACCGTGCTGTACGCGGCCTCGACCTTCGGGATCATGGCGGTCGGGGTGTCGCTGCTGATGATCGGCGGCGAGTTCGACCTGTCCGCCGGGGTGATGGTGACGTCCTCGGCGCTGATCGCCGCGCTGACCGCCTACCAGCTCACGCTGAACGTGTGGGCGGGCGTGGTGATCTCGCTGGTGCTGACGCTGGCGCTCGGCATGGTGAACGGCGTCCTGTACGTCCGGACGCGGCTGCCGAGCTTCATCATCACGCTCGCCACGTTCTTCATGCTCGCGGGCCTGAACCTCGGCGTGACGAAGGCGCTCACCGGCAACGTCGCCAGCGACTCCGTCCGCGACATGGACGGCTTCGCCTCCGCCCGCGCGGTCTTCGCCTCCGACGTGGACGTGCTCGGCGTCAACGTCAAGATCACGGTGTTCTGGTGGCTGCTGTTCACGGCGATCGCCACCTGGCTCCTGCTGCGCACCCGCGTCGGCAACTGGATCTTCGCGGTGGGCGGGGCCGCCGGCAGCGCCCGCGCGGTCGGCGTGCCCGTCGACCGCGTGAAGATCGGCCTGTTCATGGGCGTGGCGCTGTGCGCGTGGTTCTCCGGGATGCACCTGGTGTTCGCGTTCGCGACCGTCCAGTCGGGGGAGGGCGTCGGCAACGAGTTCCTCTACATCATCTGCGCGGTCATCGGCGGATGCCTGCTCACGGGCGGCTACGGGTCGGCGATCGGCGCGGCCATCGGCGCGTTCATCTTCGGCATGACGAACAAGGGCATCGTGTACGCCGAGTGGAACCCCGACTGGTTCCGGTTCTTCCTCGGCGCGATGCTGCTGATCGCCACCGTGGTCAACCTGGTCGTGCGGCGCAGAGTGGAGCGGTCGCCATGACGGACGCGAAGGGGGCGCCGCTCATCAGGCTCAGCGGCGTCGGCAAGAACTACGGCAACGTCATCGCGTTGCGCGACGTGGACCTGGAGGCCTCCGCAGGGGAGGTCACCTGCGTCCTCGGCGACAACGGCGCCGGCAAGTCCACGCTCATCAAGGTCGTCGCGGGCCTGCACCGCCACGACACCGGCACCTACGAGGTGCGGGGCGAGGAGGTGAGCTTCGGTTCGCCCCGCGACGCCCTCGACCGCGGCATCGCGACCGTCTACCAGGACCTCGCGGTCGTCCCGCTCATGCCGGTCTGGCGCAACTTCTTCCTCGGCTCGGAGAAGCGGGGGCGCTTCGGACGCCTGGACGTCGGGTCCATGCGCGCGACCACCCACCGGGAGATGGCCGCGATGGGCATCGACCTGCGCGACGTGGACCAGCCCATCGGGACCCTGTCGGGCGGCGAGCGGCAGTGCGTGGCCATCGCCCGCGCCGTCCACTTCGGCGCCGAGGCCCTCGTCCTGGACGAGCCCACCGCCGCCCTCGGCGTCAAGCAGGCCGGGGTGGTGCTGCGCTACATCGTGCAGGCGCGGGAACGGGGCCTCGCGGTCGTCTTCATCACCCACAACCCGCACCACGCCTACCCGGTCGGCGACCGCTTCCTGATCCTCAACCGGGGGCGCGGCATCGGATACCACACCAAGGAGGAGATCACCCGCGAGGAGCTCACCGGCCTCATGGCGGGCGGCGGCGAACTGGAGGAGCTCGCCCACGAACTCGACGCGGCGGGCTCTTCGGCGGCCGCCGCGCAGCTGACCAAGGAGGCCGAGAGCCTGGGCCTCACCGACGACTGACGGCCCCCCGGGCCACCTCCCGTGGCCCGGGGCGGTCCTCACCCGGACCCGGGCGGCGCCGGTCCGGGGCGGACGCGCGGCTCCCCAGACCGAGACCGCGAAACCGTGGCGGATCACGCAGCGCGATGCGACACTCACAGAGCCGTGAAGACCAACCTCCCCGCCGAGCCCAACGCCTTCGTCGGCCGCGAACGCGACGCCGCCGACCTCGGCAGGCTGCTGGAGGGCATGCGCGCCGTCACCTTGTGCGGGGCGGGTGGGATCGGCAAGACGCGGCTCGCGCTGCATGTCGCGCACGCGGTCCTCGACGGGCCCCGGGCGGCCGACGCGCATGACGGGGGCGTCTGGTTCGTGGAACTGGCCGACGTCCGCCCGGACGGGACGACCGGGCCCGTCGCGCGGCGCGTCGCCGCGGTCCTCGACGTGGCCGAGGAGGACGGCCGGCCGCTCACCGAGACCCTCGCCGACGCGCTGCGCGCGCCCGCGGTCCTGCTCGTCCTGGACAACTGCGAGCATGTCGTCGAGGAGTGCGCGAAGCTCACCGGCCTGCTGCTGGCCCGCTGTCCGCGACTGCGGATCCTCGCCACCAGCCGGGAGCCGCTGCGGATGGCGGGGGAGAACGTGTGGCGGGTGCCGCCCCTGGAGCCGGGCGAGGCGGTCCGGCTGTTCCTGGAGCGCGCCAGGGCGGCGCGGCCCGGCTTCGCCGCGTCCGAGGCCGTGCACGAGGTCACCCGGGCCCTCGACGGGATGCCGCTGGCGGTGGAGCTCGCCGCCGCCCGGGTCCGGGTGCTGTCGGCCGAGCAGATCGCGCGCCGCCTCGCCGACCGGTTCCGGCTGCTCAGCGCCGGGGACCGCACCGCCCCCGCCCGGCAGCGGACGCTGCGCGCCGCGATCGACTGGAGCCACGAGCTGCTGGACGGGCCGGAGCGCGTCCTCCTGCGTCGCCTGTCGGTCTTCGCGGGCTGGACGCTGGAGCAGGCCGAGCACGTCTGCGCCGACCCCGCGCCGTCCGGTGCCGCCCCGTCCGGTGCCGCCCTGCCCGCCGACGACGTCCTGGACGCGCTCACCGCCCTCGTCGACAAGTCCCTCGCGACGGTGACCGGGGAGGCGGGCGGGGAGGTCCGGTTCCGGCTGCTCGACAGCATCCGCGAGTACGCGGCCGAGCGGCTCGCGGGCGCCGGTGAGGAGGCGGTGTTCCGCGGGCGGCACCGCGACGCCGTCCTCGCCGACGCCGAACGCGACGGCCGGATCGGGCTCGGCGTCGAGCCCGCGCCCTGGGCCGACCGGGTGGCGCTGTTCCACCGGTACGACACCGAGCTCGGCAACGTGGAGGCCGCGCTGACCTGGTCGCTCGACCACGGCGACATCGCCGAGGGGCTGCGGCTGTGCACCGCGCTGCGGACCTTCTGGATCGCGCGCGGCCGCGTCGCCGAGTGGGCCGACCGGACCGACCGCTTCCTGTCCGCCGCCCGCGATCCCGACCGGCGCGGTCTCGACCCGCGCGTCCTCGGCCCGGCGCTCGCCGGCCGCGCCCAGCTCGCCATGGGGGGCCGCGACTTCGCCCAGGCCGCCCGGCACGCCGACGAGGCGCTCGTCCTCTGCCGCGAGGCCGGGAACGAGTTCATGACCGCGACCGCGCTGATCACCGGGGCCGAGTGCCTCGCCCGCGCCGGCCGCTTCGCCGACGCCGCCCGCCGCCTGGACGAGGCCGACGCCCTCGTCCGCGGGCCCGGCCGGGAGTGGACCCGCGCCTACGCGTGCGCGGCCCGCGGCTACCTGCTGATCCGGGAGTCGCGCCTGCGCGAGGCCCGCGAGCGGCTCGACACGGCCGCGGCCGTCATGCGGGACATCGGCCAGCTGTGGGGCGCCTCCCACGCCATGATCGGCCTCGGCAGGCTCGCCGAGCTGCGCGGCGACCCGGCCGCGGCCCGCGGCCACTACGCCGCGGTCCTGCCGATCCTCACCGAGATCGGCGCGCGGCCGGAGATGGCGAGGGCCCTCGCCGGGCTCGGCCGCGTCGCGCTCGCCCGGGGCGACCTGGCCTCGGCCCGCGCGTCCCTCGCGGAGAGCCTCGCGCTGAGCCGCTCGTCCGGCATCCGGCTGGACATGGCCCGCGCCCTGGACGCGTTCGCCGAGCTGGTCGCGTCCGAGGGCGACGCGCGCGGCGCGGTGAGGCTCGCCGGCGCGGCGTCCGCGCTGCGCGAGGCGACCGGCCGCGAGCCCGGCGCCGGCGCCCGCCGCGAGCGCACCCTCGAACCGATCCGCCGCAGGATCGGGGAACCCCTCGTCGCCCAGTACTGGGGCGAGGGCCGCGCGATGCCCGCCGACGAGGCGATCGCCCACGCGCTCCGCGCCCCCGAGACCGTCCCGCCGCCCCGGCGGCCGGTCTCGGACGCCCCGGTGAAGGACGTCGCCGAACCGGTCACGCCGCCGAGCGGCCTGACGGCCCGCGAACGGGAGATCGCCCGCCTCGTCTCCCGCGGACTCAGCAACCGCGGGATCGCCGACGAGCTGGTCATCAGCCCCGCCACCGTCGCCCGCCACGTCACCAACATCCTGACCAAGCTCGGCTTCTCCTCCCGCGCCCAGATCGCCGCCTGGGCCGTGGACAACATCCCCGCGGAGGATTCCTGACCCCCGCGGTGTGTACACACCGCGTACGCTCCCCGGGCGCCCGTCGAATACGACGGTGGTTGCGCACTTCGGAGCATGCGCGGACGGACTCGCCGACCTAGCGTCGGCGCCATGCTCTCCAGAGGTGCGGACCCCGCCTACCCGGCGGTCACGGTGACCCGCGCGGTCTTCGGCGCGGCACCCGACCCCGGGAAGACCGCGGTGCTGGACGCGTCCTCCGGGCGCTCGCTGTCCCACGGGGGATTCTCCGCCCTGGTCGAGACCGCGGCCTCCGCCCTGGCGCGCGCCGGGGCGGCGCCGGGGGACGTGATCGGCCTGCGCCTGCGCGAGCCCCTGGACCTCGCCGTCGCCCTGCACGCGGTGATCGCGGCCGGCGCCGTCCCCTTTCCCCTCACCGCCTCGGACACGTCCCGCCTCCTCGAAGAGACCGGTGCCCGCTCCGTCATCACCGACGGCCCCCGCGGCGACGACGGCCCCCGCACCGGTGAGGCGGCCCTGCCCCCGCTCACCGATCTGCTCGCCACCGCGGCCCCCGCGGGCGAGGCCCTGCCCGCGGCCGGCGTCCGCACCTGCGGCGACATCGCGCTGCTGGCGTGCACGCGGGGGACCGGCAGGGGGCCCGCCCGGACGGTGCGGCTGACGCACGCGGAGGTCGTGGCGGGCCTGCTGAGGGTCGCGGAGTCGGCCATGTTCGGCGGGGCGGACACGGTGCTGAGCGCGCTGCCGTTCAGCACCGTCCTCGGGCTGAACGGGGTGCTCAACCCGGCGCTGCGGCTCGGCGCCACCGTCGTCGCGTTCTCCGGGGCGGGACGCCACGACCTGCTCCGCGCGCTGCGGGACCACCGGGTGACCGTCGCGGTGCTGCCGCCGGAGCTCCTGGAGGCCCTCGCCCACGAGCGCGCCGTCTGCCGCTACGACCTGCGGGCGCTGCGCGCCGTCGTGGTCGCCGGCGGACCGCTCGCGGCGGAGGAGGCGCGCGCCGCCGCGTCCCGGCTGGGCTGCCCGGTGCGGCAGGCGTACGGGCTGGCCGAGGCCGGCGGGTTCACCCACCTCAACCTGCGCGCGGCCGAGGAGGGGACGCTCGACTCGGTCGGGCGCGGCCTGCCGGGCGTGGCGTGGCAGGTCGTGGACCCGCGCACGGGGGCGGTGCAGCCGTCCTACCAGCCGGGCGAGATGTGCGTGCGGCTCCCGGCGGCGCGGGACGCCGCGGGGCCCGTGCGGTGGCTGCCCACCGGGGACTCGGCGTTCGCCGACGAGCACGGGCGGGTCTTCATCCTCGGACGGCTCGGCGGCGCGCACCGCGAACCGCCCGGCGACCCGGAGGCGGTGCTGGCCGCGCATCCGTCCGTGGGGGACGCCGTCGTGGCGCCCGCCCCCGACCACGATCTCGGGCTCGCGCCCCACGCGTTCGCCGTGCTGGCCGAACCGGTGTCCGAGGCCGACCTCCTCGCCTACGTCAACGGGCGCGTGCCGAGGACCCGGGAGGTGTCGGCGGTGCACGTCGTGGACGAGATCCCCCGCACGCCCGACGGCCGGGTCAGGCGCCGGCAGCTTCTGGAGCGCGCCGGTTTCGGCCCATGACGTACACATACGGCTACACCGTTCTTCGGATGCGGCCCCGGACGCGCGCGACGTACCTTCGCGGCATGCCCGAGGCGAGCACTCCGGTCCACGACGCCACGATCACCGACGTGGTGCTGGAGGCGGCCAGGGACGTCGCGAAGAGAGCCGCCGCCTCCCGGCACGGGGAGCGCCCCGCCCTCGTCGATCCCGCGGGCGGGCTCGGGTACGCGGACTTCGCGCGGGCCGTCCCGGCCGCCGCCGCCGGCCTGCGCCGCCACGGGGTCAGGCACGGCGACGTCGGTGCGGTGCACGTCTCCGGCGTCCGCGAACTGGCCGTCGCCGCCCACACGGTCACCGCCGCCGGGGCCGTGCCGGTCCTGCTCCCGCCCGGCGGCGCCCCCGCCGGGCTCGCGGCGCTGATGAACGACACCGGCGCCCGTTTCCTGCTGACCGGCGAGGAGACCGCGGCCCTGTCGATGGCCGCCGTGGAGCGTTCGTACGTCAGGCAGGTCTTCGCCTTCGGGGACGTCCCCGGCGCCACGCCGTTCCGCCGGCTCCTGGAACCCGGGGCCGCCCCGGCCGGCAGGCCGGCCGACCCGCTCCGGGACGCGGCGCTGCGCGTGCCGGCCCCGCCGGAGGACATCACCCACGCCGCCCGCCTCGCCGACCTCCACCGCCTGTGCGGGACGCTGGACATCTCGGACGGCGACGTGCTCGCCCTGTGCGGCCAGGACGTTTCCGCGCTCACCCGGATGGGGCTGGTGGACCTGTGTCTCATGCAGGGCGCCACGCTCGTGGGCGTCCCCGGCCGCGAGGCGAAGGATCTGCTCGAAGCGATCCTCGACCACCGGGCCACCGCCGCCGTCGTCACGCCGGCCAAGCTCCGCGCCATCGCCTTCGACCACGGCAGCGTCCCCGTCGCGGGGGTCCGCCTCCTGGTGACGGGCGCGCCGTCCGCCGGGGCCGTCCACGCCTGCCGCGCCCGGCACCGCTGGCCGGTCACCCCGCTGTGCTGACGGGCCGTGCCCGAGCGTCCGGGGGACGCGCGGGAACGGCGGGCGTCACCCCGCGGGGGCGGGGTGGGGGATGGACTTGTGCTCCAGGTAGGCGTGCAGGCCCTCGGGGCCGAGCTCGCGGCCGAGGCCGCTGTTCTTGTAGCCGCCGAACGGGGTGTTCGGGTCGAGGGTGTACATGTTGACGCCGCAGCTCCCGGTGCGGATGCGGCGGGCGACGTCGACGCCGTGGTCGACGTCGGAGGTCCAGACCGAGCCGCCGAGCCCGTAGTCGCTGTCGTTGGCGATCCTGATGGCGTCGGCCTCGTCCTCGTAGGGGATGAGGACCAGCACGGGGCCGAAGATCTCCTCGCGGGCGATGCGCATGTCGTTGCCCACGTCGCCGAAGACGGTGGGCGCGACGTACCAGCCGCGGTCGTGCGGGCGGTTCAGCCCGCCGGTGATCAGCTTGGCGCCCTCGTCCTGGCCGATCCGGATGTAGTTCTCCACGCGCTCCTGCTGCCGCCTGGCGACCAGCGGGCCGATCTCGCAGCCGTAGTCGGCGGGGTCGCCGACGGCGAGGCCGCCCACCATGGTCGCGAGGGCGTCGGCGACCTCGTCGTAGCGGCGGCGGGACGCCAGGATGCGGGTCTGCGCGGCGCACGCCTCGCCGTTGTTCATCAGCGAGGCGAGCTTGAAGCCCTCGATGGTGGAGGCCAGGTCCGCGTCGTCCAGGATGATCGCGGCGGACTTGCCGCCGAGTTCGAGGGTGACCCGCTTGAGCTGCTCGCCGCAGACCGCGCCGATCTTGCGCCCGGCGGCGGTGGAGCCGGTGAAGGACACCTTGTCGACGTCGGGGTGCGCGACGAGGTAGGCGCCGACCTCGCGTCCGGCCGGGACGAAGTTGACGACGCCCTCGGGGATGCCCGCCTCGCGGATCCACTCGGCGAGCAGGTAGGAGTCGAGGGGGGTCTCGGGGGAGGGCTTGGCCACGACCGTGCAGCCGGCGATGAGCGCGGGCGCGAGCTTGAGCATCAGCGTGAACTGCGGGACGTTCCACGGGACGATCGCCGCGACGACGCCGACCGGCTCCTGGGTGACCGTGACCGGGCCCAGCATGCCCTGCCGCTCCTCCTCCCAGGTGTAGGAGGCGGCGAGGTCCACGTAGTACTGCAGCACCATCTGCGGGATGGCCGACTGCCCGAACACCGAGAACATGATGGGCGATCCCATCTCGGCGGTCACGAGGTCGGCCATCTCCTGCTGCCGCTCGGCGTAGATCGCCGAGAGCCGGCCGACGACCTCCGCGCGCTCGGCGGGGGTCATCCGCGGCCAGGGGCCCTCGTCGAAGGCGCGCCGGGCCGCCGCGACGGCCGCGTCGATGTCGCCCTCGGTGCCCTCGGGGACCCGCCCGATGACCTCCTCGGTGTGCGGGGAGACGACGTCGATCACGTCGGTCCCGGCCGGTGCGGCCCACTCGCCTCCGATGAACAGCCGATCGTGCTCGCGCATGCTGCTGTGCCTCCCCTGCCCGAGGGCCGACGCGGGTAACCGAATGCTTGCTTGGCCACAGCATCGCATGACGTCCCGGGGCGTTGGCAAGAGGGATGAGACTGGAGTCTCATTTGATAGAACGGGGGCCATGTCCGAGATCGCCGACGTCTGGTTCGACCCCTCCTGCCCCTACACCTGGATCACGTCGCGGTGGCTGCTGGAGGCCGCGAGGGTCCGGCCCGTCGAGCCGCGCTGGCACCTGCTGAGCCTGGCGGCGCTGAACGAGGGCCGGGACGACGATCCCGAGAACGACCCCGAGGGCTACCTGTGGCTGCCCGCCCGGGTCTGCGCCGCCGTCGCCGGCGAGGCCGGGCAGGCGGCGCTCGGCCGCTTCTACACCGCGTTCGGCACCCGCGTCCACGATCGCGGGGAGATGGAGCCGCGGACGATCCCCGACGCGCTGGACGAGGCCGGCCTGCCGGAGGAGTTCGCCGCCGCGGCCCTGGAGGACCGGTACGACGACGCGGTCCGCGCCTCGACCGCCGAAGGGCTCGCGCGGGTCGGGCCGCACGTCGGCACGCCCGTCGTCGCGGTCGGCGAGCGGGCGTTCTTCGGGCCGGTGCTGTCCCGGATCCCGCGCGGCGAGGAGGCCGGGCGGCTGTGGGACGGGACGCTCCTCGTCGCCGGGACGGCCGGCTTCCACGAGCTGAAGGGACGCCCCCACGCCGCCCCCGACCTCTCCTAGAGCAGGTGCGCGTTCGGGCGGCGGGCGCGCCCGGCGAGCTCGGGCAGCTCGACCGCCTCGACGCCCGCGGCCGCGAGGATCTCCGCGCCCGTGCCCGCGGCGAACAGGGCCGGCTCGCGCCAGGCGAACACCACGCGGCGGGCGCCCGAGGCGACGATCAGCTCCGCGCACGTGCGGGGGCGCGACGCGCGGTGCCCGCAGGGTTCGAGCGAGCTGTAGACGGTCGCGCCGGCCAGGCCGCCGCCGGTCCGGGCGAGCGCGGCCTCCTCGGCGTGGTCGTGCGGGTCGTCCTCGCGGGAGAAGCCGCGCGCGACCTCCCGCCCGTCCACCCCGACGATGACCGCGCCCACCGAGAACGCGGTGCGCGAGGGCGGGCACAGGGCCGCGAGGTCGCAGGCCAGGGCCAGCCAGCCGAGGTCATCCACGCGCGCCGCCGACCAGGTAGCGCAGCAGGGCGAGATCGCCGATGCGGGTGGACTCCTCCAGCCGCATGGGGCGCGCCGGCGACTGCGGGAACACCCCGGACCGCACGAAGCGCGGCGCGGACGGGTCGCCGACGAAGAACGGCGCCACCACGAGCTGCAGCTCGTCCACCGCGTCGGCGGTGAGGAACAGCGTGTGGATCCCGCCGCCGCCCTCGACCATCAGCCGCCGGACGCCCCGGGACGCGAGGTCGCCGAGCACCGCGCCCAGCGCGAGCGGGTCGCCGGCGTCCACGACCTCGGCGAGGCCGGCCAGCCGGGCCGCCAGCCCGCCCGCCGTGCCGGTCGGGGCGTACACGAGCTTCGGGGACCCGCCCGTGGTGAAGAACCGCGCGCCGGGGTCCAGGTCGCCGCTCCAGGTCAGCGTCACCTTGGTGAGGTCGGGCGGCAGCCCCCGCGCGACCCGCTGCTCCCGCCGCGCCGCCGACCGGACGAGCAGCCGCGGGTCGTCCGCCCGGACGGTGCCCGCGCCGACGAGGATCGCGTCACAGCCGGCGCGCACCGCGTCGACCCGGTCCCAGTCCGCCGTGCTGGACAGCCGCAGCCGCTCCGGAGTCGCGTCGTCGATGTAGCCGTCGGCGGACATCGCGCAGCTCAGCAGCACATAGGGACGGTCGCTCACGCCGACACCCTACGGGAGCGCCGCGTCCTTGATCGCATCGCTCGCGCAGATCGTTTGAGGCGACTCGGCGTTTCTGCGCCGGATGTGTCGGAGGGGGTGCCTATGGTTGCTGCGACATGCGAATCCTGCACACCTCCGACTGGCATCTCGGCAGATCGTTCCACCGCGAGGACCTGCTGGCCGCGCAGGCGGCGTTCGTCGACCACCTGGTCGAGACCGTCGCGGCGGAGCGGGTCGAGTGCGTGCTGGTCTCCGGGGACGTCTACGACCGGGCCCTGCCCGCCGTCGACGCCGTCCGGCTGTGCAACGAGGCCCTGGAGCGGCTCGCCGCCCACACCCGGGTCGTGCTCATCGCGGGCAACCACGACTCCGCGCGCCGCCTCGGGTTCGGGTCGGCGCTGATGGACGCCGCCGGCGTGCACGTCCGCACCGACTTCGCGACCGTGGGGGAGCCCGTCGTCGTGGGCGACGCCGCGATCTACGGCGTCCCCTACCTGGAGCCCGAGCTCGTCCGCCACCCGTGGGAGCTGGACGAGCGCAGCCACGCCGCCGCGCTCACCGAGGCCATGCGCCGCGTCCGCGACGACGCCGCGCGCCACGACCGGCTCTCGGTCGTGCTCGCGCACGCGTTCGTCACCGGCGGCGAGTCCAGCGAGAGCGAGCGCGACATCTCGGTCGGCGGCTCCTCGCAGGTGTCGGCGTCGGTGTTCGACGGCGTCGACTACGCGGCGCTCGGCCACCTGCACGGCGCCTGGCGCATCGGCGAACGCGTCCGCTACTCGGGCTCGCCGCTCGCGTACTCCTTCTCCGAGGAGAGGCACGTCAAGGGCTCGTGGCTGATCGACCTGCGCGCCGACGGCGTCGCGGCGGAGTTCGTGGAGGCCCCCGTCCCGCGGCGCCTGGCCCGGGTCCGCGGCCGCATCGACGACCTGCTCTCCGACCCGTCTTTCGACGAGGTCGAGGACCGCTGGCTCCAGATCACGCTCACCGACGCGCGCCGCCCGTCCGCCGCGATGGAGCGGCTGCGCCGCCGCTTCCCGCACACGCTCGTCCTCGGCTTCGAGCCCGAGGGCGGCGGCGCGGACGGCGGCCGCACCTGGTCCGAGCGCGTCCGCGAGCGCTCCGCCCTCGACATCGCGGGCGACTTCGTCGCCGAGGTCACCGACGGGCCGGCCACCGGCGCCGAACGCGCCCTGCTCCACGAGGCCTTCGAGGCCTTCCGCCGGAAGGAGGCCATGGCGTGAGGCTGCACCGGCTGGAGATCGCGGCGTTCGGGCCCTTCTCGGGGACGGAGGTCATCGACTTCGACGCGCTGTCCGACGCCGGGCTGTTCCTCATCCAGGGCCGGACGGGCGCGGGCAAGACGAGCATCCTCGACGCGGTGTGCTTCGCGCTCTACGGGCAGGTGCCCGGCGTCCGCAAGGCGGTGAAGGGGCTGCGCAGCGACCACGCGCCGCCTGGCGCCGGGCCGCGCGTGGTGCTGGAGACGACCATCCGGGGCCGCCGGCTTCGCGTCACGCGCTCGCCCGCCTGGGAGCGGCCGAAGCTGCGCGGGTCCGGGACGACGACCGAGCACGCCAAGGTCGTCCTCGAGGAGTTCGAGCACGGCTCGTGGGTCGGGCTCAGCACCCGGCTGGACGAGGCTGGCGACCTCGTGTCGCAGATGCTCGGGATGGACGCGACCCAGTTCTGCCAGGTGGCGATGCTGCCGCAGGGGGAGTTCGCCGGGTTCCTGCGCGCCGGCGTCGACGACCGGCGCAAGGTGCTGGAGCGGCTGTTCGCCGCCGAGGTGTTCGCGCAGGTCGAGAAGTGGCTCGCCGAGCGGCGTGCCGCGACCGGCCGGGAGGCCGCCGAGCTCGGGGCGCGGGCGGTCTCGATCGCTGACCGGATCTGCGAGACGACCGGCGCCGCCCCGCCGCGCGCGCCTCGCCCGGCCGTCCCGGCGCCGCGTCGCGGGGAGCCGGCCGTGGAGCCGTTCGCCGAGGTGGAGGCGCTGCCCGCGTGGGCCGCCGAGCTGGCGGGCGGTCAGGAGGACGTCCGCGCCGTCGTCGAGGAGCTGCGCGCGGGCGTGGCGTCGGCGCTGGGCGCGGCCCGCGAGGAACTGCAGGACGCGCGGGCGCTCGCCGACCGGCGGCGCCGCCACGCCGAGGCGCTCGCCAGGCGCGACGCGCTGGCCGAGCGCGCGGAGGAGAAGTCGGGGCTGGCCTCGCGGCTGGACGCCGCCGCCCGCGCCGACCGGGTCGTCCCGCTGGTCAGGGATGTCCAGGCCCGGTACGGGGAGGCGAGCCGCGCCCGCCGCTGGGCCGAGGAGACCCGGGCCCGGGCCGCCGCCCTGCTGCCGCCGAAGGCGCCGCAGGACGTCCTCGCCAAGGCCGAGCGCGACCGCCGCGACGAGGTCGCGGCGCTGGAGGGCCGCAGGGCCGCCGCCGCCCGGCTCCGGCGGATCGGCCGCGAGCGGGAGGCGCTGGCCGCGGAACTGCTGCGGCTGGAGCCGGAGGACGCGCGGATCCGCGCCGCGCTCGCCGAACTTCCCGCGCTCGTCGAGGGGCGCCGCGCCGAGCTGGACGAGGCCAGGATCGCCGCCGCCGGACGCTCCGGCGCCGCGGCCGCCGTCCGGGACGCCGGGCGCCGCCTCGACGCGGCGCAGCGCCGCGACCAGGTGGAGCAACGGCTCGCCGAGGCGGAGGCCGGGTACCGGACGGCGGTCGACGCGGCCCAGGACGCCCGGCAGCACGTCCTCGACCTCCGGCAGGCGCGGCTGGACGGCATGGCCGCCGTCCTCGCCGAGGAGCTCGCGGACGGCGAGCCCTGCCGGGTCTGCGGCTCCACCGAGCACCCGGCCCCGGTGGCCTCGCTCGCGCTGATCCCGACCGAGGAGCAGGTGGAGGGGGCGCAGGCCGAGGCCGACGAGGCCCAGGACGTCCGGGAGCGGGCCGGGACCGCGGCCGGGGAGCTGCGCACCGAGCGCGACAAGCTGCTGGAGATCGCCGGGGAGGCCGACGCGGACGCCCTCGCCGCCGAGCTCGCCGAGGCGGAGACGGCGCTGGCGGCCGCGGAGGCCCGCGCGGCGGAGGCCGAACGGCTGGAGGCCGCGCTCCACCGGCACGAGCAGGAGCTCGACCAGGTCCGCTCCGCGCGGGAGGAGACCGGCCGCGCCCTCACCGAGAACCGCACCCACGACCGGGAACTGGCCGCCGAGCAGACCCGCCTGTCCGCCGAGCTGGACGAGGCGCGCGGCGGCGACCCGACGCTGGAGGCCCGCATCGCCAGGCTCGCCGGGGAGGCCGACGCGCTCGCCGCGGCGGTCGAGGCGGCCCGCGCGTACGGGCGCGCCGACGAGGAGCTGGCCGCCGCCCGCGCCAAGGCCGCGCAGGAGGCCGAGGAGCAGGGGTTCCGGACGCCGGAGGAGGTCCTCGAAGCCGCGCTGCCGGACGAGGACCAGGGCGTCCTGCGCGACCGGATCCGCAGGCTCGACGACGAGGAGGCCGAGGTCCGCGCCCTGCTCGGCGACCCGGAGCTGGTCGCGGCCGCCGCCGCGCCCGCGCCCGACCTGCCCGCCCTGGAGGCGGCGGTGGCCGCGGCGGACGCGGCGCACACCGGGGCCGCGAACGCCGCCGACCGCGCGCGGCACCGCTGCGAGCGCCTCGCCGAGCTGCGCATGGACCTCGCCGCCGCCGTCGGCGCGTGGCGACCCGCCGCCGGGCGGCACGAGGTCGCCGAGCGCGTGGCCGGGCTCGCCTCGGGCAAGCACGCCGCGAACCGGCACGCCATGTCGCTGTCGGCGTACGTGCTGGCCGCCCGCCTCGAACAGGTCGTCGCCGCCGCGAACGAGCGGCTGCACCGCATGTCCGGGGGCCGCTACGCCCTCGTCCACACCACCGACAAGGCGGCGGGCGACCGCACCAAGGGCGCCGGGGGCCTCGGCCTGCGCGTCGCCGACTCCTGGACGGGCCTGATGCGCGACCCGGTCACCCTGTCGGGCGGCGAGTCGTTCATCACCTCGCTGGCGCTGGCCCTCGGCCTCGCCGACGTCGTCACCGCCGAGGCGGGCGGCACCGAGATCGGCACGCTGTTCGTCGACGAGGGATTCGGCACCCTCGACGAGGAGACCCTCGACGAGGTCATGGACGTCCTGGACGGCCTGCGCGACGGCGGCCGGGCGGTCGGCATCGTCAGCCACGTCGCCGAGCTGCGCGCCCGCATCCCCGCCCAGCTCCGCGTCACCAAGGACCGCGCGGGCTCCACCGCCGCCGTCGTCGTCTGACGCGGCCGAAGGCGCCGGGGCGCCGGTCAGCCGGAGATGTACTGCAGGATCACGTTGTGCACGTGGTGGCTCTTGTCGGCGCCGCGGAACTCGACCTCGTAGGTGTGCGTGCCGACGTTGATCGCGATGGAGCCGGTGGAGAAGTAGGACCCGGCCCACGACTTGTTGCTGACCACGCTCACCGAGGTGACCCTGGAGTAGGGCACGCTGGTGATCGCGTACTTCTTGCCGGCGAAACTGCGGTCCTGGATGATCACCCTGCGGTCGGTGAGCCCGATGAACCCGGTGCCGGCGCCGACCGCGTCGTAGACGGCGATGATCTGCTCGCCGGGCAGCAGCCCGCTCTCGATCTGCTTGAGCTGGCCCGACCTGTCGTGCTGGACCCCGTCGCCCATGGCTCCTCCGGTGCTCGCGGCGTTCGTCCCGTTCCGTAGGGAGTGTCTCAGCCGCCGGGCGCGGACCGGGCGGCTTCCAGGAAGCCGACGCACCGGCCGAGCAGGTCGACCAGCGTCCGCCGTTCGGCGTCGGTGAACTCGGCGGCGAGCCCGCGCTCGACCTTGACCGCGCGGGCGTCGGCGCTCTCCAGGACGGCCGCGCCCTCGGCGGTGAGCCGGGTCTCCAGGATGTTGCGGTGCCACTGGTGCGGGGTGCGCTCGATCAGCCCGCGCTCCTGGAGGTTCTTCAGGACGGTGTTCATCGTCGGCGGGGTGACCGCGCACGCCCGGGCCAGTGCGGCGGCCGACATGCCCGGGTTGTCGTCGAGGTGGAGCAGGGCCGAGTACTGCGGGACCGTGAGCCCGCTCGGCTTCAGTGCCGCCTGCTTGGCGCCGTTGAGCGCCTGCTCGGCGCGCTTGAGGTGCGAGCCGAGCCGCTCCGGGACGGGCAACGAGGTCATCTCCGCATGGTATCGAGCCTTTGAAGAGAAGACCGTTGACGAGTATTAGGGTTCTAACTATCGTATGTGTGCGTACTAATGATGTAACTCGAACGGAGATGTCATGTCGCGCATCCAGCGCTCCACCACGGCGGCCGTGGCGGGCCTCGCCGCCGCCGCTCTCGCCGTCTCCGCCGCGTCCGCGTCCACGGCGGCCGGCCCGCCCGCCGGCGCCGCCGCGGCCCCGGCGGCCGCGTCGCGGATCTCCACGGCCTACGTCCTGCCGGGCGACCGCGTGTACCCCGAGGGCATCGCCGCGGACCCGCGCACGGGCACGATGTACGCCGGGTCCTTCGAGGACGGCACGGTCTACCGCATGCGTCCGGGCCACCGCACGGCCGAGGTGTTCCTGCCCGCGGGCGCCGACGGCCGCCACACCGCCAACGGTCTGAAGACCGACCGGGCCGGACGGCTGTGGGTGATCGACTCCTCGTCCGGCGTCGCGGTCTACGACGTCCGGAGCCGCGCCCTGCTGGCGCGGTTCGTCGTCCCCGGCGCCGGCGCCCGGTTCGTCAACGACCTCGCCGTCGCACCCGACGGCGGCGTCTACCTGACCGACAGCTCCCGCGCCGTCGTCTACCGGGTCACGCCGCGCGATCTGGACGCGGCCCGGGGCGGGATCGGCACGCTGTCGCCCCGGTTCGACCTGGGCGGCCTTCTTGAACCGCATAAGCCGGGCGATTTCACCCTGAACGGGATCGTCGCCGACCCCACGGGGCGGTTCCTGCTGACCGACGACATGCTCGGCGGCGACCTCTACCGGCTGGACCTCGCCACCGGTGCCATCCGCAAGGTCGCTCTGAGCGGCGGCGACATGCACAACGCGGACGGCCTCGAACTCCAGGACGGGCGCCTCTGGACGGCCGACAACATCGACAACGCCCTCACCCGCTGGCGTGTCGCGCCCGACGGGACGCGGGCCCGCCTGGAGCGCACGCTGGTGGACCCGTCCCTCCAGGTCCCGACGACGCTCGTCCGCCGCCACGGGACGCTCTACGTGGTCCGCTCGCAGTTCGACAAGGGCGGTCCGCTCGGCGACGGCACTCCGGAGATCCCCTTCACCGTCGCCGCCGTCCGGGGCCTCTGACCGCCGAACCCGGCCCCTGCCGTCACAGGTTCGTGAGCAGGACGGCGGGGTTCTCCACGCAGTCGGCGACGAACCGCAGGAACCCGCCCGCCGCGCCGCCGTCGCAGACCCGGTGGTCGAACGTCAGGGAGAGCTGGGTCATCTTGCGCGGCACGACCGTGCCGTCCACCACCCAGGGGCGGTCGATGATCCGGCCGACGCCGACCAGCGCCGCCTCGGGATGGTTGATGATCGGGGTGGAGCCGTCCACGCCGAACACGCCGTAGTTGTTGAGGGTGAACGTGCCGCCCGTCAGCGCCTCGGGCGGCAGCCCGCCCGAGCGCGCGAGCCCGGTGAGCCCTGCCAGCTCCGCGGCGATCTGCGCGGTCGTCATCAGGTGCGCGTCCCGCACGACCGGCACGACGAGGCCGCGGTCGGTCTGCGCGGCGAAACCGAGGTTGACATGCCCGTACCGGACGATCTCCTGCCGGTCGGCGTCGACCGAGGAGTTCAGTTCGGGGAACTCCCGCAGAGCGGCCACGCAGATGCGGGCCAGCAGGGCCAGCAGCCCGATGCCGAGTTCGGGGCGGGACCTCCGCAGCGCGTCCCTGGCCTCGACCAGGGCGGTCGCGTCGGCGTCCACCCAGGTCGTCGCGTCCGGGATCTCGGTGCGGCTGCGGGTGAGCTTGTCGGCCACCGCCCGGCGGATCCCGCGCAGCGGGATCCGCTCGGGCATCGGACGGGCCGGTGCCGGCGTCGCGGCGACCGGGGCGCCGGCCGTCTCGGCGGCCGTGCCCGCGGAGGCGACGGCCTGTTCGACGTCCCGCCGCAGGATCACGCCGCGCGGCCCGGTGGGGGTGACGGCGGCGAGGTCGAGGCCGTGCTCGCGCGCGATCCTGCGGACGAGCGGGGAGATCACGCGGGGGGCTTCCGCGCGGCGGGGCGCCGGAGCGGGGGCCACCGG
This sequence comes from Actinomadura sp. NPDC023710, assembly GCF_040639875.1. Classification (NCBI taxonomy): domain Bacteria; kingdom Bacillati; phylum Actinomycetota; class Actinomycetes; order Streptosporangiales; family Thermomonosporaceae; genus Actinomadura; species Actinomadura sp. NPDC023710. The sequence continues at coordinate 19,155 of NZ_JBFAGB010000018.1, forward strand.
AGCGGGGGCCACCGGAGCGGGGGCCACCGCCGGGGCCTTCGGGCCGCCGGCGCGGCGGCGTCCGCGCCGGCCCGGCCCGTGCCCGGTGCCGTAGCCGATCAGGACGTTGCCGGATCCGGCCTGCTCCTCCTCGCGGTAGCGGGCCGCCTCCGGATGCACGTCCGCGACGGGCGCGGGTCCGGTCGCGGCGCCGGCGGGGCCGACCTCGATGAGCGGCTCGCCGACCGCGAGGATCGCGCCCGCCTCCGCGTGCAGCCTCAGGACGGTCCCCGCGTAGGGGACGGGGACCTCCACCGCCGCCTTGGCGGTCTCGACCTCCACCACGACCTGGTCGACCTCGACGGTGTCGCCCGCGGCGACCTTCCATTCGACGATCTCGGCCTCGGTCAGGCCCTCGCCGAGGTCGGGCAGGCGGAACACCTGCCGGGTGGCGGCGGTCACGACGCCTCCCTGTCCAGGTGCAGGACGTCGGGGGCGTCGTCGAACTGGAGCCGGTCGACGGCGTCCAGGACGCGGTCGGCGTCCGGCAGGTGCGCGTGCTCCAGCTTCGGCGGCGGGTAGGGGATGTCGAACCCGGAGACCCGCAGCACCGGCGCGGCCAGCGAATGGAAGCAGCGCTCCTGCACGCGGGCCGCGATCTCCGCCCCCACGCCCGCGAAGCCCTGGGCCTCCTGGACGACCACGCACCGGCCCGTCTTGCGCACCGAGGCGGCGACGGTGCCGTCGTCGAACGGGACGATGGTGCGCAGGTCCACCACCTCCAGGTCGCGTCCCTCCCGCGCGGCGGCCTCGGCGGCCTCCAGCGCCACCGGGACGCTCGGCCCGTAGGCGACCAGCGTCGCGTCCCGCCCCTCGCGGCGCACCGCGGCCCGCCCGAACCCGGCGGCGCGCCGGTTCTCGCGGGTGACGTCGCCCTTGGCCCAGTACAGCCGCTTCGGCTCCATGAAGATGACCGGGTCGGGGTCGGTGACGGCGTCGCGCAGCAGCCAGTACGCGTCGTCGGCGGTGGCGGGCGTGACGACCTTCAGTCCCGGCGTGTGGGCGTAGTAGGCCTCGCTGGAGTCGCAGTGGTGCTCGACGCCGCCGATCCCTCCCGCGTAGGGGATGCGGATCACCATCGGCAGCGACACGCGGCCGCGGGTGCGGTTGCGGAACTTGGCCACGTGCGAGGCGATCTGCTCGAAGGCCGGGTAGGCGAAGGCGTCGAACTGCATCTCCACCACGGGGCGGAAGCCGCCCATCGCCATGCCCACGGCCAGGCCGACGATCCCCGCCTCGGCCAGCGGGGTGTCGAAGCAGCGGTCCTCGCCGAAGTCCCGGGTCAGCCCGTCGGTGATGCGGAAGACCCCGCCGAGGGGTCCCACGTCCTCGCCGAAGACCAGCACCCGCTCGTCCTCGGTCAGCGCGTCCCGGAGCGCGGCGTTCAGCGCCTGCGCCATCGTCGTCGCGGGCATGTCAGTCCTCCCCGGGGAGCATTTCGGACGCCAGCAGGGCGCGCTGCTCGCGCAGCTGCGGCGTGGGTTCGGCGAAGACGTGGTCGAACAGCTCGAACGGGTCGGTCTCCGGGTCGGCGGCCATCCGGTCGCGCAGGCGGGCCGCGTACTCCTCGGCGGCCTCCTGCGCCGACGCGACGTCCTCCTCCGAGAGCAGTCCCCGCCCCCGCAGGTGGGTCTCCAGCCGCGCGAGGGGGTCGGCCGCCTCCCACCGCGCGACCTCCTCGTCCTCGCGGTACCGGGAGGCGTCGTCGGCGTTGGTGTGGGAGTCCATGCGGTAGGTGTGCGCCTCGACCAGGAACGGGCCGTTCCCGGAGCGGGCGTGCTCGGTCGCGGCGGTCAGGACCGACAGGACCGCGACGAGGTCGTTGCCGTCGACCTGCTCGGACCGGATGCCGTAGCCGATCCCCTTGTAGGCCAGCGCGGGCGCGGCGGTCTGCTTGGCCAGCGGCACCGAGATCGCGTACTTGTTGTTCTGGACGAAGAAGACCACGGGCGCGCGCAGGACCCCGGCGTAGTTGAGCGCCTCGTGGAAGTCGCCCTCGCTGGTCCCGCCGTCGCCGACGAACGCCATCACCACGCCGTCCTCGCCCTTGCGGCGCATCGCGTCGGCCATGCCCACGGCGTGGATCGTCTGGGTGGCCAGCGGCGTGCACTGGGGCGCGACGCGCGTGGCCGCCGGGTCGTAGCCGCAGTGCCAGCCGCCGCGCAGGAGCGTGAGCACCTCGACGGGGTCCATGCCGCGGGCGACCAGCGCCACCGAGTCGCGGTAGGTCGGGAACAGCCAGTCGTCCTCGCGCAGCGCGAGCACCCCGGCGATCTGGCAGGCCTCCTGCCCGCGGCTGGACGGGTAGACCGCCAGCCGGCCCTGCTTGGTCAGCGCGGTGGCCTGCCGGTCGAACCGGCGGCCCAGCACCATCCGGCGGTAGGCCTCGACCAGCGCCCCGTCCTCCGGAGCACGGTATCCGGCCGGGCGTCCGGCGTCCGTCCCGTCCTCGGCGACGAAGCGCACCGGGACGGCGGAGGGGAGAAGGCCCTCGACCTCCTGATGAGGTGTCCGCATGGACATGGCGCCGCTCCCTTCCCGTGGACGGTTGTCGGTTCGATCGTCCGCTCGGACGACGATCTGCTCAAGACATGGGGCACAATGAGCGACAGATGGCTCGTTCAGTGGCTTTGGGGGCACTAAATGTCATCCGATGCGGGCACTGAGGGCGTCCGGCCCGGACGTTCTGCCGCACGGTTGGACGCCGTGGACCGCGCGATCATCGTCGAGCTGCTGCGCGACGGCCGGCTCTCGGTACGGGCGCTGGCCGAGCGCGTGCACGTCTCGCGCGCCAACGCCTACGCGCGGCTCACCCGCCTGATGGACGAGGGCGTCATCACCGGCTTCACCGCCGAGCTCGCCCCGCACAAGGCCGGCCTCGGCACCAGCGCGTACGTCTCGGTCACGATCGAGCAGAACTCCTGGCGCTCGGTCTCCGCCCGGCTCCAGGACACCCCCTACGTCGAGCACTTCGCGATGGTCGGCGGCGACTACGACGTCCTGGCCCTGGTCAGGGCTCCGGACAACGAGGCGCTCCGGCACGTGGTGCTGGAGCGCATCCAGGACATCCCCGGCGTCCGGGCGACCCGCACCTGGCTGGTCTTCGACGAGGCGCGGGGCAGGGGAGCGCAGTGGGAGACCTGGGACGACTGAGGCTTCGGTGAGCCCGCGAGCAGGGCGTTCCTCCGTTCTTGCACGCTCGCGCGGCCTGTGTCACTCTGAATACAGACCGCTCGGTCAGTAAATAGGCCGAGTCCAGCCGGGTCCCCAGCGGGAGGAGCCCATGACGACGCCGCAGGCCGCGCCCCAGCCGGCGCCCGCCGAGCAGTTCGAGGCGACGATCGCGCGCAACGACCGGATCGAGCCGCGCGACTGGATGCCCGAGGCCTACCGCAGGACGCTGGTCCGGCAGATCGCCCAGCACGCGCACTCGGAGATCATCGGGATGCAGCCGGAGGGCAACTGGATCACCCGGGCGCCCTCGCTGCGCCGCAGGTCGATCCTGCTGGCCAAGGTCCAGGACGAGGCCGGGCACGGCCTGTACCTGTACTCGGCGTGCGAGACCCTCGGCGTGTCCCGCGCCGAGCTGACCGAGATGCTCCTCACCGGCCGGCAGAAGTACTCCTCGATCTTCAACTACCCCACGCTCTCCTACGCCGACGTCGGCACGATCGGATGGCTGGTGGACGGCGCGGCGATCTGCAACCAGGTCCCGCTGTGCCGGACGTCCTACGGCCCCTACGGCCGCGCGATGATCCGCATCTGCAAGGAGGAGTCGTTCCACCAGCGGCAGGGCTACGAGCTGCTGATGACGATGATGCGCGGCACCGCCGAGCAGCGCCGGATGGTGCAGGAGTCGGTGGACCGGTTCTGGTGGCCCTCGCTGATGATGTTCGGCCCGCCCGACGCGAACTCGCCGAACTCCGAGCGGTCCCTGGCATGGGGCATCAAGCGCAACGGCAACGACGAGCTGCGCCAGCGCTTCGTCGACATGACCGTCCCGCAGGCCGAGGCCCTCGGCGTCACGCTCCCGGACCCGGACCTGCGCTGGAACGAGGAACGCCAGGCCCACGACTTCGGCGAGCCGGACTGGTCGGAGCTCTCGGCCGTCATCAGGGGCGAGGGCCCCTGCAACGCCCAGCGGCTGGCGCATCGCCGCCGGGCCCACGAGGACGGCGCCTGGGTCCGCGAGGCCGCGACCGCCTTCGCGCGCGGGCAGGCGGCCCGAAGCGAGGAAGCCGGGGGCAACGAAGCAGGGCGCGAGGAAGGAGCCGGGGCATGAGCGAATGGCCGCTCTACGAGGTGTTCGTGCGCGGCAAGCGCGGCCTCAACCACGTGCACGTCGGGTCGCTGCACGCTCCCGACGACGAGATGGCCGTCCGGCACGCGCGCGACGTGTACACGCGCCGCAACGAGGGCGTCAGCATCTGGGTGGTGCGGTCGGACGCGATCACCGCCTCCAGCCCGGACGAGAAGGACCCGCTGTTCGCCCCCAGCGGCGACAAGGTCTACCGGCACCCGACGTTCTACGAGATCCCCGAGAACGTCCCCCACATGTGAAGGCCGCCATGGAAAGTCAGCACGGCTCGGTGTACGACGGGCTCCTGGACGGCGACAGCTCCCAGTGGGCGTTCGGCACCGACTTCGAGGACCCGCTGGCCGGCGTCGACACGACCGTCCCCGACGGCGTCGACCCGCACGCGCTCGCGACGTACTGCCTGATGCTCGCCGACGACGCCCTCGTCCTGTCGCACCGGCTGTCGGAGTGGTGCAGCAACGCGCCCGACCTCGAAGAGGACATCGCCCTCGCCAACATCGCGCTGGACCTGCTCGGCCAGGCGCGGCTGCTGCTCGCCCGCGCCGCCACCGCCGACCCTTCGGTCGTCCCGGCGCTGCCGGAGGGCTCGCCGGTCCCGGCCGAGGACGCGCTGGCGTTCTTCCGGGACGCGGACGCCTACCGCAACGTGCGTCTCGCCGAACTGCCGAACGGCGACTTCGGGCACACCATGGCCCGCGTCCTCGTGTTCGCGACCGCCCGGCTGGCCCTGTTCGAGCGGCTCACCGGCAGCCGCGACGCCGTCCTCGCCGCCGTCGCGGCCAAGGGGGCCAAGGAACTGGCCTACCACCGCGACTTCGCGGGCCGGTGGTTCCTCACCCTCGCCCAGGGCACCGAGGAGTCGCGGCGACGCGTCCTCGCCGGGCTCGACGAGGTGTGGCGCCACCACGACGAGCTGTTCCGCACCCACCCGGTAGAGCGGGCGCTCGCCGAGGCGGGCGTCGCCGTGGACCCGGCCTCCACCGCCGCCGACGCCGGCGCCGTCCTCGCGCAGGTCTTCACCGCGAGCGGCGTCGAGCGGCCCGAGGTGCCGCAGACCGGCCTGCTCGGCGGGCGCGCCGGACGCGACGGCGTCCACACCGAGGCGCTGGGCCTGATGCTGGCCGAGATGCAGGTCGTCGCCCGCGCCCACCCGCTGGGAAGGTGGTGACCGCCGTGCCCGGAACCGCGCACGACAGCACCGCCCGCGCCGTCGCCGCGTCCGTCCGGGACCCGGAGATGCCGATGCTGACCCTGGAGGACCTCGGCGTGCTGCGCCGCGTCGAGGAGCACGGCTCCGCCGTCACCGTGGCGATCACCCCGACGTACTCGGGCTGCCCCGCGCTCGCCACGATGCGCGACGACCTGGTGCACCGGCTCACCGACGCCGGATACGCCGACGTGCGCGTCGAGATCGAGCTGTCCCCGCCCTGGTCCAGCGACTGGATCAGCGAGCGGGGCCGCGCGGCCCTCGCCGCCGCCGGGATCTCGCCGCCCGGCCCGGCGCCGGCGCCCTCCGGGCCCGTCGCGCTCACCCTGGCGCCCACCCGCCGGAGGCTGCGCTGCCCGCGCTGCGGGTCGCCGTCGGTCGAGCTGACCTCGGAGTTCGGCTCCACCTCCTGCAAGGCGCTGTACCGCTGCACCGGCTGCCTTGAACCGTTCGAGCACGTGAAGGAGATCTAGCGGTGGCGCCTGCGACGTTCCACCCACTGAGGGTCGCCGCGGTCGACCGGCTGACCGACGACTCCGCGGCGGTGACGTTCGACGTCCCGCCCGAACTCGCCGGCGACTACGCGTTCGCGGCCGGCCAGAGCCTCACGCTGCGCAGGGTGATCGACGGGCGGGAGCACCGCCGGTCCTACTCGATCTGCGCGCCCGCGGGCGCCCGGCCCCGGATCGGCGTCCGCGAGATCCCCGAAGGCATGTTCTCCTCCTGGCTCGTGCGGGAGGTCCGCCCGGGCACCGAGATCGACGTCCAGGTCCCGTCCGGCAGCCTGCGGGCCGACCCCGCCGAGCCCGGCCGGCACCTGCTGATCGCGGCGGGCTCCGGCATCACCCCGATGATCTCGATCGCCGCCACCGTGCTCGCCCACCCGGACACCCACGTGCGGCTGCTGTACGGAAACCGCACGAGCGGGACGGTGATGTTCGCCGAGGAGCTCGGCGACCTGAAGAACCGCTACGGCCCGCGGTTCCAGCTCGTCCACGTGCTGAGCCGCGAGCCCCGCGACGTCGAGCTGTTCTCCGGCCGCCTCGACGCCGACCGCCTGCGCCGCCTGATCAGCGCCGTGACGCCCGTCGACGACGTCGACCACGTCTGGCTGTGCGGCCCGCTGACCATGGTCACCGGCGCCCGCGACGTCCTCGCCGAATTCGGCGTCCCCCGCGAGAAGGTGCACGTCGAGCTGTTCTACGTCGACGAGCCGCCCCCCGAGGTGCGCCGTGACGGCCCGACCGTCACCGGCGAGACCAGCGAGGTCACCGTCGTCCTGGACGGCCGGTCGAGCACCGCGCCGATGCCGCGCGACCAGCGCGTCCTGGACGCCGCCCAGGCCACCCGCGCCGACCTGCCGTTCGCCTGCAAGGGCGGCGTCTGCGGCACCTGCCGCGCCCGGGTCACCGAGGGCGAGGTCGACATGGTCCGCAACTACGCCCTGGAACCCGCCGAGGTCGCCGCCGGGTTCGTGCTCACCTGCCAGTCCCACCCGGTCAGCGCCGCCGTCACCGTCGACTTCGACGCCTGAGCCGCCCCGGCTCAGGACGGCCGCGCCGCCAGACCGTCGAACGCGATCGCGGTGATGGCGTCCGACAGGGCGTCCGCGCTCACCTCGCCGCCCGGCCGGTACCACTCGACCAGCGAGTTGACCATCCCGAACAGCAGCCGGCTCACCAGCTCCGGCGGCACGTCGCCGCGCACCGCCCCCTCCGCGGCCGCCGCCCGCACCAGCTCCGCCAGCTTCGCATCGATCCACCGCCGCCGCTGGAGCGCCGCCAGCTCCACCTCGCTGTTGCCGCGCACCCGCAGCAGCAGCGTCACCGCCGGCTGGTGGGCCACCAGCACCCGCACGCTCTCCCGCACCACCGACCGCAGCCGCTCGTACGCGCTGCCCCTCGACTCGTCCTGCGCCTCGCGGATCACCGCCGTCAACTCGTCGAGCGCCTCGTCGAGCGCCAGCGCGAGCAGATACGTCTTGCCCGGCACGTGATGGTAGATCGCCGACTTGCTGAACCCGAGCTCCTCCGCGAGGTCACCCATACTGGACCCCTCGTAGCCCTTCCGATTGAAAAGCTCGATGGCCCGGCGCAACACGGTCGCCTGGTCATAACCGGGACGGCCTCTTTTCATTTGCTTTTTTCTCCTCCTTCGGGCCTGGCGGCCCTCCATCGTCGATAAAAGCGGGCGATCGCTGGCATCGCTCCGGCTCGCCTTGCGGCTCGCTGCGCGATCAGATTCTTGCTTCGCTTGAATCTGCCTTCGGACGCGATCGCGGCTGTTGGGGTTGTCGCGGGGTTGCGGTGCGGGCTGAGGTTGTCGAGGTCGTGGGTTCGGTCGGTGTGGTGGTTCGGTCGGTGTGGTGGTTCGGGTGGTGTGGTGGGGTCGGGTGGTGGGGTACGGCTGTGTTTACTGCAGTGCCTCCCCCCTTCGGGCCTGGCGGCCCTCGGTCGTTGGGGGCCGCGGCGGTCGCTGGGATCGCTTCGGCTCGCCTGGCGGCTCGCTCGCGATCAGATTCTCGCAAGCTCGAATCTGCCTTCGGACGCGATCGCGGCTGTTGGGGTGGGGCGGGCCGCTTGCCGGGGGCTTCTTGTGGTCGGTTGACGGGTTGGTGGTGTTGAGGGGTTTTCATGTAGCACGTTTGTGTTTATGGTCGTGGTGTCGGGGGTGCATCAGCTGTCCGGATACGCTCCCGAACCGGAGGCCCGCTGTGGCGCTCTCCTTCCTCGATCTGCGGCACACCGTCGCGAAACCGGGCTACAACCGCTGGCTGATCCCGCCTGCCGCGCTCGCCGTTCACCTCTGCATCGGGCAGGCGTACGCCACCAGCGTCTACAAGACCGCACTCGTCGCGCATTTCGACGTCGGCCTCACCGCGGTCGGCGTCGTCTTCTCCATCGCGATCGTGATGCTCGGCGCGTCCGCGGCGGTCATGGGCACGTGGGTCGACCGCGTCGGGCCGCGCCGGGCGATGTTCACCGCCGCCTGCTTCTGGGCGTCGGGCTTCCTGGTCGCGGCGCTCGGCATCGCCGCCGGGCAGCTCTGGCTGGTCTACCTCGGCTACGGCGTCATCGGCGGCATCGGCCTCGGCATCGGCTACATCTCGCCGGTCTCCACCCTGATCAGATGGTTCCCCGACCGGCCGGGCCTGGCGACCGGCATGGCCATCATGGGCTTCGGCGGGGGCGCGCTGGTCGCCTCGCCGCTGTCGCGCCGGCTGCTGTCGCTGTACGACCCGGGCGGCGACCCCGCGTCCGGCGCCGCCGTCGCCCTGCTGTTCGTCACGCTGGGCCTCGCCTACTTCGTGGTGATGATGTTCGGAGTGTTCACCGTGCGGGTCCCGGCGCCGGGATGGCGGCCCGCAGGGGCCGCCCCCGCGGCGGAACGTTCCCGGGCGCCCGCCGCGCCGCGCGGTGTCTCGGCGGCGTCCGCAATCAGGACGCCGCAGTTCTGGCTGCTCTGGACGGTGCTGTTCTGCAACGTCACCGCCGGAATCGGGATCCTGGAGCAGGCGGGTCCGATGATCGGCGACTTCTTCCGCTCCGGCGGCTCGACCTCGGTGTCGGCGACCGAGGCGGCCGGGTTCGTCGGGCTCCTGTCGATGTTCAACATGGCCGGGCGGTTCGTCTGGTCCTCGACCTCGGACTACATCGGCCGCAAGCCCGCCTACGTGGGTTATCTCGGCGTCGGCATGGCCGCCTACGTCCTGCTCGCGCTCTTCGGGGACGCCTCGACGGCGTTCTTCGTCGCCCTCGCCGCACTGATCATCTCCTTCTACGGCGGCGGGTTCGCCACCGTCCCGGCCTACCTGCGCGACCTGTTCGGCACCTACCAGGTCGGCGCGATCCACGGCCGGCTGCTGACCGCCTGGTCGGCGGCGGGCATCGCCGGGCCGCTGATCGTGAACCGGTTCCTGGACGCCCGCGGCGAGCCGGGCGCGCTCGTGGCCGCCGACTACCGGCCCGCGCTGTTCACCATGGTCGGGGTCCTCGCGATCGGGTTCGCCGCGAACCTGCTCATCCGCCCGGTGGCGGAGCGGCACCACGTGGCGGACGCCGAGCCCCGCGTGTCCGACGCCAGCCCGGCCGCCTGACCCCGACAGCGAAGGAGGAGCACCATGGCCCCAACGCCGGGCCCCGCCCCCGACGAGAGCCGGTCCGCAGACCTCGACAGGGCCGTGCCGCGCCTCGTCTTCTCCTGGTCCGTCGTCGGCATCCCGCTGATCTACGGCGTGGTGGAGACGGTCAGGGCGATCCTGCCCCTCTTCGGCGGCTGACCTCGGGCCGCCGGAGGACCCGCACGAGCGCCTGCAGTGCAGCCCCGAAGGCGTGGTCCGGGGGTGTCGCGTAGCCGACCACCAGGCCGTCCTCGCGCGGGAGGCGGGCGGCGGGGTGGCGGAACGCCGACAGGGCGTCGACCGCCACTCCGGCACGCGTCGCGGCGTGCACGGTGGCGTGCTCGGTGCCGGGCGGCAGGCGCAGGACGGCGTGCAGGCCGGCGGCGATCCCGGTCGCGTGGACGTGGGGCGCGTGCTCGGCCAGGGCGGTGACGAAGCGGTCGCGGCGGTCGCGGTAGCGCTGGCGCATGCGCCGGACGTGGCGGTCGTAGGAGCCCGAGTCCAGGAAGTCGGCCAGAGTCAGCTGGTCGAGCACGCCCGCCCACGCTTCGCGCTCGCCCTTGGCCGTGAGGACGTCGTCCATCAGGCGGTCGGGCAGGACCATCCAGCCGAGCCGGATGGCGGGGGACAGGCTCTTGCTGACGGACCCGATGTACAGGACCCGATCGGGGGCCAGGCCCTGCACCGCCCCTACCGGCTGTCGGTCGTAGCGGAACTCGCCGTCGTAGTCGTCTTCGAGGATGAGCCCCTCTGACGAGGCCGCCCACTCGGCGACCGCCGTGCGCCTGCGCGAATGGAGCGGCCCGCCTGTGGGGAACTGGTGCGCGGGCGTCAGCAGTACGGTGCGCTCGGCTTCGGAGAGCTCGTCGATCCGCGCGCCGTCGTCGTCGACGGTGAGCGGACGGGTGAACGTACCGGCCTGCTTCAGCAGGGCCCGGTGGAAGGGCAGCCCGTATCCCTCGACCGCCAGCGGGCCGTGCAGCACCCCGCCGCCGAACAGCAGGCGCAGGGCGTGGGCGAAGCCGGAGCAGACCACGATGTGGTCGGCGTCGGTCCGCACGCCGCGCGTGCGGGCCAGGTAAGCGGCGAGTGCGCGACGCAGTTCGGGGCGGCCGCGCGGGTCGCCGGGGCCGAAGGCCTCGTTCGGCGCCGCCGTGACCGCCCGGCGCGCCGACGCCAGCCAGGCGGCGCGGGGGAAGGACGCGGCGTCCGGCTGGCCCTGCCGCAGGTCGTGCAGCGGTTCGGGCGGACGGTCCGCGCCGGGCCGCGGCGTGGGGCGTGCCGGGGGCGGCTGCGCGCCGAGCGCCACCCGCGTCCCGGAGCCCTGGCGGGCGGTCAGCCAGCCCTCGGCGACGAGTTCGGCGTAGGCGTCGGCGACGGTGTTGCGGGCCAGGCCAAGGTCGGCGGCCAGTGAACGGTAGGGCGGGAGCCGGGTGCCGGGGGCCAGCCGCCCGGAGCGGACCGCCGCGCGCAGCGCGCGGGTCAGGGCCGCCCGGCGCCCGCCGCCCGGCAGCTCCAGGTGGAGGTCGGCTCCGAGCCCCTCAGCAAGATTGACCCAGTTTTCCGTCATGAGATTGCACCCTATCGCCGGTCTTCTTCCCTCCTAGATTGTGGTGCAGAGCCTGATCGACCTGCTGTTTCGGAGGAAATGATGAACGACTTGCGCGCTGCCGTCCGCGGCCGGGTCCTGCTGCCCGGCGACGCCGGATTCGACGCTGCCCGGCGCCCCTGGAACCTGGCCGTGGAGCAGCCGGTCGAGGCCGTGGTCGAGGCCGCCGACGCCGACGACGTCGCCGCGCTCGTCCGGTACGCCCGTTCCGCCGGGGTGGCCATCGCCACGCAGCCCAACGGGCACGGCGCCACGGGCCGCACCGGGGGCGCGATCCTGCTGCGCACCCGGCGGCTGGACGGCCTGGAGATCGACCCCGCGGCCCGCCGCGCCCGGGTCGGTGCGGGCGTCGCCTCGGGACGGCTCCAGGCGGCGGCCGCGCCGCACGGCCTGACCGGGCTGCCCGGGAGCTCTCCCGTGGTCAGCGTCGCCGGGGTCGCCCTCGGCGGCGGGCTGAGCTGGTTCGGCCGCGCCCACGGCTGGGTCGCCGACAGCGTCACCGCCTTCGAGATCGTCGACGCCGAGGGCCGCCGCCGGCGCGTCGCCGCGGACGCCGATCCCGACCTGTTCTGGGCGCTGCGCGGCGGGGGCGGCGACATCGCCGTCGTGACGTCCCTCGACCTGGCGCTGCATCCGGCGCCGCACCTGTACGGCGGCCGGATGCTGTGGCCGGCCGTGCACGCGCCCGAGGTGATGGACGCCTACCGGCAGATCACCGCCGCGGCCCCGGACGAGCTGACGGTCTGGCTGGACCTGCTGCACTTCCCCGGAGCCGACCCGATGGTCGCCGTGGACGTCACCTACCTCGGCCCGGCGGCCGAGGCGCGCGACCTGCTGCGCCCCCTGGACCGGCTCGCCCGGCCGCTGTCCGACGGCAGGGCGGTCATGCCGGTCTCCGAGCTGGGCGCCATCACGGCCGAACCCACCGACCCCGGCGCCGGCCGCTCGCGTGCCGAACTGCTCACGGAACTGGACGACGGCGCGGTCAAGGCGCTGCTGGCCGACCCCATCGCCCCCTTGCTGAGCGTGCAGATCCGGCATCTGGAAGGCGCGTTCACCCGTCCCTCCGACAGCCCGCACGGCCCGCTCACCGAGCCCTACGCGCTCTACATGTTCGGCATCCCGACCGACCCGGAGACCGCCGATGCGGTTAAGGGCAAACAGGCCACGCTCGCCGACGCGCTTCCCATCAGCGGGCGCAAGCCCTTCACGTTCCTCAACCCCGAGGAGACCGCCGCGAACGCTTTCACCCCCGACGCGCTGGCCCGCCTCCGCCGTATCAAGGCCCACAACGACCCGCACAACACCATCCGCAGCAACTTCCCCGCCAATCCGTGAAGACCATCACCAGACCCCCCGCGCCGACCTCAGCCCGCACAGTAACCCCGTGACGACCTGGGGGACGCGATCGCGTCCGAAGGCAGATTCGAGCGAAGCAAGAATCTGATCGCGACGTGAGCCGCAAGGCGAGCCGGAGCGATGCCGGCGATCGCCCGCAGTGCCCGACGATGGAGGGCCGCCAGGCCCGAAGGAGGAGGGCGCCGCAATAAACACAGCAGGGCCTTCAGGCCCGAAGGAGGAGAAAAAGCAATAAGTTCGCCAAGACAGGGTTCGAATTGCAGAAGCCTCGTGTCCGTGCCGGTCTGCTGCCTTTATACCGGACATGGGGGCGGTGCCTTGCCCGGACGCGGCCATGGCCGGCGCGGCTTCGATGACCTGGCCTGTTCCCCGGCGGCCTAGTATGAACTCGGGACCGTCATTCGTCACTGAACGAGGGGGAAGGCAATTCATGGCGCAGCAGGTCAAGGTTCGCCTGGTCGACGACATCAGCGGCGGGGAGGCGGTGGAAACCGTGTCGTTCTCGCTCGACGGTAAGGCCTATGAGATCGACCTGAACAAGAAGAACGCCTCCAAACTGCGCAAGGTCATCGAGCCTTACCGGGAGCACGGCCGCAAGGCGCGCCGTGTCGCGGTGAGGAGCGCCGCGCGCACGGCGGGCAGCCGCGAGCGCAGCGCCGAGATCCGCCGATGGGCGAGGTCGGCGGGAATCCCCGTCAACGACCGCGGGCGCATTCCCGCCGATGTGATCCAGAAGTTCGAGGCCGCGCACTGACCCGGCGCTCAGGGAGGCGCCGGGGGTGCCGGGTCAGACCAGGTCGGTGGAAGCCAGGCAGATGCCCAGTTCCAGTCGGCTGCGGGCCCCGAGTTGCTCCATCACGTCGTGCACCTGGCGCTGGACGGTGCGCGACGAGATCTTCAGAGCGTTGGCGGCCGCCTGGTCGGTCATGCCCACGGCCAGCTTGCGCAGGATGTTGAGCTGGAGTTCGCTCATCGGCCGCGCCGGGACGGGGGCGATGGGGAACGCCTGCTCCCAGTGGCTCTCGAAGAAGGCGACCAGCCGGTCGATCTCGGCGGGCTGGACGACCCCGGGAGCGAGGTAGGGACCGTTGCGCCTGACCAGGGCGGTCCGGCGGTCCACCACCAGGAGGAAGGCCGGCAGGGTGCCGCCGAGCCGGATCTCGGACGGCCCGGGCCCGGAGGCCGCCTGGAGGCGGCAGGAGCGGGAGACGACGATGCGGGAGCGGGGGCCGGCCGTGGTGCGGCGGCGCAGGTAGGCGTTGCGCAGCGAGGCCGGCCACGCCGGGACGAGCGAGAGGATCTCGTGCCGGGCAGTCGCGAGCAGACGTATGACCTGCTTTTGATCATGTACCGAAAGGTGCATGCGTACCCTCGTTCGATCGGTGTGCGTATCACCAACTTCGGCATTGCCAGTGGGCGGGGGGTGCAATGCGCTTCGACGGTATAACCGCGGCCCTTACCGGACGCTAACCGGCGCGGTGGAGTATTTCTCGTTATTGTCTACCTGTTTGCTGGGAAACCTTTCCCGTCAGGTCGTCCGCCTCGGCTCGCACGATCCCGGCGGCGTCGTGGTCGCCCGCCGCTGCGTAGGCGTCGCCCAGCCGGCGCAGCGTCCGGGCGAGGAACGGGAGCCAGCCGCGGGTGCGCCAGACGTCCACGGACTCCTCCAGGCAGCCGACGGCTGCGGCGGTGTCGCCCGCGGCCAGGTTCAGCTCGCCGAGGATGGCGAGGGCCTCGGCGAGGTGGTGCCCGAAGTTGCCCGCCCGGCTGTAGGCGAGCGCGAGGTCCGCGGTGGCCCTGGCCCGCGCGTCCCCGATCGCGGTGAACAGCTTCGCGAGGTAGATGAGGGAGAACGTCTCGAGGTACCGGTCGTCCAGCTCGCGGGCCATCGTGATCGACCTGTTGAGCATGTCCTGCCCGGTGCCGAGATCGCCCGCGAAGGCGTGGCCCACCCCGAGGAACTGGACGACCGTGGCCTTGAGGCGGGGATTGCCGAGCCGCTCGGCGATCTCCAGGGCGCGCTCCAGGCAGGGCACGGCCCGCAGCGGGTCCTCCTCGCCGTGCGCCACCGCCTGGACCTGGAGGGCCCGCGCCTGCCCGCCCAGGTAGCCGCACGGCTCGGCGAGCCGCAGGGCCCGCGCCGCCGTGGCCAGGGCCTCCTCCTTGGCGCCCTGGGCCACCAGGCCCCAGCTGATCTGGATGAGGGCGTCCGCCATCCCCCGCTCGTCGCCCAGCTCGGTGAACAGCCGCAGCAGCCGTTCCGCCGTCTCCCGCATCACCACCATCGCGGGCTTGGTCCGGCCCTCCGAGGTCCAGGTGATGACCTCCAGGAGGCCCCGCAGCAGGACGGCCTCGCCCCGCTTGTTCCGCGCCGCCCGGCAGAGCCGCAGCGCCCGCTCGTTGGTGTGCCTCCAGTCGTCGTAGGCCCCTCTGATGTCGCAGAACTTCTCCAGGGAGGCGGCGAGGTCCCAGGCCAGCTCGTCGAGTTTGAGGTCGCACGCCTGCCGGGCGGCGGCCGTCAGCGCGGGCAGCTCGGCGGCGAACCACTGCAGCGGGTCGGCGAGCAGGCGCGCGGCGGTGGCGGGGGAGAGGGGCCAGCGCGCCGCGGTGCCGTGCATGGAGGCGTAGGCGGGGCCGGGGATGCGCTCGGCGGCGTTCTCGGCGAGCCACAGCCAGGCCCCGAGCGCCCGGGCGAGGGCGGCGGTGCGCTGGCGGGGGGCGTCCTCCGCCTCCGCGCACTCGCGCGCGTACAGCCGGATCAGCTCGTGCATGCGGTGCCGTAACCCGCCGGTGGCGTCGGTGCCGGTCACGTTCACGAGCTGGGCGTCGATCAGCCTCTCCAGGTGCGGCCGGGCCTCGTTCAGCGGGACGCCGAGGAGCGCGGCGACCGTCCACAGGGTGAAGTCCGGCGCGTCCAGCAGCCCGATCATCCGGAACGCCCGCCGGGTCGCGGGCGGCAGCGGCCGGTAGCTCATCCGGAAGCTCGCCCGGACCGCCAGGTCGCCGACCGACAGCTCGTCCAGCCGCCCGCGCTCGTCGCGCAGCACCTCGGCGAGGTGGGCCAGGGTCCAGTTCGGGCGGCCGGCCAGCCGCCCCGCGGCGATCCGGACGGCCAGCGGGATGTGCCCGCACAGCCGCACGATCTCCACCGCGCCCTCGGGCTCGGCCGCGACGCGGCGCGGGCCGATGACGCGGGTGAGCAGGTCGACGGCCTGCGGCGGCGACAGGACCTCCAGGTCCAGCAGCGTCGCGCCCTCCAGCCCCGTGAGGCGGTTGCGGCTGGTGACGAGCACGGCCGTGCCGGGCGAGCCCGGTAACAGGGGCCGCACCTGCTCCTCGTTCAGGGCGCCGTCGAGGACGACGAGCACCCTGCGCCCGGCGACCCGGCTGCGGAACAGGGCCCCGCGCTCCGCCGGCGCCGGGGGGACGCCCGAGCCGCTCACCCCGAGCGCGCGCAGGAACCGGTCGAGGACTTCCGAGGGCTTGGGCCTGGCGTCGGCGTCGCCGTTCAGGTTCGCGTAGAGCTGGCCGTCGGGGAACGTGTCGGTCAGCAGGTGCGCCACGTGCACGGCGAGGGCCGTCTTGCCGATGCCGCCCATGCCCGCGATCGTGGTGACCGCCACCGTCCGCGCCCGCCCGTCCGCCGGGCTCGTCAGGCTTTCGGCGATGAGCGCCGCCTCGTCGAGGCGGCCGGTGAAGTCGGGGATGCCCGGCGGCAGCTGCGCCGGGACCGGGACGGCGGCGCGGGTGCCGGCGGCCGGCTCCGGCGCGGCGGCGAACGGCCGGTCGCGGTCGAGGACGCGCAGGTAGGCGTCCTGGACCTGGCTGCTCGGCTCGACGCCGAGCTCGTCGGCGAGCCGTTCGCCGAGCCGCCGGTAGACGTTCAGCGCCTCGGCGGGCTGGCCGCCGGCGGCGAGCAGGTCGATGAGCGCCGCGTGCAGCGGTTCGTCGAAGGGCAGGTCGCCGGCCAGGGCGCGCACGGCGGCGATCGCGGGCTCGGGGTCGTCGACGCGCTGGGCCGCGGTCGCCAGGTCCATCACCGCCTCGCGCACGCGCTGCTCGACCGAGCGCAGCAGGACGTCGGCGCGGTCCAGGTACTCCATCCCGGTGAGGACGGGCCCGCGCCGCAGCCGCAGGGCGGACACGAGCACGGCGGCGCGCGGCTCCGGCTCCTCCACCGCGCGGGCCCGTTCGATCAGCGCCCGGAAGCGGTGCAGGTCCAGGTCGTCGCCGGGCACGGCCAGGCGGTAGCCGTCCTCGTAGTCGATCGACGGCCCGCCGTCGCCCAGCTGCCTGAGCCACTTGCGCAGCCGGGAGATCCCGACGTGCACCGACTCCCGGCTCGTCATCTCGGCGCGGTCGGCCCACACCAGCCGCGTGAGCCTCTCGGTCCGCAGCGGCTCGCCCTGGGCCAGCAGCAGCGCGCCGAGCAGCCCCTGCAGGACGTGGGACCTCGGCGGCGGCACTTCGGTCCCCCCGGCGCTCACCGAGAGCCGGCCCAGCACCCGGAAGGCCGGGGCCCGCTCGGGTGCCGGGCGGCTCGCGTCCTCTCTCGGTTCGAAGATGGGACACCTGCCCTCGATGGGTGAGCGGTCTCGGCGAACGACCGTCAGCGGACGGATCTGACCGGCTGGATGGCCAGGCCGCCGGCGACGGCGAGTCCGGCGCCGGCCGTGAAGAGCGCGGAGAAGCCGCCCAGCAGCAGCGTCCCGGCGGCCACGAGCGGGGCGACCGCGACCGCGCCGCTGCCCGCCGCGTTGATCAGGCCGAGGTCCTTGGCACGGTCCCGCTCCAGCGGCAGCACCTCGGTGACGAGCGCCTGGTCGATGGCCAGGTAGACGCCGTGCCCGGCGCCGAGAACGGCCGCCGAGGCCAGCGCCGCGGGCCAGAGGGGGAGCAGCGCCATGCAGGTCAGCGCCCCGGCCATGAGGAGCGAGGCGACGATGACGAACGGTTTGCGCCGTCCGGTGCGGTCGGATCGGCGCCCCGCGGTGACGCTCGCGGCGACGACCCCCGCGGTGTAGAGCAGGCTGAGCACCGCCACGCCCCCGGCGGGATCGTCCACGCGCACCTCGTCGCGCAGGAAGTAGAGCAGGTACAGCGTGGCGAGGGAGATCGACAGCTGGGCGAAGAACCGCCCCGACAGCGTCCAGGCGAAGTCGGGGTGGCGCCGCGGGCTGACGTACAGGTCGGCCAGGAAGACCTTGGGCGACCGGCGCGGGGCGCGCGCTCCGGAGACCGGGGAGGCGGGCCCGTCCGGCGGGCCGCCGAGGCCGGGCGAGCGGAGCGGCGCGTGCTCCTCGAGCAGGACGTACGGGAGGGCCAGCGTGAGCGTCAGCCCGCCCATCAGCGCGTATCCGGCCCAGGTGGGGACCGCCGAGACGAGCATCGTCCCGACGACCAGCCCGACCGGCATCGCGAGCCCCGCGATGCCGGAGACCAGGCCGCGCCGGGCCACCGGGACGCGGTCGGGGATCGCGGCGCACAGGGCCGCGCACATCGCGTTCGCGGCGCCGTGCACGAGGACCCAGCACACGCCGACGCCGGCGACCGTGGTCTGGAGCGGCAGCGCGAACAGGGCCGCGGAGCAGACCAGGGCGGAGGCGAGCACCCAGGGCCGCCGCCGCCCGAAGCGCGAGGCCGTGCGGTCCGACAGGGAGCCGGCGACGGGGGAGGAGACGATGGCGGCGCCCGCGCCGAGGGCGGTGATCAGGCCGAGGTGCCAGACCTGGCGGTCCGGGTCGAGCGCGGCGAGCTGGGCGGGCAGCAGGATCTGCGCCGCCGCCAGCAGGCCGGCCCACATGGCGAGCGTCGCCAGGAAATAGGCGACGATCCAATGGCGGGGGACGGTGGCGGGCGGCGCCGGACGGGCAGGGGCGGATCCTTCTTTATAAGAGATCTCCATTTGAGATGACAGCCCTCGCATCGCGTCGTCTGTTAACAGGAGCTCAAACGCACTGATTCGGAGCGTTCGCAATCCGTGCTCGGACGTCTCTTGATCATATGCGGGGCTAATAAAGGAGTCCGGTGAACATCATGACCATTGGATCGTTGGACTGTCAACCAACTGTCAGTTTCGCTTAAAGCAACGTGTCCCGGCGGAAGCGCCCCGCCCTGGCGGGGCCGCGTCCGGTTTTTCACGGCCCCGCCAGATTCGTCCCGTGGGTGTCAGTGGCCCAGGCTGCCTCCGCCGTCGATGGTGATCACCTGGCCGGTCACCGACGCGGCGCCCGCGGAGGCGAGCCAGACCGCGGCGGCCGCGATCTCGTCGAGCGTGGCGGTGCGCCCGAGCGGGACCTCGTCGAGGATCTGCTGCTTGTAGCGGTCGGTGAGCTCGCTGGTCATGTCGGTGTCCAGCAGTCCGGGCGCGATCACGTTCGAGGTGATCCCGCGGGCGGCCAGCTCGCGGGCCAGGGCCCGCGCGAGCCCGATCAGGCCCGCCTTGCTGGCGGCGTAGTTGGCCTGGCCGGGCACGCCCTTGGTCCCGGCCACCGAGGAGATGAAGATCATCCGTCCGCGCCGTGCGCGGATCATGTCCGAGACCGCGGCCCTGGCCACCCGGTAGGCCCCGGTCAGGTTGGTGTCGATCACGCGGGTGAACGACTCCTCCCGCATGCGCAGCAGCAGCGCGTCGTCGGTGATCCCGGCGTTGGAGACCAGGACCTCGACCGGGCCGTGCGCCTCCCTGATCTCCTCGAAGGCTCGGGCGACCTGGTCCGAGTCGGTGACGTCGCACTTGACGCCGAGCAGCCCGTCCGGGGCGCCGGATCCGCGGTGGGTCACCGCGACCGCGTCGCCTGCGGCGGTGAACGCGCGGGCGATCGCGAGGCCGAGGCCGCGGTTCCCGCCGGTGACGAGTACGGAACGGGTCATGAGTCCCCTCCAGCAAGGGTCGGTCCGGCGGGCGCGGCCACGGAGGCGGCGAGGTCCCCGCCACCGTCGATCGGGTGGTTCCACCAGAAGCGCCCGGTGGCGGCGAACGCGTAGGGGGTGAGTCGGTGCCGCACCCGCTCGCCCGGCTCGTAGAGCTCGTCCCAGTCGGGGTTCAGGCCGTCCCGGTAGAGCGCCGCGACGATCCCGGCCAGGGCGTCGGTCCCGCCGGACAGCAGGCGGAGGCCGTCCGTGCGCTCGCCCATGACCTCGATCAGCCGGACCGGCTCCGACCCCCGTGCCGCCCGGAGCGCCTCGTCGAACCGCGGCCCGCCGTCGGGACGCTCCGTCCAGAACGCGGCGTCCAGCACTTCGTCGTCGAGCCGCCCGCCGCGGCGGGCCGAGTAGAGCGGGGTCGCCGGCGGCCGGCAGGCGAGGTCCGCGGCTCCAGCGCCCGGGGGCTCGGCCGCGCCGTACCCGGCGACGAGCCGGCACGCGTCCTCCAGGTCGAACACGCCGGCCAGCACCGCCGCGGCGTACTCGCCGACCCCCTCGCCGACCGTCCACGCCGGCCTGATCCCCACGTCGGCCAGCGTCCGCCCGGCGGCGTAGGCGACGGCGAAGGCGACCGGCTCGGCGGCGGGCGGCTCCGCGCCGGACAGCAGGGCGTCCCGCACGGACCAGCCGAGGAGGGGCCGGAGCGCCGCGTCCACGGCGCCGAGCGCGCGCCGGTAGGCGGGGACCCCCTCGTGAAGCCGCGCCGGCATGCCGGCGCGCCATGCCGAGCCGCCCGAGATCACCCATCCCGTCTTCGGTCGCGCTCCCGCGCGCCCGGACAGGGCGGCGAGCCGGTCGTCGTCCCCGGCCGCCTCCAGCAGCGCGGCCACGGCGGCCGTGCGGTCGTCCGCCGGGAGGGCGAACCGGACCGGCCCCGACGCCTTCACCATGTTGGACGTCCAGCTCAGCTGCGCGAGCCGTCCGGCGGGTGCCGCCGCGAGGTCCTCGGCCAGCCGGCGGACCGCGCCCCGCAGGCCCTCGGTGTCGCGCGACGACACCGTCAGGACCCCGCCGCGCGCGCGGCCCGGGGGCGCCGCGCCCGGCCGCCCGGCGGCCGCCGGGGCGGTGCCGAGCACGATGTGGGCGTTGGTGCCGCCGAGGCCGAAGCCGCTGACGCCGGCGAAGACCTGGCCGTCCGGCAGCGGCATCGGCTCCTTGACGAGCCGGAGCCCGTTCGCCGCCAGCTTCAGCCGCGGGTTCTCACTGTCGGAGAAGCGGCTCAGCGGGATCACACGGTGGTGCAGGGCCAGCGTGGTCTTGATCAGCCCGGCGATGCCCGCCGCCCCCTCGGCGTGCCCGATGTTGCCCTTGACGGACCCGATCGCGCACGGCCGCTCCCGGGGGACGCCGTGCACCTTGCCGAGGGCGCGGGCCTCCAGCCGGTCGCCCAGCAGCGTCCCCGTGCCGTGCGTCTCGACGTAGGCGATGTCCTCCGGGCGGACCCCCGCGCGCTTGTAGGCCTCCACCATCACGGCCTGCTGGGCGTGCGGGTTCGGCGCGGTGACCGTCGTGCTGCGGCCGCCGTGGTTGACCGCGCCGCCCTTGATGACCGCGTAGACGGGCAGGCCGTCGGCGAGGGCGTCGTCCAGGCGGCGCAGGACGAGCGCGGCGACGCCCTCGGCGCGCCCGAAGCCGTCGGCCTTGGAGCTGAACGGCTTGCAGCGGCCGTCCGGGGAGGCCACCTTGGCCTGGGCGAAGTAGATGCTGGACGAGGGGGTGACGAACATGTTCACCGACCCGACCAGCGCCTGGTCGCAGATGCCCGCCCGCAGCGCGTGGCAGGCCTCCTCGGTCGCGACCAGGGAGGACGAGCACGCGGTGTCGACGGCCATGCTCGGGCCCCGCAGGTCGAGCTGGTAGGAGATGCGGTTGGCGGCCATCGCGTAGCCGTTCCCGGAGCCCACCTGGCCGGTGATCCTGGTGAAGTTGGTCATCAGCAGGCTCATCCACTCCGAGCCCATGATCCCGACGTAGACGCCGGTCCTGCTGCCCGCCAGTGAGCGCGGGTCGATCGTCGCGTCCTCCAGGGCGCGCCACGCGGTCTGGAGCAGCAGCCGCACCTGCGGGTCGGCGACCTCGGCCTCCTCCTCGGCGAACCCGAAGAACTCGTGGTCGAAGGCGTCGGCGTCGTCGATGAAGCCGGCGTAGCGGGTGTTGGTCTTGCCGATGCCCCCGTCCGGGTCGTAGTAGACGTCGGCGTTCCAGCGGGACTTGGGCACCTCGACGATCCCCTCGTCGCCGCGCATCAGCAGCTCCCACAGGGCGCCCGGATCGGGCGCCTTGGGGAAGCGGCAGTCGATGCCGACGATGGCGATGTCCGTCATGTTCCTGGTCCTCCTCGGCCGCCGGTCCGCAGCAAGCAGCACGCGGCGTGCCCGTCGGTGTCGATGGTGGTGATCAGTGCGAGACCACCGGCGGGGTCAAGGGAGGCTCGCTCTCGGCTTGCGTCGCGGACCGCGATCGCGGCGGCGACCTGGAGCGCGGCGGCGGCGCCGAAGGCGTCACCGACGATCTCCGAGGGCCGTACGACGCGGGTGTGCGCCGGAAGGCGCAGGCCGGCGTCCTCCTGCCCGGAGGGCACGAGGAGGCCGACGTTCTCGGGGCCGGCGCCGCCGGTGCGCAGCGCCCTGCGCACGGCGGCGTCCAGCACGGCGGGGGCGTGGCAGGGCTCGTCGAAGACGCGGCTCTCCAGCGCGAGGATCTCGGCGAGCACCGGACGGCCGTGGGACCGCGCCCGGTCCGCGGGCTCGACGAGGAACACGCCGCAGCCTTCGGCGGGCCGGGTCGCGCGCCCGGCGGCCTCGGCGATCGCCGCCCGCCGCTCGTTCAGGTCCTCGAAGGCGCCGCACACCACGGCGTCGGCCCGGCCGGAGGCGAGCAGCCGCCGCGCGTACCGCAGCGCGGCGAGGCCGGTCGCGGCGCCGGCCGTGACGGTCGCGTTCGGTCCCCGCAGGTCGAAGGCCATCGCGGCCTGCGCGCCGGCGTAGTTCATCACGCACGCCGGGACGAGCGCCGGGTTGACGTTGTCGGGCCGTGGGCGGGTCAGCGAGTCCCGGGTGAGCGTCATCGACTGGTCGATCCCGGCGGCGCCGCTGCCGAGCACGAGCGCCCGGCGGTGGGGCGGCCATCCGGCGAGGACGTCCGGGCCGAGGAGGTCGCCGATCGCGGCGAGCGCCATCGCGGAGGGGCGGTCGACCAGCCGGACGGGACGCGCGGACGGGTCGGCGGCGTCGGTGCGGAAGTCCTCGACGGCGCCGCCGGGAAGCGGAACGCCGGCGCGGATCGCCTCGCCGAACACGCCGGCGCCGGCGCCCGCGGGCGACATCAGCGCCATCGCCGAGATGACGGTGCTCACGCGGCCCCCTCCTTCGTGGCGGTCCCCCGGCCGGTGGACGGCTCGTTCTCGACGGACGTCCCGTGCCCGGTGGGCGGCCCGCCCGCGAGGGCGCCGGGGTGGCGCAGCACGACCGCGGCGTTGTTGCCGCCGACGCCGAGCGAGTTGACCACGGCCGTGCGCACCCGGGCGGGACGGGACGCGCCGGTCACGCAGTCCACGGGGCACTCGGGGTCGGGCGTGGAGAAGTTGACGGTGGGCGGGATGAAGCCGTGCTCCATGCCGAGCACCGCGGCGATGCACGCGTGCGCGCCGGCCGCGCCCTGCGTGTGGCCGATCATGGACTTGAGCGCCGTGACGGGCGGCGGCGCGTCGCCGAACACGTCCGCGAACACGGCCGACTCCATCGCATCGTTGATCTTCGTGCCGGTGCCGTGCGCGAAGACGACGTCCACCTCGCGCGGCGCCGCGCCCGCGTCGCGCAGCGCGCTCGACAGGCACTCGGCGACGCGCTCGCGCAGCGGCCTCGTGGGGTGCTCGGCGTCGCAGTTGAGCCCGAAGCCGGCGACCTCGGCCAGGACGGTCGCGCCGCGCCGGCGCGCGTGGTCGAGGGTCTCCAGGACGAGCATCCCGGCGCCCTCGCCGAACATGAACCCGTCCCGGTCGAGATCGAAGGGGCTGCACCTCTCCGAGGCCCACGCCCGCAGCCGGTAGAAGCCGGCGAAGGCCATCCGGCTCACCGAGTCGGCCCCGCCGCAGATCGCGAACTCGGCCTCGCCGCCGCGCAGGGCGTCCAGCGCGTGGCCGACCGCGTAGTTGCCGGCGGCGCACACCGTCGGAATCGTGACGGCCTCCACGTCGGTGAGGCCGAGCTCGACGGCCACCGCGACGGGCAGGCGGCCGGGGTGCACCCGCCGGGCCCGCGGCGCCGGAAGCCGCCCCAGGCCGCCGGCGACCTCGGCGGCGGCCAGCGCGTCCACGTCGAGCGACTCGCCGCAGGTCGTGCCGACGGCGATGACGCCCGGCTCGTCCCGGACCGCCGCTGGGTCGAGTCCCGCGTCCCGCATCGCCATCCGCGCGGCGGCCGCCGCCTGGGCGCCGACCTTCCCGAACCGGCCCGGCTCGATCCGCCGCAGGCGGGTCTCGGGGTCGAACCCGGGCACCTCGTAGGCACGGGCGTACCGGAAGCCCGTCGTGTCGAAGCCGCTGATCGGCGACGCGCCGCAGGCCCCCGCGCGCAGCGCCGTCAGGAAGTCCGCGCGGCCGATCCCGATGCTGGAGATGACGCCCAGCCCGGTGACGACGACCCGGGGCCGGGGATCATCGGCCGGCCCCCGCGCGTGGGGACGGTCATGGGAAACGGCGGATATTTCCAATTTGGCTCACCTCGAAGGGAGGATTTCGTGCCCCGGCGAACGTCTCAATGGCCGATCGCGCGCCCTAACGCGCTGCGCGCATGGCCATGCCCGCCCTGGTATGGCCGAGACACCTGCCCGAAGACGGAGGTGGACCGGCGAAAGAGCGGCCGAATCGGCAGTCCGCGAGCGGGTCGCCGCGTCTAGTGTGCGGGGGCGAAGTCGTCCCGGCAGGTAGAGCCTTTGATGAATGGGATTCGAGTCGCATGGTGAATTCGAGTGGGCGGGTGTTCGCGGAGCCGAGGATCAGCGCCGCCCGGCGCCCCGACGGGACGGTGCTGCTGTCCTCGCAGGTGCCGCTGGAGCCCTACGACGCCGACCTCGCGCGCCCGCTGCGCCGGTGGGCGGCGGAGCGGCCGGGCGCCGTCCTCGCCGCCGAGCGGCGTAGCGGCGGATGGGACGAGCTGACCTACGGCGCCGCCCTGGCGGACGCCGAGGCGCTCGGGGAGGCCCTGCTGGAGCGCGGCCTCGGCCCGGACCGCCCGCTCATGGTGCTGTCGGGCAACTCCCTGCGGCACCTGCGGCTCACGCTCGCCGGGTACCTCGCCGGGATCCCGGTGGTCTCGCTCAGCACCGGGTACTCGCTGAGCGGCGGCCACGAGCGGCTGCGCACGGTCACCGGCATCGCCCGTCCCGGCGCCGTCTACGCCGAGGACGGCCGGGAGTACGGCGCGGCGCTGGCGGCGCTGGCCGGGCTGGCGCCGCGCACCCTCGTCGGCCGGGAGGGCGGCGGGGAGCCCCTCGGCGAGCTGCTGCGCACCGCGCCCGGGGAGCGGCTCGCCGCGGCCCGGGCCGCGGTCGCCCCGGACTCCGTCGCCAAGATCTTCTTCACGAGCGGCTCGACCGGGCGGCCGAAGGCCGTCCCCAACACCCACCGGATGCTGTGCGCCGTCCAGCAGATGATGCGGCAGGTCTGGCCGTTCCTCGCCGAGACCCGGCTGACCCTCGTCGACTGGCTGCCGTGGAGCCACACCTTCGGCGGCAACCACAACCTGCACATGGTCCTGACGCACGGCGGCACCCTCGCCATCGACGACGGCGGGCCGACCCCCGAGCTCCTCCCGCGCAGCCTGCGCAACCTCGCCGAGTTCTCGCCGAACGTCTACTTCAACGTGCCCGCAGGCTTCGCGCTGCTGGCCGAGGCGCTGGAGTGCGACTCGGTGCTCGCCAAGACCTTCTTCGCCCGGCTGGGCCTGCTGTTCAGCGCGGGCGCCCCGCTGCCCGCCGAGCTGCGGGAGCGGATGCTCAGGCTGGCGGAGCGGTTCTCGCCCGGGAAGGTCCGCTTCACCTCCTCGTGGGGCCTGACCGAGACCGCCTCGGCCGTGACCTCCGCCCATCTGGACACCGACGTGCCGGGCGCGATCGGCGTGCCGCTGCCGGGGATCCGGCTCAAGCTGGCCCCGGTCGACGGGCGGCTGGAGATGCGGGCCGCCGGGCCCACGGTGATGGCCGGCTACCTGGACGACCCGGAACGCACCGCCGAGGCGTTCGACGAGGAGGGCTTCTACCGGACGGGCGACGCCGGCGCCCCGGCCGACGAGAACGACCCGGGCCGCGGCCTGGTGTTCCAGGGCCGCATCACCGAGGACTTCAAGCTGACCACCGGGACCTGGGTGCGGGTCGGGGCGCTGCGGGCGGCCCTGCTGGCCTCCGCCGACCAGCTCGGCGAGGTCGTGATCACCGGTTCGGGGCGGGCGCACGCGGGCGCGCTCGCCTGGACGCGGCGCGCCGGCGACCCCGCCGCGGTGCGCCGTGCCCTGGCCGAGGCGCTGGCCAGGTTCAACGCGGGGCAGCGGTCCTCGCGGCGGATCGAGCGGCTGCTGCTGCTCGCCGAGCCGCCGGACCGCGACGCCGGGGAGCTGACCGACAAGGGCTCGGTGAGCCAGTTGGAGGTGCTCCGCAACCGCTCCGCCCAGGTCGATCTGCTCTACCGGGACCCGCCGCCGCCCGAGGTGGTCCTGCCCGCCGACCACGCCGACTGAGCCGGGCATCCCCCCCACAAAGGCCAGGCATGCCCATAAAGGCAGCGCGTGAGCGCGGCGGCATAGGGATTATCCGATACCGGGTGCGCTGCACAGAATTCCGGTACCGGACGCCTGAATGAGAATGGAGTTTGCGCAATGGCGGATAAGCTCTCCGCGGCGTTTTCCTCATCGCATGATTCACCGGTGCTGCCGATCGACGGCCACCGGCTGACCCTGACGGAGACCGTGACGGTCGCGAGGGCGGCGCGCCGCCCTCGCGTCGGCCTGGCCGCCGATGCCGTGGCGCGGATGGACGCCACCACGCGGGCCAAGGCCGACCTCATCGCGGCGGGCCTGCCGATCTACGGGGTGACCGCGGGCTTCGGCGACAGCAACACCCGCCAGATCCACGGGGACAAGAGCGCCGCGCTGCAGGAGAACCTGCTGCGCTTCCTGAACTGCGGGACCGGGGCGACGGCCGAGCCGGACGTCCTGCGCGCGACGCTGCTGGTGCGTGCCAACTGCCTCGCCCGGGGCTACTCCGCGATACGGCCGCGCGTCGTGGAGCTGCTGCTGGACTGCCTCAACCAGGACATCCTGCCGCTCATCCCGGAGCGCGGGTCGGTCGGCGCCAGCGGCGACCTCGTCCCGCTCAGCTACGTGGCCCGGATGCTGACCGGTGAGGGGGACGTCCTGCACGCCGGCGAGCGGCGCACGGCCGCCGCCGCCCTCGCGGACGCCGGGCTGACCCCGGTGGAGTTGGAGGCCAAGGAGGGCCTGGCGCTGGTCAACGGCACGTCGTTCATGTCGGGGTTCGCCGTCCTCGCCGCCCATGACGCCGGCGAGCTGGCGTACACGGCGGAGCTGTGCACGTCGATGGCGAGCCAGGTGCTGCTCGGCAACCCGGCGCACTTCGACGACTTCCTGTTCCAGCAGAAGCCGCACGAGGGCGTCCTCACGAGCGCCCGCACGATCCGGGGGCTGCTGGCCGGCGGGGACGCCGGCGCCGGCCCCGGCGCGGACGAGACGTGGGCGGGGGACGGCTACCGCCAGCTCGAACGGCCCATCCAGGACCGCTACTCGATCCGCTGCGCGCCGCACGTGGTGGGAGCGCTGCGCGACACCCTCATCTGGACCGAGCAGATGCTGGAGATCGAGGTCAACTCCTCCAACGACAACCCCCTTTTCCATCCCGACGGGACGGTCCTCAACGGCGGCAACTTCTACGGCGGGCACGTCGGCCAGACGATGGACTCGCTGAAGATCGCGGTGGCCAGCGTCGCCGACCTGCTCGACCGCCAGCTGGAGCTGGTCGTCGACGAGAAGTTCAACAACGGCCTGACGCCCAACCTCATCCCCCGCTACGAGGCCGGGAGCTGGGACGCGGGCCTGCACCACGGCTTCAAGGGCATGCAGATCAGCGCGTCGTCGCTGGTGGCCGAGGCGCAGCGGTGGACGATGCCCGCGACGTCCTTCTCCCGCTCCACCGAGGCCCACAACCAGGACAAGGTGAGCATGGGCACGATCGCCGCGCGGGACGCGCGGTCGGTCGTGGAGCTGGCGCAGGAGGTCGCCGCGATCCACCTGATCGCCCTGTGCCAGGCCGCCGACCTGCGGGGGCTGGAGCACCTGAGCTCCGCGACCGCCGCCGCCCACACCCTGGTCCGCAAGATCTCGCCGTTCCTGGACGGCGACCGCCCCCTCCAGGACGACATCCGGCGGGTCCGGGAGGCCGTCCGCTCCGGCGAGCTGCGCCGGGCCGTCACCGAGAGCACGAACGGCGTGCCCGCCCTCGGCTGAACGGGCCGCCGACCCGGGGGGTGCGCACGGGGGACCGTGCGCACCGGAACGGCCCCCGCCCCTCCGGTACCACCGGGGAGGGGCGGGGGCCGTTCGGTCGCGCGGTGCTACCGGCCGGGCAGGCTCATCCCGGGTCCACCCAGAACCGGCGGCGCTGCCAGGGCCGGGCGGGCAGCGGGACGCGCCGCCCGGCCGCCCGCACCCGTGACCAGTCGGGCGTGCGGCCCGCGGCGTAGACGGCGCCGAGCGCCGCCAGCAGGGTCTCCGTCTCGGGCTGCCGGCGCACCAGGGACGCCACGGTCCCGGCCGCCGCGCCCGTGGCCTCGATGGCGTCGCCCACCGCCGAGACCAGCAGCGGGTGCGGGCTGATCTCGACGAACAGCGCCGGCTCGCTGCCCGACAGCACGGACCGGACCGCGGGCGCGAACCGCACGGGGCGCCGCACGTTCTCCATCCAGTACCCGCCGTCCAGCTCCGGCCCCGCGACCGGGCGGTCCCAGACCGTCGAGTGCAGCGGGATCGCGGGCGCCTGCGCCCGCACCCCGGCGAGCGCCTCGCGCAGGCCGTCGCGGATCGGCTCGACCTGCGGCCCGTGCGAGGCGTACCCGACCGCCACGCGGCGGCAGAACACGCCGCGCTCCCGCAGCGGCGCGACGATCCGCGCGATGGCCTCCGGGGCGCCCGACAGGACGGTGAAGCGGTCGCTGTTGAGCACCCCGGCGCACACGAGGTCCGCGTGCTCTCCGATCGCCTCCTCGGCCTCCTTCTCCCCGAGTCCGACCGCCCACATCGCGCCCGCCGCGCCGAGTTCCTGAAGCAGGACGCCGCGGCGGCACACGACCGCTGCGGCGTCCCGGACGGAGAGGGCGCCGGCGGCCGTGGCGGCGGCGATCTCGCCCATGCTGTGCCCGATGATGAGGTCCGGCTCGACACCCCAGTCCAGCCAGACCGCGGCGAGCGCCACCTGGAACGCCCAGAGCGTCGGCTGGATCTCCGCCACCGCCGACAGCGGCTCGTCGCTCTCCAGCCGCCGCCGCGGCGACCAGCCCAGCTCCGCCTCCACGGCGGCGGCGCACTCCTCCAGCGCGCCGGCGAACACCGGGCTCGACTCCAGCAGCCCCCGGCCCATGCCCACCCACTGGGCGCCCTGGCCGGGGAAGACGAACACCAGCCGCGGTGCTCCGTCCAGGTCGGCGGTGATCGTGGTGGTCCTGTCCATCGGCGTCACCCTTCTCGCGTCGCCCTTCTCGGACCCGTCCCCGGCCGGGACGGGAAGGGCCGGACCGCTCGCGCGGCCCGGCCCGGTCGTCACCGTGCCGTCACCGGCCGGTCTCGCCGGCGATCCAGCGGACGAGGCGCTCGCGGGCGACCTGGTCGGACTCCTGGGCGACCGCGCGCGGCGGCGCCTTGAACAGCCACGCCGACACCCACTCGTCGACCGCGGTGTCGCCGCGGTCCATGGCCAGCCTGGCGATCCGGGCGGCGTCGATGACGACCCCCGCCGAGTTCGGCGAGTCCGGGACGGTGAGCTGGATCTCCATGTCGATCGGCGCGCCGCCGAAGCCGCGGCCCTCGCAGCGGATGAACGCCTTCTTGGTGTCGCCGAGGAACTTCACGTAGTCCGACGGCCCGATGTGGACGTCGTCCTCGCCGAGCTCGCCGGCGTAGGCGTCGGTGACCGCCGAGGTCTTGGACTCGCGCTTGGAGGCGAGGCGGTCGCGCTCCAGCATGTTGAAGAAGTCCATGTTGCCGCCGACGTTCAGCTGGTACGTCCGGTCCAGGGTGATGCCCCGGTCCGAGAACGCCCGCACCAGCACCCGGTGCAGGTAGGTGGCGCCGAGCTGCGACTTGATGTCGTCGCCGATGAGCGGCAGGCCCGCCTCGCGGAACCGGTCGCGCCAGTGGTCGCGGCGCGCGATGAACACCGGCACGTTGTTGACGAACCCGACGCCCGCCTCCAGCGCGACGCCGGCCCACCACTCGGTCGCCTCCTGCGAGCCGACGGGCAGGTAGTTGAGCAGGACGTCGACCCTGGCGGCCCGGACCTGCTCGACGATCGCGGCGCGGTCGTCGGCCGAGTCGTCGGCGACGGTGATCCGCTCCCGGTACTTGACGCCCGCGCCGTCCAGCGTCGGGGCGCGCAGGACGCGCACGTCCGCGCCGACCGGCAGCAGGTCGCCGCCGATGCCGACGGGGAGGTTCTGCCCCGCCGCGCGGGCGGTCCACAGATCTTTGCCGACCTTCTCGACGTCGACGTCCCAGGCGGCGACGGGTTCCAGGGCGCCGGCGCCGTACGGGCCGACCTCGGGGAACATCAGGCCGGCGGTGACGCCGGGCGAGGAGCGGTAGTAGGCCGTGCCCTCCAGCAGGGCGCGGGCGCAGTTCCCGACACCGATGATGCCGACCCGAACGAGAGGAGTATCCATTTCAGCTTCCTATGATCGTTTCCAGGATGCGGCAGACCTGCTCTACCTCATCGTCGTTCCACGTCATCGGCGGCGCGGCCTCGGTGCCGAGGCACAGGGTGCCCGCCGCCGCGGCCTCCGCCACCGGGGGCCCCGCCCGCCCGGACCCGCCGAAGGCGGGGTGGCGGTTCAGGGGGACCAGGCCCCAGCGGTGCGTCGGGATCCCCGCCTTCGCGAGGTCCCGCTCCATCCGGGCCGCCTCCTCCGGGGCCCAGCCGGGCGCCCCGAAGCGGATCTTGTGCCAGGCGGGTTCCGCCGCCTCCCCGGCCGACTGCCGCCACAGGCCGAGCCGGTCCATGGCCTCGTGCAGGCGGCCGGTGACGGCGCGGGCCCGCGCCGTCCACCGGTCCAGGCCGTCCAGCCGGTGCGCCACCATGGCCATGCTCAGCTCGGACGGGCGCCAGTTGTGCCCGCCGGCCCTGACCACGGCCGCGTTCGAGCGCGACTCCCCGGCCGGGACGCCGTAGTCCCTCAGCTCCCTGAGCCGCTCCGCGATCCCGGCGTCGCCGGTGGTGACGGCGCCGCCGTCCGGCGCGGCGATCAGCTTGGCCGAGGAGAACGACCAGGCGTGCGTCCCGGCCGCGCCGACGTGCCGGCCGTCCAGGACCGTCCCGATCGACTGGCACGCGTCGGTCAGCACGGGACGCCCGGCCGCGCGGACGCGGTCCAGCCCGTGCGGGACCCCGTGCAGGTCGACCGCGAGAACGATGCCGGCCTCCGGCAGGCGGCCGGTGACGTTGAGCGTTCCGGGATCGACGTCGGTGAACGCCATCTCCGCGCCGATGTGCGCGGCCCCGGTGACGGTCCCGGCGAACGTCAGCGCCGGGACCGCCACGCGGGTGCCGCGCACGCAGCCCATCGCGTGGAGCGCGGCGTGCAGCGCCGAGGTGCAGCTGTTGAACGCCACCGCGCAGGGGGCGCCGGTCAGCCGCTCCATGCGGCGCTCGACCTCGGCGGTCCACGGCCCGTCCGTCCAGATCCGGGAGCGCGCCACCTCTGCGAGGAGCTTGAGCTCCTCCTCGGCGGGTTCCGGAGGCCAGCGCCGTTGTCCGAGGTCCATCAGCCGGCGCCTCCGCCGGAGGGGAGGACGGTCACCGGGACGCCTCGGTCTCGGCGGCGGTCCTGATGAGGAAGTCCGCCAGCTTGTCGATCGTGGGGTGGTCCCAGGCCAGGGTGGGCTCCACGACGAGGCCCATCTGGTCCTCGATGTCGTCGCAGAGCGTCAGCGCGGCCATCGAGTCCAGTCCCTGCGCCTCGAAGGTGGCCTCGGCGTCGATCTCGGCCGCGTCCTTCTCCAGGTACTCGGCGATCCGCTGGATGAGCCACGTGCGCAGCTCGTCGGTGGACGTTGTCAGGGTCGAACCCGTCATGGGGTCTCCTCGCCTCGCTTGCTCGTCTCGTCTGAGAGCCGATTAACGGCGATTGTCGCCACCATTTCCAGGGCGGCGTCACCCCTGACCATCCGCGCTTGTGTACTGCCTGGACGGGCATACCTGGGAAACGATATTTCGTCGAATCCTGCCCGGCGCGGAGAATCCCGCCTCCTCGCTCGAAACGGTATGCCCGAATGGGCGGCCGGATTGTCCCGCGTCCGAATAGTGTGCGCGAATGGACTTTCAAGGAATTCACGGGGACGACGTCGAGGCTCTGGTCGGGGCGGCCGCGCGGGCGGCGCGGCGGGCCGGCCGGGCGCTGCTGGACGGTCCGGGGACGATGACGTCCGCGCGCGCCAAGACGGGCACGCACGCGCACGACGTGGTCACCGAGGCGGACGCGGCGGCGGAGGCGATGATCAGGGCGGAGCTGACCGGGGCCTGCCCCGGCTCGGTCGTCGTGGGAGAAGAGGGCGGGGCCGGCGAGGCGGGGGACGGTCCCGGACGGGACGTGCGCTGGTACGTCGACCCGATCGACGGCACGCACAACTTCTCGCGGGGCCTGCCGCTGTTCTGCGTGTCGATCGGCGTCACGCTGCGCGGGGAGCCGGTCGGCGGGTGCGTCCACGAGCCCGCGCGGGACGAGACGTACACCGCCGCCGGAGGCCGGCTGCTGCGCGGGGGCCGTCCCGTGCCGGTGGAGCCGGCGCGGGCGGTGCCGATGGTGCTGACCGACCTGCCCCGGGCCGGGACCGTCCCCGACCCGGCCGAGCTGGCCCTGTTCACCGAGCTGCTCGCCGCCGCCGACGTGCGGCGCATCGGCTCGGCGGCGCTCGCCCTCGCCTACGTCGCCACCGGCCGGGCGGACATGGCCGTCACGCCCGACGCGTTCGCCTGGGACTGCGCGGCGGGCCGGGTGCTCGTCACCGCCTCCGGCGGCACGTTCGCCGCGGTGCCCGCCGAGCCCTCCGTCCACCGCCCCGGCGCGTTCGCCGCGTGGCGGCCGGGCCTGGACGAATGGGGTGCCGCGGTGGTCGCCGCGCTGGAACGGTTCCCGTTCCTCCAAGGGTGGCTGGAAGACGACAACTCTCTGGCCTGAACGTTCGTCGTCGCTTTTGATGGCTGAGGCCCCGCACGAACGGGCGCACGATCCGCCATGAGAAAAGAGCGTGGAGACATGACCGAGAACATCGCGACCGACTGCCTGAACGTCGTGATCTACGTGGACAACGTGGTGGTCGGGCGCGGCCTGGAGGCCGTGCTGGACCTGTTGCCGAGCGTCGGCTCCGTCAGACACTGCACGACCCGGCGTTCGGTGGAGGCCGCCGTCGCCGGGGGAGACGTCGACGCGCTCGTGGTGACGAGCGCGGAGGGCGCGGCGGCGTCCGAGCTCACCGCCGCGCTGCCGCGGACGAAGGTGCTGATGCTGCTGGACGAGCTGGAGGCGTCCGGTTCGTCGTTCGGCGGCGCGGCCGCCGCCGACGGGTTCCTGATCCAGCAGGACCTGACCGCCCCGGACCTCGGGGAGGCGCTGAGCAGGATGATGCTCGGCGAGATGCCCATGCCCGCCCGGGTGGGCCGGGAGCTGCTGGCCCGCGCGGGCTCGCCGGTGCCGTCCGGGTCGGTGCGTCCCGCGGTGCTGACCCCGCGCGAGAACGAGACGCTCGCGCTGCTGGCCGAGGGGCTGAGCAACAAGCAGATCGCGCGCCGCCTCTCGATCTCCGACCACGGCGCCAAGCGGCTCGTCACCAGCGTCATGCTCAAGCTCGGCGCGCCGAACCGGACCGCCGCGGTGGTGATCGCGATCCGGCAGGGGATGATCTCCGCGGCGTAGCGGCGGGCCTGGCCATCCGGACATGCACATCCATCCGGCTGGTCGCGCGTCCATCGGTGCCTTACGCGTCCCGATCTCCCGGGCCGAGCATGGCGTGAGCCGGGCCGGGAGACCGCCCGGCCCGATGGAGGAGAAGACGCGTGATCCGTATCGACCTGGGCTCGTCCGCCGCCGCCGCCGGCGGGCTGAGCCTGTTGATCGTCCTCGGTGGGGCGCAACCGGCCGGGACGCGGCCGGGCGGACCCTCCGCGCCGGCCGCGCCGGTGAGCGCCCCGGCGGGCGACGGCTCGGCGGCGCCCCGCTTCGATGTCCGAAGGCTCCGGCCGGGCACCGCGCCCGGCCTGCTGTTCACCACTCCCCAGCTCTCCGGCCCGCCCACGGACGGGGGCGGCGCGCAGGCCCCGGCGCAGAGCCCGATGCAGGCCCAGGCGCAGGCCCTGGCGCAGGCGTCGCCCAAGGCCCCGGCCGCGGTCAACGGCCCGCACGGTCCGGAGATCCTCGACGAGCACGGGCGGCCGGTGTGGTTCCACCCGGTCCCGGACGGCCAGTTCGCCACCGACCTTCGGGTGCAGCGCTACCGGGGCCGCGACGTCCTGACCTGGTGGCAGGGCACGGTGACCACGCGCGGGGGCGGGATAGGCACCGGCTACGTCGCCGACGAGAACTACCGCGTCATCGCCACGGTGCGGGGCACGACGGCCCCGGCCGACCTGCACGAGTTCCGCATCACCCCGCGGGGCACCGCGCTGGTCACCGGCTACCGGACCGTGCCGGCGGACCTGTCGTCCCTGGGCGGGGCCAAGGATGGCAAAGTGGAGGACAGCGTCGTCGAGGAGATCGACATCGCCACCGGCAGGACGCTGATGAGCTGGAGCGCCCTCGCGCACGTGCCCCCCGCCGACAGCGACGCTCCCCCCTTCATGTACGGCGAGCAGCCCTTCGACTACTTCCACGTCAACTCCGTGAGCGAGGACACCGACGGCAACCTGCTGATCTCGGGCCGCCACCTGTCGACGGTGTTCAAGGTGGACCGCCGCACCGGCCGGATCCTCTGGCGGCTCGGCGGCCGCCGCACCAGCTTCCCGCTCGGCGCCGGGGTGCGGTTCAACTGGCAGCACGACGCGACGCCGGCGGGCCGCGACACCGTCAAGATCTTCGACAACGGCGCCAACCAGCTCCTGGAGGGCTACGAGTCGCGGGTCGCCTGGATCCGCGTGGACCCGGCCCGCAGGACGACCCGGCTCGTCCGGCAGATCACCCACCCCGCGCACGTCTCGTCGACGCACGAGGGCAGTGCGCAGGACCTCCCCAACGGCAACACCTCCGTGAGCTGGGGCGCGGCGGGACGGATCTCGGAGTTCTCGCGGAGCGGCGCCCTGCTCTTCGACGCGACGCTGCCCCAGGGCTGGACCTCGTACCGGCTCTACCGCCAGGCGTGGACGGGCCGCCCCGCCGAACCGCCCACCGTGAGCGTGCGGGACGGCTCCGTCCACGCGGTCTGGAACGGGGCGACCGGCGTCGCCCGCTGGCGGATCCTCGCCGGAGACGCCCGGGACGACCTGAAGCCCTACGCCCGGGCCGGATGGAACGGGCTCGACACCGCGGTCCGCCCGCCCTCCCGGGCCGGTGCGGCGCCGCGCTACCTGAAGGCCGAGGCGCTCGACGCCTCGGGCCGGGTGCTCGGGACCTCGGCCGTCACGCCGAACACGGAGGCGTCATGATCAGGGTCGGCGTCTCGATCATGTACCACCCGCGCCGGGCCGAGCGCATCCCGCCGCTCGTGCGGGCCTGCGCCCCGCTGAACGCCACGCCGGTCTGCGACCCCGACCCGGACGGCGCCCCGAGCCCGCTGCGCACCGCCAAGCGCGCCTGGGCGCGGATCCAGGACGGCGTCACGCACCACATGGTGCTCCAGGACGACATCGCCCTCGCCCCGGGGTTCGCCGAGCAGGTGGTCGAGACGGTCGCCCGGCACCCGGAGGACGGCGTCTCCTTCTACTCCCACTGGAACAGCCCGCAGAACTCCTACCTGGTCCGGCGCGCGGCGGTCGCGGGCGCCTCCTACGCCCCGCTGTCCCTCACCGAGTGGACGCCGTGCCAGGGCTTCGTCCTCCCCGTGGACCGCGCCCGGGAGCTGGCCGCCTACCTGGCGGAGATCCCCGACGACGTCCAGGACGACGACGAGATGGTCGTCGTCTTCTGCCGCAAGCAGGGGATCCCCGTCGTCGCGACGGTGCCGCACCTGGTGGACCACGGCGTGGACGAGACGATCGTCGGCCACCGGGGCGAGCTGCGCGCGACCGTCTTCGCCCCCGGCGAGCGGCCGCCCGCCGCCCACTGGACGGGACGGACCGCCGCCGACCCCGGGCCGTACACGGTCGAGCTGCTGGAGTCGCGGTGCGGCCTGCGCATGGTGGACCGCGACCCGGTCGAGCACAAGTTCGCCTGGCACTGGTACGACGCGTGCTCCCTGGTCGGTGTGGACCCCCGGGCGGTGCTGGACGCGGCCGGGCCCCACATCGAGGGGCTGCCCGACGAGCTCGTGCCGGTGGCCGCCGAGGTGTGGGCCGCGGGGCACCTGCTCGGCGCCGACGCCGCGGGCCACCCGCCGGTCCCGCCCGGAGGCGGGCCGTTCACCCGCCACGCGATCGGGTCGTGGGTCGACTCGGGGCTGGCCGGGCCGGACCGGGCGCTGCTCGGCGGCACCGGCCGTGACGTCCTCGTCGCGATCGGCGTCGCCGCCGTGCGGCACGGCCTCGCGAACCGGGGAGGCCGCGATGGCCGATGAGCTGAGGGAGCGGGCGGCCGCGATGGCCCGCCGCGAGGCCGCCGCCCAGCTGCGGCCCGCGCCGTTCGTCCCCACCGACGGGACCGGGACGCTCGTCGCGGTCCGGCTGGTGGCGTGCCGGTCGTGCGGTGCCCGCCCGCGGGAGCGGCACTGGACGCCGCCGTTCGCGCCGGCCGGGACGGAGGCGCCGGCGCGCGGTCCGGTGCTGGCGATGCTCGCCTGCGAGGCGGTGACCGCGCGCGCCGTGCTGCCCATCGTGCGGACGGCGGAGCGGTTCCCCGAGCTGCGCGAGGCGCGGTTCCGGACCCGCGCCGTCCTGTGGGACGCGCTCTCGCCCGCGACGCCTCCGGCGGAGGCGCTGGCCCTGGTGGACGCCTCGGAGCGGTGGATCGACGCCCCCGGGGAGACACCGGACGGGGAGGCGGCGGCGCCCGGCGGGGAGGCCGCGCGGACGCTGCCCGCCTCCACCCGTCCCCACCGGGGGCCGCGCGGCTGGCGCTGGCACCGGGCCGACCTGGTCCCGCACTTCCTGAGCCCGCACCGGAACCTGCCCACCCGGATCGGCGAGCACTACGCCGCCGAGTTCCGCAGGGCGCTCCGCACTGGACACGAAGGATCGTAGATGACCGAGATCACCGTTCACCGGGTCCCGTTCCGCGGCGCGCGCGGGGGGACCGGCCCGTTCACCTGGGGCCAGCTCGACATGTGGGCGGAGGCGCGGCTCAGCATGGCCGGCCTCCCCTCGTTCGCCAACGTGCTCGGCGGCGGCCCGCTGCCGCCCGGCCTCAAGACCGACCAGGTGCTGGAGGCGTTCGGCCGGCTGGTCGAGCGGCACGAGTCGCTGCGGACCCGCTTCCGGCCGGGGCCGGGCGGCGACGCGGCCCGGCCGGAGCAGGAGGTGCTGCGCGCGGGCGAGCTGGCGGCGGAGGTCGCCGCCGTCGACCCGGACCAGAGCATCTTCGCGATCGTGGGCGGCTGGTGGCCCCAGATGCAGGACACGCCCTACGACCTGGTGGACGGCCTGCCGTTCCGGGTCCGGATCGGGACGGTCGGCGACGAGCCGGTGATGGTCATGTTCGGGATGTCGCACATGGCCTCGGACTTCCTCGGCACCCGCGTGGTGTACGGGGAGCTCCTCGACCTGCTGGAGGGCCGCGAGCCCGAGGGCGGGGCGGCGCAGCCCCTCGACCTGGCGGAGGAGGAGCGGTCGGCGGCCGGGCGGCGGGTCCTGGAACGGGCCCTCGACCATTGGCGGGCCGCCCTGGACGCGGCCCCGCCCGCCATGTTCCCCACCCCTTCCAGGACGCCGGAGGAGGCGCGCTACTGGCGCGGCGACCTGTGCTCGCAGACCGCCGCGCGGGCCCTGCGCCGCGCCGCGGACCGCTGCGGGGCCGGGACCTCGAACGTGCTGCTCGCGCTGACGGCGGCGCTCGTCGGCGCGCACACCGGGCTGGACCGCTGCGCGATGCGGATGCCGTCGGGCAACCGGGGCCGTCCCG
The DNA here is from genome assembly GCF_040639875.1 of Actinomadura sp. NPDC023710. NCBI lineage: Bacteria > Bacillati > Actinomycetota > Actinomycetes > Streptosporangiales > Thermomonosporaceae > Actinomadura > Actinomadura sp. NPDC023710. The sequence continues at coordinate 57,206 of NZ_JBFAGB010000018.1, forward strand.
AGCTGCGGCGCATGGTATCCACCCTCAGCCAGGAGACGCCGCTCGTCGTCGACCTGCGCGCCGGCACCCTGCAGGAGGTCGTGGCGGCGGCCCGCACCGCCTCCCTGCACGCGCAGCGCAACGCCCGCTACGACCCCGAGCCGGTCGCCGCGATCAGGGACGCGTCGGCCACCGTCCTCGACGTGTGCTTCAACGACATGTGGACGCCGGTCTGCGCCGGGCGGCCCGCCGCGGTGCCGGCCGCGCCGCCGGCCGAGTCCACCTTCGAGTGGAACGAGAAGGTCGACCGCGCGACCGTGGCGCTCTTCCTGGAGGCGTTCGAGGTGCTGGAGGACCCGGAGGCGGTCCGCCTCAGCCTCTTCGCCGACACCGCCCACCTCTCGCCCGCGCGGATCCGCTCCTTCCTGGACGCCGTCGAGCGCCTGCTGGTCGTCTTCGCCGAGCGCGACCTCCGCCTCGACGAGATCGACCCCGTCTCCTGACCCGTCACCCACCGAACGCACCGCATCAGGAAGGGCGTCCGCGATGCCGCCAGCCAGGATCACCCACGTCACCTTCGCCGCGCCGCCCCAGCTCAAGATGGACGAGCTGGCCACGTTCCTGCGGGACGACGAGGGCGGCGACGCGGTCGGCGACATCGTCCGCAACTCCGCCATCGAGACCAAGGGCATGGCGGTCAACCCGCTCGTGGAGGACCCGCGCGCCTGGAGCACCGCCCGCCGGATGCGGCGCGGCCTCACCGAGGCGCGCGCCCTCGGGCGGGAGGCGGTCGGCCGCGCCCTGGAGCGCGCGGGGCTGCGCCCGGACGAGGTCGGCCTGCTGATCACGACGACGACCACCACGCACTCCGCCCCCGGCCTGGAGGCACTGGTCCACGAGCTCGGCATGGGGCCGGACACCGAGTTCCTCTCGCTCGGCCCCATGGGCTGCTACGCGGCGGCCCCCACGCTGGCCGCGTGCCGGAACTGGGTCGAGGTGCACGGCAGGCCCGCGGTGGCGCTGTGCGTGGACCTGTTCTCCCCGCATCTCCAGCCGCCGCCCTACGACAAGGAGCAGGCGGTCGTGCTCACCCTGTTCGGCGACGGCGCCGCAGCCGTGGTGATGCGTCCGGGCGGGGAGGGGATCGCGGGCCTGGACGTGCTCGACTCCGGACTGGTGTCGGTGCCGCGGCACGCCGGGGACCTCCAGGTCCACGTCGGCGACTCCGGCATGGACGTCCGGCTCGCGCCGACCATGCCCGACGTCACCGCCGCCGCCGTGGCCGCCCCCACCGACGCGCTCCTGGCCCGCAACGGCCTCACCCGGGCGGACATCGCCTGGTGGGCGGTGCACCCGGGCGGCCGGCGCATCATCGACCGCGTCTCCGAGGAGCTCGGGCTCCCGGAGGAGTCGGTCGCGGAGTCGCGCGCGGTGATGCGCGAGTACGGCAACACCGCGGCCCCGGCGGTCCTCGCCGTCCTCGGCCGCCTCATGGACGCCCGCCCGCCGCGACCCGGGGAGCACGGCCTCGTGATGGCGTTCGGCCCCGGCGCCACCGTCTGGAGCGTCCTGCTGCGCGGCGCCTGACCGACCGCCCCGGGCACGGCGGATCCGAGGCCCGGAAAGTACGGCAACGACCATCGAAGGAGCCCCTCATGCTCGAAGTCATCGGCGCCGGGTTCGGCCGCACCGGCACCTTCTCCCTGAAGGCCGCACTGGAGAGGCTCGGCTTCGGCCCGTGCCACCACATGCTCGGGATGCTGGAGCGCGCGGAGGAGATCCCGCTGTGGCGGCGCGCGGCCCAGGGCGGGCCCACCGACTGGGACGAGGTCTACCGCGGGTACCGGTCCAGCGTCGACTGGCCGGGCACCCGCTTCTGGCGGGAGTTGACCGAGTTCTACCCGAAGGCGAAGGTCATCCTCACCGTCCGCGATCCGCGGCGCTGGTACGACAGCGCGGCGTCGACCATCCACCGCGCCGCCATGGACCCCACGCCGCCCGCCACCCCCGTCCTCGGCCAGATGCGGGCGATGTCGCGGGAGGTCGTGTGGGACGGCCAGTTCGGCGGGCGGTTCACCGACCCCGACCACGCGCGGCGCGTGTTCGCCGAGCACAACGAGGCGGTGCGCCGCGAGGTGGACCCGGACCGGCTGCTGGTCTTCGAGGTCGCCCAGGGCTGGGAGCCGCTGTGCGACTTCCTCGGCGTCGCGGTGCCCGACGAGCCGTTCCCCCGCTCCAACGACCGCGACGACTTCGAGTCGCTGCTGCGCGAGCACGTCACCGGCGGCGACCCCGACGCCGTCCCGGCGTCCTGAGCGATGCCCGGAGCGCTTGGGGGAGGGGCCGGGTGGTTCCGCCGGTTCCACCCGGCGGACGAGGGGGCGCCGCGGCTGCTGTGCTTCCCCTACGCGGGAGCCTCCGCGAGCGCCTACCACGGCCTCTCCGAGACGCTGAGCCCGGCGGCCGAGGTCACCGTCGTCCAGTACCCCGGACGGCAGGACCGCCGCCGGGAGCCGGTGCCGGTCGACCTCGCGGAGCTGGCCGACCGGCTCGCGGCCGAGGTCGCCGGGCTGCCGCCGGCGGCGTTCTTCGGCCACAGCATGGGCGCGATCGTGGCCTTCGAGGTGGCGCGGCGGCTCGCCGCGCCGCCCCCGGCGCTGTTCGTCTCGGGGCGCCGCTCCCCGGCGCGCAGCCGCCAGGAGCGCACGCACCCCATGGGCGACCGCGAGCTGCTGGACGACATGACCCGCCTCGGCGGGACGGACGCGCGGCTGCTGGACAGCCCGGCGTTCGTCCGGATGATCATGCCGGTGGTGCGCGGCGACTACCAGGCGATCGACACCTACCGCTACCGCCCGGGGCCGCCGCTCGCCTGCCCGATCGTGGTGCTGGCGGGCGACGCCGACCCGATGACCCCGGTCGAGGACGCGCTGGCCTGGCGGGAGCACGGCTCCGGTGACGGCGCCGAGTTCGTCTTCCCCGGCGGGCACTTCTTCCTCGACGACCACCGGGAGCGGATCGCGGAGATCGTGCTCGACCGGCTGGCGGCCGGCCGCGCGGCGGGCTAGCGGGCGGGACGGGCCGCGGGGCGGCCGGCGCCGGCCGGTCGCCCCGTCCGGCATGCCGCCGTGCCCGGCCCCGGGCTGCCCAATGGGGCAGGACAAGAGGAGGAACCGTTGGAGGCTCCTCAACGGCGGCCGTCGCGTGCAGCCTCGGTGTCTTGTGGACGCCATCGAGAACGCCGCCGCCCGAGCAGTGCCCTATGACAGGGCCGTGCCCCATGACAGGCATGTACCCCATGACATCGACCCCCGCCGTGACGACGGACACGCCCCGCCGTACCGCGACCCCCGGGCACCGGTCGCGGCCCGGGTCGAGGACCTGCTGGCCAGAATGAGCCTGGACGACAAGATCGGCCAGATGACCCAGGCGGAGCGCCTGGAGGCCGGGGCGCCGGACGTCACCGCGTACCGGCTCGGGTCGGTGCTGTCGGGCGGGGGATCGGTGCCCACCCCGAACGACCCCGTGACCTGGGCGGACATGTACGACGACTTCCAGCGCGCCGCCCTGGCCACCCCGCTCGGCATCCCGATCCTGTACGGCGTCGACGCCGTCCACGGGCACGGCAACGTGGTCGGCGCGACGCTCTTCCCGCACAACATCGGGCTCGGCGCGACCCGCGACCCCGCGCTGGTCCGCGACATCGGCGCCGCGGTGGCCGAGGAGGTCTCGGGCACCGGCATCACCTGGAACTTCGCGCCGTGCCTCGGGGTCGTCCGCAACCCGCGCTGGGGACGCACCTACGAGTCGTTCGGCGAGCTGCCCGAGCTGCCCATCGCCATGACGTCGTTCATCACCGGGCTCCAGGGCCCGCGCGTCGGCCCCCGGCCCTCGGTCATGGCGACCGCCAAGCACTTCGTCGGCGACGGCGGCACCAAGGACGGCGACGACCAGGGCGACACGCGCCTCGCCGAGGAGGAGCTGCGGGCGCTGCACCTGCCGCCGTTCCTCGCCGCCCTGGAGCGCGGCGTGGGATCGGTCATGATCTCCCACAGCTCGTGGAACGGGCTGCGCCTGCACGGCCACCGGTACCTGGTCACCGAGGTGCTCAAGGAGGAGCTCGGCTTCTCCGGCATCGTCGTGTCCGACTGGAACGGCCTCGACATGATCTACGAGGCCGACGCGTTCGGCCCGGCCGAGGTCCGGGCGGCGGTCAACGCCGGGATCGACATGGTCATGGTCCCCGAGGAGTGGCGGAGGTTCATCGAGACCCTGCGCGCCGAGGTGCTGGCCGGGCGGGTGCCGATGGCGCGGATCGACGACGCCAACCGGCGCATCCTGACCAAGAAGTTCGAGCAGGGCCTGTTCGAGCACCCGCTGACCGACCGCGCCTACACGGGGCGGATCGGCGGCCCCGAGCATCGCGCCCTCGCCCGCCGGGCCGTGGCCGCCTCGCTGGTGGTCCTCAGGAACGAGGGGGGCCTGCTCCCGCTCGATCCCGGCGGAGAGATCCTCGTCGCCGGGCGCAGCGCCCACGACATCGGGATGCAGTGCGGCGGCTGGACCGTCAGCTGGCAGGGCGAGCCGGGGCCCGTCACCGCGGGGACCACCATCCTGGACGGCATCCGCGCCGCCGCGGGCCCCGGCGCCACCGTCCGCCACCACCCGGACGGCCACGGCGTGGGCCCCTCCTGCAAGGTCGCCATCGCGGTCGTCGGGGAGGAGCCGTACGCCGAGGACGAGGGCGACCGCCCGGCCGGGATGGGCCTGGACCCCGTGGACCTGGACACCATCGCGCGGCTGCGCGCCGCCGGGGTCCCCGTCGTGGTGCTGCTGGTGAGCGGGCGTCCGCTGGACGTCGCGGCGGAGCTGCCCGGCTGGGACGCGCTGGTCGCCTGCTGGCTCCCCGGCACCGAGGGGCAGGGCGTCGCCGACGTGCTGTTCGGCGCCGCCGGCGCGACCGGGAAGCTGCCCGTCACCTGGATGCGCAGCGCCGACCAGCTGCCGATCAACCACGGCGACGGCCAGGATCCGCTCTTCCCGTACGGGTTCGGCCTCACCTATCCGGCCCGCCCATGACCGCGCCGACGGCGCAGGCGGCGCAGTCGCCGCAGACGGTGAGGGCGGCGCACCGGCGCCGGATCGCCCGCCTGGCGGCGCCCATGGCGGCCGCGCAGCTGCTCGCCATCATGGTGCCGATCGTGATCGTCGCCATCCTCGGCTGGATGGGCGACGAGGCCATCCGCGTCCGGTCGCTGTACTTCCCGCTGGCGTTCCTGTTCTTCGGGGTGCAGGTCGCGTTCGACGTCACCAACCAGACGATCACGGCGCTGCGGACGGGGCGCGGCGAGCGGGACGTGGGGGCCACGACGATGAGCGTGGCCGTGGTCTGGCTCGGCACGGGGCTCGCGCTCGGGATCGGGCTGAGCCTGGCGGCGCCGGCCCTGGCGGACGTCCTCGGCGCGGACGCGCAGGGCAAGGACCTGTTCGTGCGGTTCCTGCGGTGGATGTCGCTCGCCAACCTCACGCTGGCGTGGCCGGTGCTGTGCGCGTCGGCGCTGCGCGGCACGGGCCGCGCCGGCCCGGCGGCACTGATCATGCTGGTGGGCAGCGCGGTGGAGGTCGCCGGGCTCGCGGTGCTGGGCTTCGGCTGCGGGCTGGACATCGCGGCGCTGCCGCTGGCGACGGCCCTCAACGGCCTCACCGCCGGCGCCTTCGGCATGGTCGTGCTCGCCCGGACGGGACTGCTGAGGGAGTGGGGCTGGCGGCCGGAGGTCCTCGGGTACCTGCTGCGGACCGGCGTGCCGGTCAGCCTCACCAACATCGTGATGTTCGGCATGAACTTCGCGTTCGTGCTGATGCTCAAGCCGTTCGGCCCGGACGTGATCGCGGGGTTCGCGACCGCGACGACGGTCCAGAACCTCGTCATCATGCCGGCCGTCGTGCTCGGCTCCGCCGCGGCCATCCTGATGAACCAGAGCCTCGGCGCGTCCGGCCGGGAGCAGGTCGCCGCGGTGCTCGGCGCCGCGCTGCGGACGACGCTGGCCGTGTACGCCGTGATCGTCCCCGTGCTGTGGCTGCTGCGCGGCGTCATCGGCCACCTGACCGCCGAGAACGAGCGGATCGCCGGCGAGACCGCGCGCTACATCGCGATCGTGGGGCCGAGCTTCGTGGTGCTCGGGCTGGTGCTCACCGCGCTCATGGCGCTGGAGCAGACCGGCGGCGCCCGCCTGGCGCTCGCCGCATCGGCGGTGTACGTCGCCGGTTCGGTCGGCATCGGCGCGCTGGCGGGCCGGGGCGCCGGCGGCCCGGTCCCGCTGTACGTGACGATCGGCGCCATGAACACCGCCGGCGTGCTCGCGGTGCTCGCCGCGGTGGCGTTCGTGCGCGCCCAGGACCGGCGCAGGCGGACGTCGCGCGAGGAGCCCGCCTGGGGCGCCGCGCCCCCGTCCCCCGTCCGCCCGGACTGATCGTCCGCCCGGACGCGCCGCGCCGTCCCGTCCCCTCGAAGGTGCGCCCGATCGGCGCTGGGCGGGCCGCGCGGGCGTGCATAGCGTGAGCCGCGCCTGCCCGTCCGGGCGGCCCTGCCCGGACGCCGCCGCAGCGAGAGGACACCATGGGCGAGACGACCGAACCCGCGACCGCGGCCATGCCGGACTACGCCGGCATCCGGCGGATCAACGTGACGACCCTGCGCGACGGGGTGGCGCCCGGCCACCTGTTCATGTCGCCGCAGTCCATCCTGGAGCCCGGCGCCCCGCACGGCCTCCAGATCGCCGACGACCGGGGGCGCGTGGTCTGGTACCTCCCGCTGCCCGAGGGGGAGTACGCCACCAACCTGCGTGTGCAGGGCTACCAGGGGCGGCCGGTGCTGACCTGGTGGCAGGGCGAGGCGACCAACACCGGCGTCGGCATGGGCACCTGCTACGTCGCCGACACCTCCTACCGGGTCATCGCCTCGGTCCGGCTCGGCGGCGACCTGCCGGTCGACCTGCACGAGTTCCTGCTGACCGACCGCGGCACCGCGCTGGTCGTCGGCTACCGGAACAGGCCGTGGGACCTGTCGCCGGTCGGCGGCTCCGCGGACGGCACGGCGATCGACAGCGTCGTCGAGGAGATCGACGTGGCGACCGGCGAGGTGCTGCTGCACTGGAGCGGCCTGGAGCACATCCCCCTCGGCGAGAGCGACCTGCCCGTCGCGCTGGCCGGGGACGGGCCCTGGGACCACCTGCACGTGAACGCCGTCGGCGTGGACGACGACGGCGACCTGGTGATCACCGCCCGCAGCTCCCAGGCGGTGTACAAGGTCGACCGGCGGACCGGCGAGGTCCTCTGGAAGCTCGGCAGCGGCGCCAGCACGTTCGCGCTCGGCGTGGGGGTGCGGTTCAACTGGCCGCACGACGCGCAGCCCGTCGGCGGGAACGTCCACCGGATCTTCGACAACGGGGCCAACATCGGCATGCTCGGGTACGAGTCGCGGGTGGTGTGGATCCGCGTCGACCCGGGGACGGGCGTGGCGACGCACGTCCGGCAGATCACCCACCCCGAGCACCTGTCGTGTCCCGTGGAGGGCGGCGCGTACGGGCTGCCGAACGGCAACACGCTGGTCGGCTGGGGAGCCGCGGGAAGGATCTCGGAGTTCTCCCCGGACGGCGAGCTGCTGTTCGACGCCGAGATGCCCGAGGGACCCCTCTGGAGCACCTACCGGGTCTACCGGCACGAGTGGCACGGGCGGCCGGACGCGCCGCCGGAGGCGCGCTTCGACGGCGGCCAGGTGCACGCGGTCTGGAACGGCGCCACCGGCGTCGCCCGCTGGCGCCTGTCGGCCGGCCCGTCCGAGGACGGCCTGCGCGAGGTCGACACCGCGGAGTGGGACGGCTTCGACACCGCCGTCAAGCTGCCCGACGCGCACGGGGCCGCCTTCGTCCGGGTCGACGCGCTCGACGCGGACGGCCGCACGATCGGCTCCTCGCCGGTCACGCCGATCGAACGCTGACCGACCGAGCCGGGGCCTGACATGAAGGTATGGGAAACACAGGAGTTCCTTTTCGGCGACGGGCCGGACGCCAGGGTCCTCGACTATCCGCAGTACGGGTTCGAACTGGCTCTGGCGCGCCTCCGTCGGCGCAACCCGCCCGCCGCGCCGTGGTGGAGGAGGTACGTCAGGACGTGGCAGAGCTTCGAACCGGGCCGGGCCTTCCCGAATGAGGGGGACGCCGAGGAGGGCGAGCCGCTCGTCTACGGCCTCTCCCAGGTCTGGAACGAGGACGACGTCATCTACGCGACCGTCAGGAATCTCCTCCTGGAGGGAGCCGACGAGGTCTTCGTCCTGGACGACGCCTCCGACGACGACTCGGCGTCGGAGGCGGAAGCCGCGGGCGCGACCGTCATACGCGACGAGAGCGACGGGAAGTTCGACGAGCTCCGGCGCACCAGGCGGATGCTGGAGGTCGTCGACGAACGGACCCGGGCCGCGGGACGGCCGGTGTGGTGGATCGTCGTGGACGCCGACGAGTTCCCGCGCGGCCCGCGGGGGACCACGATCCGCGACCTCGTCCGGACGCTGCCGCCGTCGGTGGACACCGTCGGCAGCCGCGTCCTGGAGCACTACCCGGGACGGACGTCGGCGCCGAAGCCCCGGCACCACCCGCTGGACGAGCTGCCGAACGCCCGCTGGCACGACAACCCGTCCTGCCCTGCGGGCCACTGGAAGCACCAGCTGCTCCGCGTCCGCGAGCCCGGCTCGCTCCGCTTCATGTTCGGCCGGCACACCGTCGCGGCCCCGCCCGGCAGGAGGCCCGTCGTCGAGAGCGAAGCGTCCCTGCTGATGCACCACTTCCCGCTGCGGGGCCGGGAGTGGACGGAGGAGAAGTTCCGGCTGGCGGGCTCGGCGGCCGGCCGCTACGGCGCGAGCTCGGACTCGTTCGTCAAGCAGCGGCTGGAGAAGCGGCTGCGGATGCTCGGCCTCGCGTACGCGGAGGAGTACCACCTGCTGCCCAACATGTTCCCCGGGGAGCCGAGGACGGGCACGCCGGTGCGCGACTGGCGGGAACTGGTCCCGCCGGCGGAGCGCGCCTGCGCCCACGAGGCCGGCGCTCCCCTGTGAGGAATCGGCGTGATGGCCGGGCGGCCCCCCGAGCCGCCCGGCCCCGCCGTCACCGGCGCTCGTCGAGGAATTCGACGATGTGCCCGAACACGTCCAGTGCGGCGCTCCGGCCGATGAACGGGTCCACGTGCCCGTAGCCGGGGATCTCGACGTAGCGCACGTCGAGCCGCGGGTGCCGGGCCGCCAGGACGTCGTGGCACAGCTTGTTGGCGTCCAGCCAGAGCCCGTTCTCGCTTCCGGACATCAGCAGGACGGGGCAGTCGATGCGGTCCGCGGCGTCCAGGGCGTTCTCCGGCAGCGCGCGGTAGCGGCCGTCGGAGAGGTTCCACCGCACCACGGTGTGGGCCAGTTCGATGCGCCGCAGGTGCGGGATGACGCACATCGGCGCGCTGCCGAACAGGTCGGCCAGCCGTTCGTGGGTGCGCCGGTCCAGCTGGTCGTGGACGAACAGTGACGCGCCCACGCTCCAGGCGGAGTTGTGAAGCATCTGGCAGGTGGGGTCCGGGCAGTCCGCCCCGAGGGACGCCAGGGCGAACAGCGGGGTGTACCTGGACCGGAACCCGGCCTTGCGGAAGTCGACGGGGACGTGCCGGATGCGCCGCCGCAGCACCTCGAAACCGAAGTGCATGCGCAGGCGCGTCGAGGCGGCCAGTTTCGGCGTCAGGAAGACCCCCTGCGCCACCACGCCCGCCAGTCCCGGCACGAGGCCCGCCGTCATGCTGAGCGACAACGACAGCGCCCCGAGGCAGTGCGCCACGACGAACAGCCGCCGCCCGCCGATCCGCTCCCGGACCCGCGCCACCGCCTCGGGGATGTCGTAGAGCGCGACGTCGTCGAAGCTGTAGCCCGCGCGGTCGTCGTCGTTGTGGGGAGCCGGCAGCTGCCGCGCCAGTCCAGCAGCCACGGCTCGTAGCCCGCGTCGAGCAGAACGTCCACCAGGTTGCGGGTCTCCGGCAGGACGAACATGTCGGAGGACGCGGTGAGGCCGTGCAGCAGCAGCACCGCGGGCCGGTCGCCGTCCGCGGCGCCTTCGGAGCCGTTCGCGCGGGTCACGCGGGCCAGCGCGAGGTCGGTCCCGTCGGACGCCCGGAACGGGATGTGCTCGATCGCGGCGGCGCCGTGCCGCGCGTAGAGCCGTCGTGCCGTCATCGGATCTCCCTCCTGCGGTCCTTCACGTCCCGGCGCAGGTCCAGAAGTTCCGCTCCGGCGCGCAGGCTCGGTTCGAGCAGGCCCCAGCCGACCTGGGCGAAGAACCAGCCGAGCCACATCAGCTTGGCCAGGCGCTGCTCCGGCGGCGGCAGCGCGGGATCGACCTCGATGCCGTCGATCTGCTCGCGGACGTAGCCGTCGGCCGGCACGACGACCTCGCCGGTCAGGCTCGCCGGCTCGCCCTCGCGGCCGACCTCGACCGCCAGCGTGCGGGCCTGCCGCCAGAGGTCGCGGCGCGCGCGGGCGGTCTTGACGCCCTCCAGCCACCAGCCCTGCCCGCCCGCGTCGCGGAGCGCGAGCCGGTACCGCAGCAGCGGATGGTGCAGTCCGTGGCGCAGCGGGATCCCGTCCTCGGGGCGGACGACGATGTCGCCCGACTCCACCGTCAGCGGTTCCGGGTGCAGCCGCGCGCACGTCATCTCGCCGCGCACGTCGACGCGCCGTTCCCTGACGAGCTGGTACATCCCGGCGATCGACAGCGTCAGCGACAGCGAGCAGACCGTGTCGGTGACCAGGCCCGCGGGCCCCAGCGTCCCTTCGAGGGTCTCGTGGAACGACAGGTACGGCGGGTCGTCGCGGCCGGGCAGCCGCGCCAGGCCCGCCTCCGCGAGCCGCTCGTAGGTCTTCAGCTGCGCCTGCGCGCCGTAGCGGACCGGTTCGGGCAGGTCGTGCCGCGCCACGAAGGCCTCGGTGCGCTCGCCGGTCGCCGCCGGGCCGAGGAGTGTCGCCTCGACCAGCTTGACGGCCGTCGCGCTGCGCAGGACCCGCGCCAGGAACTCCAGCTCGGGGACCGGGTCGGCCTCCATGGCGGCCAGGAAGGCGGCCCTCCACTCCTCCCAGCCGAGCACGGGGACGTGCATCCCGCCGAGCCGCATGTCGTGCAGGACGTCCGGCAGCGTGTTGGGCCGTCCGGTGAGGTTGTAGGTCGTCCCCCAGCCGTCCGGCTCGTACACCACGGCGGCGGCGACCTGGCTGACCCAGTCGACCGGGGCGGCGTTGACGGCCCGGAACGCGGGCACCTTGCGGAACCGGGAGAACGCCGACAGCAGGCCGCTGCCGATGTCGGTCGGGTTGTGCGCGCCGGTGAGGGTGTGCCCGCCGATGGCGCCCGGACGCATGAGCGTCACGGTCAGGCCGTGCTCGCGGGCCCGCCGCAGCGCCACCTCCGACGCCCACTTCGACCGGTCGTAGCCGGTGGCGAGGCGGTCGACGCGCGCGAGCGGGTCGTCCTCGCCCATGGAGGCGATGCCGACCTCGTTGAACACCGCGACCGAGGAGATGTGGTGCAGCGGCTTGGACGGCCCGGTCGCCGCGAGCTCGGCAAGCGTCAGCGGCCCGAGCACGTTGGCGCGGCGCAGCGAGGGGTAACCGCGCAGGAAGTCGACCGCCGCCGCGACGCTGACGATCGAGTCAACCTCCCGCGCCAGCTCCTCCCACCGGCCGCCGTCGAGCCCGAGCCGCGGCTCGGCGATGTCGCCCGGCAGCACCGTCACCCGCCGCCGGACCTCCGCGGACCACGGCAGCCGGAAGCCGGCGAGCGCCTCGCCGAGGCGCCGCTCGCCCTCCCGCGCGTCGGCGGCCCGCACCAGGCAGACGACGTGCGCGTCGCCTCGCCGCAGCAGGTCGAGCAGCAGGTGCCCGCCGAGGAAGCCGGTCGCGCCGGTCAGCAGGATGCGGCGGGGCGGGGTCGCGTCGGCCGGGCCGGTCCAGGGCAGGCGGTCCGCGCGGGCCAGGTCGGCCGCCACCAGGTCGAGATCCTCGTCCCTGCCCTCGTTCTCGTCGTCGGCGGCGTCGCCGTGCTCCCGGTGCGCCGCCGGCGCGGACGCCAGGCTCAGCCGCGCGAGGCGGCGCGGTCTGGCGTCGGCGAAGACGTCGTCCAGGCTGAGCCGCAGGCCGAGGTCGCGGTTGAGCGCCGCGGCGAACCCGGCGGCGTCGACCGACGTCGCGCCGGCGTCGAAGAAGTCCACGTCGACGCCGATCTGCTCGCCGCCGAGGAAGGGCGCCGTCCGGGCGGCGATGGCCGAGGCAAGCCGTTCAAGATCCCATTCCGCGCCGTCCTCGGCCGGTGCGCCGTCCGTTCCGGTCGGCGGCGGCTCCCCGCCCGGCCGGGCGCCGCCTCCGGATCCGAACCGGGCCAGCAGGTCCGTCACATCGCTCCGCCCGCGGCCGCTCTGCTCCAGCAGTTCGCCCTCGTGGCGGCGGTCGGGGACCGGGGCCAGCCCGGTCCCGTCCGCATCCGCTCCGTTCACCGTCTCCGCTTCCTTCCGTGGTTCACTCACCGTCGGCCTCCAGGGCGCCATCCGTCGCGCCGGACCAGGAGCGGAACGCCCGCAGGCGCTGCGGCTCGACCAGCACGTCCAGCCGCCCGCCGGTGTCCTGCGCTCCCGCGAGGGCGGCGACCAGGCGCCGCGCCGGGGCGTTGCGGGGCGTGTGCTCGGCGATCAGCCGCACGGCCGCGCACCCGAGGGCCCCGGCGCGGTCGGCGAGCCACCGCAGCAGCCGCTCCTCCACCCCGCGGCCGAGCACGCGGCAGCTCAGCATCCAGGCCGCGACCTCCAGCACGCCGCCGTCCGGGCGGATCGCCAGGACGCCGATCTGGCCGTAGTCGCCGAACCGGTCGCGCGCCGAGACCGTCCACACCTCGCCGCCGCGCCGCGCCCGGTCGAGCGCCGTCCGGTCGAGGACGGCGGGGCGCAGGTTGAACTGGTTGGTCCGGCGGCTCAGCTGGACGGACCGCTCCGCCGTCGCCTCCGACAGCGGCTCGACGTCCACCTCCAGTTCGAGCCTGTCGAGGAAATCCTCGAAGCCCGTCCCGGCGCGCGCCTCGTCGCGGTCGCGCTCCTGCCGGTAGAAGTCGGCCCGCGCGGCGTCCTCGCGGGTGGCCGCCCACGGGGTGGCCGGCCAGAGCCGCGCCACGAACGCCGCCAGCTCGTCCGCGGGCGGGCACGTCACCGACAGGACCTCCGGGAGCTCGGCCCGCACCGCGGCGATCTCGGCCGGGTTGTCGTCGAGGAACAGGACGCCGTCCGTGCCGAGGCCCAGCTCGTCCGCGGCCGCCCTGATCCGCTTGGCCTTCGGGCCCCAGCCCGCGGCGATCACGCTGAAGTGCTCGGGCCGCAGGACGCCGTCCGGCCGCTCCAGTACCGCGCGCACCGTGGCCTCGTCGTTGTTGGAGACCAGCACCAGCAGGACGCCCGCGGCGCGCCAGGCGAGCAGCCGCCGGGCCAGGACCGCGCGCGGCCCGGCCAGGTCGACCGCGTCCGGGCCGATCTCGCCCGCGACGCCGCCCCACAGGGTCTCGTCGCCGTCCACCGCGATCACCTTGGGCGCCGGGCGCAGGATCGCCCGGACCGTCTCGGCGGCGGTGAGCGCCACGGCCGCCTGGAACTCGGCGGTGAAGGGCAGGTGGGCGAGGGTCTCGGTGCCCGCGTCGAAGCGGTCGGCGACGGGATGGTCGCGCGTCCAGTCGTCCGGCCGCACGACCGCGACGCCCGGCCGGCCCTCCAGCCGGGACATCAGCTCCTCCTCCCACCGCCGGAGCCCGGCGTCGTCGGTGCGGGAGGGCAGGACGCCGAGGATCACCGGTTTCCGGGTCCGCTCGTGCAGGGCGCCGAGGGCCGCCGGGTACTCCTCGGCCAGCTGCGCCGCCAGTGCATCCGTCACCGGCCCGGACCGGGCCAGGTCGCCGCCGCGCAGCAGCACGATCCCGGCCACGGTGGACGGCCGCGCGAACGGGCCGGCCGGGGCCAGGACGCTCGCCAGGGGTTGCTGGTCCGGCGCCGCGAGGACGACCGGCGCGTCACCGCCGGTCTCGGCGAGGGCGCCGCCGAGGAGGGCGGGCAGGTGCCCGAGGGCGAACGTGGCCGCCACTGCCACCGAGGCGGTGGGCTGGGCGGGCGCGCCCGTGGTGAGCAGGGCGGGCGCGCCCGTGGTGAGCAGGGCGGGCGCGCCCGTGGTGGGCAGGGCGGGCGCGCCCGTTGCAGGCTCCGCCGTGCCCCCGTCCGCCACCTGCGCGAGGAGGTCGAGGTAGCCGCGGCCGAGGCGCGCGGCGGCCGCCTCGTCGAGGATGTCGAGGTTGTGGTCCAGTCGCAGGTGCCCGAGGCCGGGCCCCATGCTGACCATCAGGTCGAGATCGAGGTACCCGGTCCCGGCCGGCACGATCTCCGGCCCGCCCGCCGCAGGCGCCTGCGCCCGGATGTGGTTGAAGTAGACCTCGACCAGCGGCGCGTCCGCCCGGTACAGGCCGGCGCCGGCGAGGGCGGCCATCGCGCCGGAGAACGAGGCCCCCTTCTCCAGCACCCGCTTGAGGCGGGCGTCGGTCCTGGCCAGGACGTCGGCGATCGGCTCGCCTTCGTTGACCTCGGCCGCGAGCGGCACCGGGACCCCGAAGTAGCCGAGCGCGCCGGTGGCACCGGCGTGCATCCGGGAGTCCACCGGGACGGCCAGCACGAACCGGCTCCGGTCCCGTAGCCGCGCGAGGAACACCTGCAGCGTGCCGAGGCAGAGGGCGGCCGGGGTCACGGCCAGCTTCCTCGCCTGGTCCGCCACCCGGTCGAGGAGCCCGCCGGGGATGTCGAGGGCCAGGGTGCCCGCGCGGAACGTCCGCTTCGCCGGGCGGCTCTCCACCAGGTCCAGCCTGCGGCAGCCGGCGAACTCCTCCTGCCATCGCGCCGCCGCCGGCTCCTCGTCCTCCTCCTGCGGCGCCGCCGCCGAGCGGGCCTCGATCAGCAGATCGATGTCGCCCCGCGGGGGCCCGGCCGCCGGGGGAGCGCCGGCCAGCGCGGCGCCGATCTCCGCGACGGCGAGGATGAGCGACTGCACGTCGCTCACGGCGTGGTGGGCGCCGAAGACCAGGACCTGGTCCCCGGATGCGGACTCCACCATCTCGAAGCGCCACAGCGGTGCCGCGGTGAGGTCGAACGGTGGTTCCATCAGCTTCTGGAGCGCGGCCTCGGCGTCCACGTCGTCCACGACCGACCAGCGCAGCAGGTCTCCGGCGGGCCGCCGGTGGACGGCGAACCGCGTGCCGTGCTCGGGGTCCCGCACGATCGCCGTGCGCAGGGCGGCGTGCCGGTCCGCGAGCCCGGTGAGGGCCTGCGCCAGCGCCTCCCGCGTGACGGGCGACCCCAGCCGGACGGCCATGCCGATGTGGTGGGCCACGCTCGGCGTGCCCTGCTGCTCCGTGCGCAGCAGGCGCGTCACGTCCGCCGGGACCGGCCGGAACACGACCTCCGCCCCGTCGTCCGCCGGCTCCCCGGCCGGTTCATCCGGCGCCGTCCCGCCCCCGCCCGCTGCGACCGGAGCCTGGAGGAGCCTGGCGGCGAGACCCCGCACGTCCATGGTCGCCAGCGCCGACAGTGACGTCCCGACGCCGAGGCTGCGCGTGATGGCGTCGTGCAGCACGACGAGCGAGTGCGAGTCGAAGCCGAGTTCCTGCATCGACCTGCCCATGGGCACCTCGGCGACGGCGTCGCCGGTGACCTCGGCCACCGCGCCCCGCAGGAACTCCTCGACCAGGCGGGTGCGCTCGGCGTCCGTCGCCGCGGCGCGGATCCGGCCGGCCACTCCCTCGGCGGCCGGATCGGCGGCGGGGCGACCGGCCAGCTCGGACAGGATCGGATGCGCCGCGGCGAGCCCGGCGGGATGCTCCAGCGCCGCCCGGTCGAGCGCGATCGGCGCGAGGCGGCGCCGGGACGAGCCGAGCAGGCGCTCGAACAGCTCCCCGCCCTCCGCCGGGGACAGGCTCGCCATGCCGGACCGCGCGAACGCCGAGTGCCGGTCGGCGTCCGCGGCCATGCCGACCTGCGACCAGGCGCCCCAGTCCAGGCTCAGGGCCGGTCGGCCGGTCGCGGCGAGCGCGTGGGCCCAGGCGTCCAGGAAGGCGTTCGCGGCGGCGTAGGAGCCCTGCCCGACCGGTCCGAGCAGGCCGGCCGCCGAGGAGAACAGGACCAGGAAGTCCGTGTCCGGCACCAGTTCGGTGAGCAGCGCGGCGCCCAGCACCTTGGGCGCCAGCACCCGGGCGATCCGCTCCGGGGTCAGCGTCCGCAGAGTCGCGTCGTCCAGGACGCCGGCGGCGTGCACGATCCCCGCGACCGGGGGCGCCTCACCGCGCAGGGCGCCGAGCGCGGCCTCCAGGGCGGCGCGGTCCGCGACGTCGGCGCGGACGGTGTGGACGGCCGCGCCCCGGGCGGCGAGCCCGGCGATCCACTCGGCGGCCGCCGCGTCCGGCGCGCCGCGGCCGAGGACGGCCACATGCCGCGCGCCGAGCGCGACGAGCCGTTCGGCGGCCACCCGGCCGAGGCCGCCGAGACCGCCTGTGACCAGGTACGTCCGGTCCGGGCGCAGCGCCGCGCCGCCGCCGTCGGACCGGGTGCGCGCGAGCCGCGGCACCAGCCGGCCCGCGTCGCGCAGCGCGACCCGGGCCTCCTCGTCCGCGCGGCCGAGCTGGGTCCAGAGCGCGTCCGTCCCGCCCGCGGCGGGCATGTCGACGAGCGTGGCGCGCAGCTCCGGGTACTCGTGGGCGACCGTGCCCCCGAAGCCCCACCCGAGTGCCTGCTGCGGGTTGGCCACCCGCGCGCCCGCTCCCGCCGCCTGGCTGCCCCGGGTGACGAGGAACAGGCGCGGGGCGGGGTCCCACGAGCGGTCCGCCAGCGCCCTGACCAGGTGCAGCGTGGTCGTGCAGCACAGCAGGGCGGCCTCCGCCATCGACTCGGCCGAGTCGATGGCCGGCGCGTCCAGGCCGAACAGCTGGACGACCCGTTCGGGCGGGCCGTCGCCGAACGCCTCGTCGAGCAGCCGCGCGAAGTGCGCCGGGTTCCGGGGATCGATCCGGAAGCCGCCGGAGCCGTCGGAGCCGAACGCGGTACCGCGCCGGACGAGCACGTGCGGCACCGGCCCGAGCCGCCGGGCGAGGTCGGCTCCGACTCCGGAGCCGTCGGCCAGGATCAGCCACGGCCCCTGGCCGGGCGCCTGCGCGGCGGGCGGCCGGGGCCGCCATTCGACCTCGAACAGCGACCTGTCCGCCGGCGCGGGCGCGGCCAGCTCGAAGCCCCGGACGTCCAGGACGAGCCGTTCCTCCTCGTCGAGGAGCCGCAGGTCCAGGACCGCCGCCTCGGAGGTCAGCGACCGTATGCGGCAGGTGACCCAGACCGGCTGCGCGCGGACGCCGGTGAAGCGGACCCGGCCGGCCCCCGCGGGCACGAACATGCCGTCGGCCGGGACGTCGCTCGGCAGCGCGCCCGCGCGCAGCGCCGAGTCCAGCAGCGCGGGGTGGAGCAGGTAGGACGACCCTGGCGTCTCCGCCAGCCGCCCCAGCGCTTCGCCCTGCCCTCTCCAGGCCGCCTCCAGGGCCCGGAACGCGTCGCCGTAGTCGATCCCCGCGGTCGACAAGGCGGCGTAGAGGTCCGGGAGCCTCACCTCGTCGGTGCATCGTCTCCGCAGCTCGGCGAGGGGCTCGGTCTCTTCGGGCTCCTGCGCGTCGGCGGGCTCGAACCGGCCCGCGACGTGGTTCGTCCATGGGGCCTGCGGGGCGCCCGAGGGACGGGAGGCGATGGTGAAGGCCCGGTGCCCCGCGGAATCGGCGGGCTGGACGACCAGCTGGAGGCAGACGGGTTCGTCTTCGCGGAGCCGCAGCGGACGCTCGAACCGCACGTCGGCCGGCTGGACGGCGGTCTGGAGGGCGGTGGACGCCTCCAACGCCATCTCCAGGAACGCCGAGGCGGGCAGCCAGACCGTCCCGCCGACGCGGTGGTCGGCGAGATAGCCGAACCGGTCGTCGCGCAGGTCGACGTCGGCCTGGGCGATGTGCCGGCCGGGGACCTCGCTGTCCTCGACGTGCCGGTGCAGGAGCGGCATGCCGCCCGGCTCGGCCGCGGGGGCGGCCTTGGCGGACGTCCAGTAGCGCCCGCGCTCGAAGGCGTAGGTGGGCAGGTCCACGTGGGATCCCGCCGGGGCCGCCTTCGACCAGTCGGGCGTGTACCCGTCGGCGACCAGCAGCGCCAGGTTGTGCAGGACGCGGTCGTGCTCGCCGCCGTCGCGGGTCAGCGAGCCCGCGACCGAGACCTCGACACCGTCCTCGGCGGCGACGGCCTTGATCGACGACAGGAGGGCGGGATGCGCGCCCACCTCCACGAAGTAGCGGAAGCCGTCGGCCAGCATGCGGCGCACGGCCGCGGCGAAGCGGACGGGCTCGCGCAGGTTGCGGGCCCAGTAGCCGGCGTCGAGTGCGTCCCCGGGCACCGGCTCGCCGAGCACCGTCGAGTAGAGCGGCGTCCGGGAGGGCGCGCCCGCGATGTCGCCGAGCCGTTCCGTCAGCTCGCCGCCGACCGGGTCCATGTGGAAGCTGTGCGTGGCGAAGCCCACCGGCACGTCCTGGACGGGGACCTGGTCCTGCTGCAGCTGGGCCCGCAGTGCGATGAGCGCGTTCAGGTCGCCGGAGACGGTGGTGGCCCGGCCGCTGTTGACCGCCGCCACCTCGAGGCGCGTCCCGTACTCGGCGAGCATCTCCCGCACGCCGTCCGCGGGCAGCCCCACGGCCAGCGACCCGCCGAGCCCCGCGACCGGACGCACGGCGAGGCCCCGCCGGGTCACGACGGCGGCGGCCTCGTCCAGCGTGAGGGCGCCCGCGGCGTGCGCGGCGGTGATCTCCCCGAGGGAGTGCCCGACGACCGCGCCGGGCTCGACGCCGAGCGACCGCCACATCCGCGTCAGCGCGCAGCCGAACGCGAACAGCACCGGCTGCGTCACGTCGGGCCGTTCGAGGTCGGGGGCCCCGTCCCCGCCCCGCATGGCCGCGAGCACCGACCAGCCCACCTGGCGGCGGATCGCCTGGTCGCACTCGTCGAGCGCGTCGGCGAAGACGTCCGAGCGGGCCATCAGCTCCGCGCCCATGCCGGTCCACCGCGCGTTGTGGCCGGGAAAGACGAACGCGAGCCCGCCGGTGACCGGTTCGCGGGACGGGGACGGCACCAGGCCGGGGGCCGGCCGCCCGGCCGCGGCGGCGTTCAGGCCGGACACGAGCGTCTCGCGGTCCGCGGCCAGCACGACGGCCCGGCGGTCGAAGTGGCTCCGCCGGTTGGCGAGGGTGTGCGCGACGTCCGGCAGCGGCGCGTCCCGGCCGCCGTCCTCCAGATGGGCCGCCAGCCTGCCCGCCTGGCGGCGCAGCGCGGAGCTGCCGCGTGCGGAGACCACGAACAGCCGTCCGGCGGGCTCCCGCGCCGCGGGCGCCGCGGCCCGCGGCTCCTGCGGCGCTTCCTCCACGATGACGTGCACGTTCGTGCCGCTGATCCCGTAGGAGTTCACCCCGGCCCGGCGGGGACGCTCCCCGCGGGGCCAGGCCATCGGCTCCTCGACGAGCCGCAGGCCGCTGCCCTCCCAGTTGACCCGGCGGGTGGGCCGCTCGACGTGCAGGGTGCGCGGCAGCGTCTCGTGCCGCAGCGACAGCACGACCTTCATCAGCCCCGCCAGGCCGCTGGCGGCCTGCGTGTGCCCGATGTTCGACTTGATCGAGCCGATCCGGAGGGGACGGTCCGGCGGACGGGTGTCCCTGAACACCCGCGCCAGCGCCCTGGCCTCGATGGGGTCGCCGAGCGTGGTCCCGGTGCCGTGGGCCTCGACGTAGTCGATGTCCGCCGGGGCCAGGCCGGACAGCTCCAGCGCCCGCCGGGTCACTCGCTCCTGCGACGGCCCGCTCGGCACCGTCAGGGCCTGGCTGCGGCCGTCCTGGCCGACGGCGCTGCCGCGCAGCACGGCCAGGACCTCGTCGCCGTCGCGCCTGGCGTCGGCGAGCCGTTTCAGCACGACCATCGCGACGCCGTCGGAGAACGCCGTGCCGTCGGCGTCGCCGGAGAACGACCGGCACCGGCCGGTCGGCGACAGGGCCCGCATCCGGCTGAACTCGACGAACGTGTACGGGGTGGTCATCAGCGTGGCCCCGCCGACGAGGGCCTGGTCGCACTCGCCGGCCCGCAGCGCGGACGCGGCGAGGTGCACCGCCAGCAGCGACGACGAGCAGGCGGTGTCGACGGTCATCGCCGGGCCGACCAGCCCGAGGGTGAAGGCGAGCCGTCCCGAGGCCACGCTCAGCGCCGAGCCGGTGCCGACGTAGCCGTTGAACTGGTCCAGGCTCAGCCCGGAGAGGTAGTCGCTGCCGAGCATGCCGAGGTAGACGCCGGTCGGGCTGCCCGCGAGCCGGGCCGGAACGGTCCCGGCCCGCTCCAGCGCCTCCCAGGCCGTCTCCAGCAGCAGCCGCTGCTGGGGGTCCATCGCCGCGGCCTCCCGGGTGGTGATGCCGAAGAAGCGCGGGTCGAAGGCGTCGATGTCGTGCACGAAGCCGCCGTGGCGCGTGCAGGTCCGGCCCGGGGCCTCGGGGTCGGGATCATAGAGCGCCCCGGCGTCCAGGCGGTCCGCCGGGAACTCCTCGATCGCGTCCTCGCCGCCGGACAGCAGCCGCCACAGCCCGTCCGGATCGTCCGCGCCGCCCGGAAGGCGGCACGCCATCGACACCACCGCCACCGGCTCGCAGGCCGGCGGCCCGGTGGGGGAGTCGGCCCGCGCGCCGTGCCGCTCGAAGTCGGCGAGCGCCCGGGTGAACCTGTGCGCTGGTGCGTCCATCGCTTGTCCTCTCGGTGGTCTGCGCGGGGAGCGGTGGGGGGTGCGGCGTCAGGACCCGAGCGCCGTCACGGGGGAGGCGCCCAGGGGCCGGCCGCCGGTGTCGAGCGCCTCGACACGCACGAACCGGACGTCGTCCGGCAGCGGAGCGGACGTGTCGAGTCCGTCCCACTCCACGGTCCCGACGGCTTCCAGAGCGTCCTCGTCGCGGCCCGCGTACAGCCGCCATCGCGCGACGCCGGTGGCCCCGTTCCACACGGCGTGGACGCGCCCGTCCTCGAACCTGACCTGCGGCGGCGTCTCCGGCATGCCGTCCCAGGGGTGCCGGTAGACCCGGTAGGTGGTCCAGCCGTTGCCCGTGGGGGAGTGCGCGTCGAACAGCAGGTCGCCCGCGGGCGAGAACTCGGAGATCCGCGCGGCCCGCCCCCAGCCGACCAGGGTGTTGCCGTTGGGCAGGTCCTGCGCGTTGCCCTCGGCGATGGCGGACAGATGCTCGGGATGGGTGACCTGCCGGACGAACGTCGCCACGCTCGTGGCCGTGTCGGCGCGGACCCACACCACCCGCGACTCGTAGCCGGCGAGCAGTTCGTTCGTCGCGTTGTCGAAGAACCGGTAGACACCGTTCCCGCAGGGCTGCCCGTCGTGCTGCCAGTGGCACCGCGCCCCCACGCCCAGCACGAACGAGCTGTGCGCGCTGCCGAGCTTCCAAATGATCTCGCCGGTGCGCCGGTCCACCTTGTAGAGCGCGGACGACATCCGCGCCGTGATCAGCAGGTCGCCGTCGTCGTCGACGGCGACGGAGTTGACGTGCAGGTGGTCGTAGGGGTCGGCGAGCGCCGCCGGCAGGTCGCTCTCGGCGAGCGGGACGTGCTCCAGGCCGCTCCAGTGCAGCAGCACCTCGCCCGTCTCCACGTCCACCTCCTCGACCACGCTGTCCAGCGCGACGCCGTCCGCGGGACCGCCGATGGAGCTGAGGTCGCAGGGCTTGGGCTGGTAGCTGACCAGCAGCGCGGTGCCGCGCCCGGTCAGCAGGAACTCGTGCAGGTCGAAGGGCTGGTCGCCGCCGGCGCGGACGGTGGCGACGGTGCGGTAGCCGCGGTCGAGGACGTACCCGGTCCCGTCGCCCACGCCCGTCTCGGTCGCCTGGCCCTGCCACCAGGTCAGCACCGGCTCCCCCCGGTACTCCTGCACCCGGACGTTCGTGGCGTACTCGCCCTCGGGAACGGGGTGGAACCAGAGTGTGCGCCCCCGGTCGTCCGCGATCTGCGGGCCGTGGCACTTCTCCGGCTCCAGAAGGGACTGCGGCGACATGAACAGGTACCCCGGCGCGAGGCCGTCCAGCGCCCTCGTCACCCGGATCCGCGGGATCTGTGAGTAGTCCGGCAGGGGCCTGGACTCGGCCCTCGCAGGAATTGCCGTTTTCGTCATGGTCGTCACCTGCACAAAGGCTCAGGGATGGGCAGTGGTGCGAAGCGGGCGGCCGGCCGGGCCCCAGCGCTCCACGAGGTCGGCGGTCAGCGCCACGGCGTCCTCCTTGCGCAGGGCGTCGCCGAGCGCCTGCGCGCGGGCGCGGTACACGGGGTCGAGCACCCGGTCGAGAGCGCGGTGAAGCCGGTCGGGCGTGAGCCGGCGGAACGGCAGCGTGACTCCGGCGCCGAGCCGCTCGATGCGCCAGCCCCAGAACGGCTGGTCGGCGTAGACGCTGGCGACCACCGCCGGAAGGCCCGCCCGCAGCGCCGACGCGGTCGTCCCGGCGCCCCCGTGGTGGACGGCGGCGCGGCACCGCGGGAGCACGCGGTCGTGGTCGAAGTCCGACCGCGCGACGTACAGGTGCTCCGGCAGGTCGTCGGCGAACCGCCCGAGGTCGCTCCACCCCACGCCGACGAGCCCGCGAACCCCCAGCCGGGCCGTCACCTCGGCCAGACTGCGCAGCGTCTCCGCGGGAGAGAGAACCGGGATGCTGCCGAACCCGAAGTAGACCGGCGGCGGCCCCGCGTCGAGCCACGCATCCAGTTCGGCGTCCACGGCCCCCTCGCCGAGACGCTCCCGGAGCGCGGGCCCCAGCACCGGCCAGCCGACCAGCTCATGCCGGGCGGGCAGGTCGGACGGGACGGGCACCACATGGCGGCTGTACAGGTGCAGGGCGGGCCAGTCCTCCTGGCGGGGCAGGCGCCGCACGCGCGGGACGCCCATCGCGTCGCACAGCTCGTCCAGGTTCGCCCTGTTCTGTAGCCAGTACAGCTGGTTCAGCACGCGCGAACTGGTCCGGTTCGCCCACGGCACGCGGAAGTCCCGCACCCGGGGCATGATGCTGCTCGTGAAGTCCCCCGTGGGCTGGATGGGGAAGGAGTACAGGATCCGGCTGGGGATTCCGAGCGCCTCCTCCAGATAGAAGCCGCGCAGCCCCATCGTCAGCGTCGTCAGGATGAGGTCGGCGCCCTCGGCCGCGGCGCGGCAGGCCTCGGTGATCGTGGCGTTGACCTTGCGCTCGTCGGCGGCGATCCGCCGGATGGCGGTCATCGCCCGGCCGCGGGCGAGCATCGAGCGGCCCTCCTCCGAGCTGAGGAACCGGCCGATGTCGGTACCGGTCGGCACCGCCTCCAGCCCCGCCTTGCGCACCCAGGGCGCCAGATCGGAGTTGACGGCCACGACGACCTCGTGCCCGCGCCGCACCAACGCGTCGCCGATGGCGATCATCGGCTGCACATCGCCACGGGTGCCGGCCGAAAGGAACGCGATACGCATCGCTCTCACCTGCGCTCTCTGGGGGAACGCCGAGAACGCTACGGACCGCCGCCACCGCGCACGATGGGCGTTAGACCGGACAAGCGTCCTCCCCACCCCGCCGGACAGTGTTTATTGCAGTGTCTTTCTCTTTCGGGCCTGGGGGCCCGAAAGAGAAAGACACTGCGGGCGATCGCTGGCATCGCTCCGACTCGCCTTGCGGCTCGCTTCGCGATCAGATTCTTGCTTCGCTCGAATCTGCCTTCGGACGCGATCGCGGCCCCCCAGGTTGTCACCTGGTTGCCCTGTCGGCTGAGGTCGCCGCAGTAGTAGGCAGCCGTTAGCGGGCCGACGATCAGGTTCACTCTTTGGCTCGAAAATGCGCTTGGTGCCCCGTTCATCCGAGGTTCGCGGAAGCGCGACCACGTGGTGCAGAAACCTCAGCCCGCTCAGCAACCCCGCGACAGCTCGTGGCTCGTGATCGCGTCCGAAGGCAGGTTCGAGCGAAGTATGAATCTGATTGCCTGCCCGCTGACCGTCACCTGCTATTGCGGCAACCTCGGCCGACCCGGCAACCGCGCGACAACCTGAAGGCCGCGATTGCGTGGGAAGGCGGGTTCGAGGGTGCGAGAACCTGACCGCTTGCCCGCTGACCGTCACCCGCTATTGCGGCGACCTCAGCCGATACGGCAACCGTGCGACAACCTGAAGGCCGCGATCGCGTCCGAAGGCAGATTCAAGCGAAGCGAGAATCTGATCGCGCAGCGAGCCGCAAGGCGAGCCGGAGCGATGCCAGCGATCGCCCGCTTTTATCGACGATGGAGGGCCGCCAGGCCCGAAGGAGGAGAAAAAAGCTAGAGATACAGCCCGGTGCCGTGTTCTGGGCGTTCGCTGGCGATCGCGTGGAGGTCGCGCTCTCGCATGACCAGGTAGTTCTCGCCCTGGATCTCGACCTCGTACTGGTCGCCCGGGTGGAACAGCACGCGGTCGCCCGGCTTGACGATCCGCACGTGGTGGCCGACCCCGCAGACCTCTCCCCACACCAGGCGGTTCTGTTGCTCGACGGTGGCGGGGATGACGATGCCGCCGGTGCTGCGGCGCTCACCGCTGTCCTTCTCGGACTTGATCATGACGCGGTCGTGCAGCATCTGGACTTCGAACTTCGGCGCGGACACGCGGCGAGTTTATCCGTCCGCGCGGGTCGGAACGTTCCGAGGCCGTGTGGCGCCGGGTCAGGGCAGGGAGGTGAGCTTGGCGTAGACGCCGGGGTAGCCGGGCTTGCCGCAGCCGTAGCCCCAGGAGACGAGCGCGGCCACGCGCCCGCCCGCGACCAGCGGGCCGCCGCTGTCGAACTGGCACGAGTCGGCCTTGGCCGACCCGGCGCACAGCATGTCGGACGGGTCGAAGGAGTCGCCATAGGCGCGCCGGCACGCCGCGTCGCCGGGGAGCGGCACGCCGGCCGCCCGCAGGCGGGTGTTGAACAGGTCGTTCTCGGAGGTGAAGCCCCATCCGGCGATCTCGCCCGTGCGGGCGGAGCCGGGGGTGCCGAGGGGGGCGGGCGGGCGGTTCACGCGGCGCGCGAGCGTCAGGACGGCGAGGTCGTGGTGGCTGACGGTCTCGCCCTTGAAGGACGTCTCGCGGTACTTCGGGTGCACGCGTACGGACTTCACCGTGACCGTCTCCCCGCCGCGGCCGGTCAGGTCGTCCCGGCCGAAGGTGGCGGTCAGGACTCCGGGCACCGAGCGGAACATCGACACGCAGTGGCCCGCGGTGAGCAGCCGGTCGGGTTTCACCAGCACGCCGCCGCAGAACTGCCCGGACGGGCGGACGAAGAAGATCGGCGAGCCCACGGCGGCCAGCCACGGGTACCGCGCGGCGGGCGCCGGGGCGCCGCCCACGACGGCGTCGGCGGGGGCGGCGAGCGGCGCGAGCCCCAGGGAGGCTCCGAGTAGCGCGAGACCGAGGGACCGGCGGGACGGCAGGGCCATGGCCGCACTGTAAGCGATCAAGGGGCGGCGCGCACCCGTTTCCCGGCGGCGGCCCGGTGCGCCCGGGCGGCCGGCTCCTCGTAGCGGGGGAAGAGCGCCAGCGCGGCCAGCGCGAGCGCGAAGCCGCCCGCCCGGAGCGCGAACGGCGCGGTGTCCCGCGGCCACTGCTCGCCGAACAGGACGGTGCTGCTGAGGACCAGGTACGTCCGGCCGATGACGGTGAGCACGACCGCGACGATCGCGATCCGGCAGCGCTGCAGCGCGACCTGCAGCTGCCCGAGCGCGATCGCGGCGAGGCCGATCGTCAGGTACGGGTAGGGGGACTCCAGGACCGCCCGCGCGCTGCCGGTGTCCTGGTAGAGGATCGAGATGCCGCGGATGCCGGCCTCGGCCAGCCCGGCGCAGGCCCCGGCGCCGATGCCGTAGGCGACCCCGGCGAGCCTGCGGGCGTGCCGCCCGCCCGCGCGGCGGTCGCCGACCAGCCACACCAGGGCCGCGACGACCACCGCCGGGGCGCACACGGCGAGCATCGTCCAGGGCCGGGCGAGGGTCCCGGTGAGGGTGGCGTCGGCGCGCAGCTCGCCCTCGCTCGTGGCCGACAGCCCGATCAGCCCGGTGGCGAGGACGAACAGCGCGACGCTCGCCCACTCGCGCAGGCCCAGCCGCTCGCCGAGGAACCTCACCGCGAAGGCGACGAGGAGCACCAGGCCGAGGGCGAAGACGGGCTGCGCGACGGCGAGCGGGAGCGCGGAGAACGCGACGACCTCGTAGCCGAGGCCGAGGAACAGCAGCAGGCCGCCGCCCAGCCAGACCGGGTCGGTCAGCATGAGCCGGGCGACGCGGAACGGGCGGCTGCCCCGCAGCGGCTCCATCCGGCGCGCGGAGACGCGGAAGACGAGGAAGGCGATGTAGTAGACGGTGGTGGCGAGCAGGGCGAGGGCGGCGTAGCCCAGGTCGTGACCCATCGGGAAAGACCCTTCGGCGGACGGGGGCGGGATGAGTCGTCCGGCGCGCCTCGAAGCGACTCGCCCTGCCACGATGCCCTCTCGCACCGCCTGTGACAAGGCCGTGACCCCTGACTACATGATCAATCGTATTGACGGCCGGTGGTGGACGACAGGCGGGAGACGAGCCCGCGCGGCAGCAGCCGTGTGACCCCGACGACGGCCTTGTACTGCGCCCCCGGGACGCTGACCTGCACGCCGCGGCGCAGGTCGCGCAGGGCGGCGGCCACGACGTCGTCCTTGTCCAGCCACATGAAGTCCGGGACGCCGGACATGTCCATCTGGGCGCGGTCGTGGAACTCGGTGTGCACGTACCCGGGGCAGAGCGCCATCACCCGGACGCGGCCCCGCGACCGCTTCCGGATGTCGGCGGCGACGCCCTGGCTGAAGTTCACGACCCACGCCTTGGACGCCCCGTAGGTGCCGCGCGTCGCGAACGCCGCGACCGACGAGACGTTGACGACGCCGCCCCGGCCGCGCGCCAGCATCCCCGGGAGGACGGCGTGCGTGAGCCGCAGGACGGCCTCGCAGTGCACGCGCAGCATGGTCAGCTCGTCCGACACCGGGACGTCCAGGAACACGCCCCTGTTGCCGAACCCGGCGTTGTTGACCAGCAGGTCGACGTCCTTGCGGGCGCGCTCCTCGGCGGCGGCCAGCCCCTCGTCGGTGGACAGGTCGGCGGGCAGCGTCTCGGCGCGCACGCCGTAGGTCGCGCGCAGGTCGCCGGCGGTCCGCTCCAGCCGCTCGGCGTCGCGGGCCAGCAGGACCAGGTCGAAACCGTCGGAGGCGAGGCGGTGGGCGAAGGCGGCACCGATCCCCGCGGTCGCACCGGTGATGTAGGCGGTCGGCATGGGACCGAGCCTAGGCCGCGCCCGCTACCGGGCGGCGGCACGCCGCGCGCGGAAATGCCGAGGGTCGGGCCGGCGGGTCGCGCGGCGGTAGGCGAAGGTGTAGCCCGGCCAGTTGTTGACGACCTTCCCGCCCGCCGTCATGTACCAGCTCCGGCAGCCCGCCTCCCAGACGGTCGAGCGCATCCGCTCCTGCATCTCCCGGGTGAACGCGTCCTGCACGTCCGGCCGCACGTCGATCCAGTCCAGGCCCGCGCCGCGCAGCGCCTCCACGCACCCGAGGACGTACCGGAACTGCGACTCCAGCATGTAGATGATCGAGTTGTGCCCGAGGTTGGTGTAGGGCCCGTACAGCAGGAACAGGTTGGGGAAGCCGCTGACGGTGATGCCGAGGTGCGCCTGCGCGCCGTCCCGCCACGCATCGTTCAGCTCCCGCCCGTCCCGTCCGACGATCTTCATGGGGGACAGGAACTCGGTGGAGCGGAACCCGGTCGCGTACACGATGACGTCGGCCTCGTGCTCGCCGCCCGCCGTCCGGATGCCCGCCGGGGTGACGCGCTCGATCGGGTCGGTGACGAGCCGCACGTTCGGCCTGTTCAGCGCCGGATAGTAGTCGCCGGACAGCAGGATCCGCTTGCATCCCATCCGGTATCCGGGGACGAGCTCGACGCGCAGCGCGGGGTCGGCGACCTGCTCTGCCAGGTGCCGGCGGAAGCCGCGCTCCATGATCCCCATCAGCCGCGGGTACCGGATGAAGCCGAGTGCGCGGGCCTCGAACAGCGCGTAGATCCGGGCGCGGCTCAGCGCGTACAGCCCCGGCACGGCCCGCAGCGCGGCCCGCTCCCAGTCCCGGTACGGCCGGTCCGGCTTGTCGATCACGTACGGCGCGGACCGCTGGAACAGCAGCAGCTCCGCCGCCTCCCCGGCGATCTCCGGGACGATCTGGACCGCGCTCGCGCCCGTCCCGATCACCGCGACGCGTTTGCCCCGCAGGTCGGTGCCGTGGTCCCAGCGGGAGGAGTGGAAGGCCGGGCCCGTGAACGACTCGCGCCCCTCGATCGGCGGCAGCTCGGGCCGGTTGAGCTGCCCGCACGCCGAGACCAGGACCCGCGCCGCGAGGTCCCCCGTCGTGGTGGAGATCCGCCAGAGCGCCGCGTCCTCGTCGAACCGCGCCTCGGTCACCTCGGTGCCGAACCGGATCGCCTCCAGCACGCCGTGCTCGCGGGCGCAGTGCCGCAGGTACTCCAGGATCTCCGCCTGCGGCGGGAAGCGGCGCGACCAGTCGATCTTGCGCTCGAACGAGAACGAGTACAGGTGGGACGGGACGTCGCAGGCCGCGCCCGGGTAGGTGTTGTCGCGCCAGGTACCACCGAGGTCGCCGGCCTTCTCCAGGATCACCACGTCGCGCACGCCAGCCCGCCGGAGCCGGATCGCCATCCCGATCCCGCCGAACCCGCTCCCGATGATCACCACGCTGTGCGTCATGGCCGTCCCGAATCTCATTCTGTATCGGTACCCCACGAGCGTAGGTGACCGTGAAGTCACTGAGAAGGTGTCGCGGCGGCGCGTTTTGTCGGCCGGTCCTGACAGCATCCCGGCATGCCCGACGACGCCCTCGCCACCGAAGCGCGCACCGACGACGGCCCCGGCGCCGTCCAGGCGATGATGGCGCGCGCCTGCGAGTCCGAGGAGCAGGGCTCCCGGTTCGCCCTGCTCCTCCAGGAGGCCCTGCCCGCCGCCGAGCGCCTCGACGCCGGGGCCCTGCGCGAGCTGGCGCCGCTGCTGAAGCACGTCACCGGCCGCTTCGCGCGGGCCGACGTCCCGATCGGGTACCGGCAGCGGGTCGACCGCGGCCTGCGGGCGCTGCTGGCGAGCGTGGACGAGGCGTACCTGCCCGAGGGGGTCCTCCCCGTCCACGACACCTGGGCCGCGCCGCTCCGGGAGCGCGTGCGGACGGCGCCGTCGGCCGAGCTGACCCGGTTCGTCCGGCACCTGGCGGGCCTGTCGGCACCGCGCCCCACGCGCACGTGGCATCGCGCGTGCGTCACCCTCGCCGACGAGGCGGCCGCGCGCGAGGACGTCGCCGAGTGCCTCCGCGCGCTCGCCGAGGACGAGCCGTACTGCACCCGCGAGGACGGTCCGCACACCGGCTCGTCCTGCGGATACCACCATGTGGTCCACCCGTACCACGGGGACGTCGCGCGCGGCGCCGTCTGGGCGGCGGCCCTCACCGGCGGCCCGGAGGCCGTGCCCCGCCTCCAGGCGCTCGCGCTGCGCATGGGCACCTCCGGCCGCGACCTCTACGAGGGCCCCAAGCTCGCGGGCGCGGCGATCAACGCGCTGGGCGCGATCGACGATCCGCGCGCGCTGGAGGCGCTCTGGCGCCTCCGCACGCCGATCAGGAACCGCGCGCTGCGCAAGCAGCTCGACACGGCGCTCCAGGCGGCGGCCGAGCGGCAGGGCATCACGCGGGCGCAGCTCGTCGAGCGCACCGTCCCCGCCCACGGCCTGGGCCCGGACGGCTCGGTGGAGCGGACGCTCGGCGTCCACACGGTGCGCGTCGCGGTCGAGGGCGCGGCGGCCGTCCGGATCACCTTCACCGGCGCGGACGGCCGCGCCCTCCGGACGGCCCCGGCCGCGGTCAAGGACGGCTTCCCCGAGGAGCTGGGGCGGCTGAAGGCGCTCGCCAAGGAGGTGCGGGCGACGCTGTCGAGCGAGCGGGCGCGCGTCGAGGGCCTCATGTCCGAGGACCGCGTCTGGCCCTACGCCGAGTGGTGCGAGCACTACCGCGACCACCCGATCACCGGTGCGGTCGTCCGCGGCCTCATCTGGGAGTTCCAGGACGAGGACGGCCGCTGGCGCGCATCCCTCGCCGCTCCGGGCGGCGACGCCGCGCACGTCAGGCTCTGGCATCCCATCCGCGCGGCGGTGGACGACGTGCGGGCCTGGCGGGAACGCGTCGTCGACGAGCAGGTCCGGCAGCCGTTCAAGCAGGCGTTCCGCGAGATCTACCTCCTCACCCCGGCAGAAGAGGGCACTGCGACCTACTCCAACCGGTACGCGGCGCACATCGTCCACTACCGGCGGCTGTACGCGCTGTTCAGGGAGCGGGGCTGGCAGGCCAACTTCCTCGGCCGGCACGAGGGCGGCCTCAACGGCGAGGCGCGCGGCGAGTTCGGCGGCGGCGAATGGCGGGCGTGCTTCCACCACGAGCCGGTGGACGACGCCGACTGGGTGATCGAGCACGCCGCGACCGACCAGGTCCGCTTCGAGCGCAGGCACGGCCGGCGCTGGCGGCAGGCGCAGCTCGCCGACGTCCCCCCGCCGGTGTTCAGCGAGGCGATGCGGGACGTGGACCTGTTCGTCGGCGTCACCTCCATCGCCGCCGACCCGGACTGGGCCGACCGGGGCGAGGACCGCCACGCCGCCTACCGGCGCGAGGCGGGCTTCGGCGCGCTGACCGCGAGCGCCGAGGTCCGCCGCGCGGCGCTGGAGCGCATCCTGCCGCGCACGAGGATCGCCGGACGGTGCGCCCTCGACGGCCGCCACCTGGTGGTCCGCGGAGAGCTGCGCACCTACAGGATCCATCTGGGGTCGGCGAACGTCCTGATGGAACCGGACGGCGCCTACCTGTGCATCGTCCAGGGCCGCCGGGCCCCCGGCACGCTGTACCTGCCGTTCGAGGACGAGCGGCTCTCGCTCATCCTGAGCAAGGCGTTCCTGCTGGCCGCCGACCACAAGATCACCGACGCCTCGATCCGGCGGCAGATCGGCGTGTGATCACCTGGAACGTTCTGGAACCGGCGCCTCCGTCTGGAAAGATCACCTCATGTCCGACGACCTCCGGGCGCCGCCGGCAGCGCTCGACCTTCTGGACCGCCCGCCCGGCCCGGCCGGGCCCGTGCCCGAGCCCGGCGTGCCCGCGCACGGGCTCGGCCGCGACGGCTCACTCGCCCGCGACATCGGCGGTTACCAGGCGGTCCTCGCCATCGCCGACCCGATGACCGTCCGGCTGACCTTCATCGGCGCGGAGGGCCGCGCGCTGCCGACCGTCCCGGGCGCGCTCAGGGGAGCGTTCGCCGCGCAGGTCAAGGAGACGAAGGCACTGGCGAGGCAGGTCCGCGCGACGCTGGCCGCCGAGCGGGCGCGGGTCGAGGCGCTGATGGCGGCCGAGCGGACCTGGCCGTACGGGCAGTGGTGCCGGGACTACCGCGACCACCCGGTCACCGGGCGGGTCGCGCACGGTCTGATCTGGGAGTTCGAGGAGCCGGACGGGCACTGGCACGCCGCCACGCCCGGCGAGGACGTCCTGGTCACCGTGGACGGCCGCGCCCTGCCCGTGCCGCCACGCGGCGCGCGGGTCCGGCTGTGGCATCCGGCGCGGGCGTTCCCCGGCGCCGTCCGGGCCTGGCGGAACTTCGTGACCGGCAACCAGATGGCGCAGTCGTTCCGGCAGGCGTTCCGCGAGACCTACCGGCCCGGCCCGTCCGGCGCCGGGGACCTGCGCCGGGGCCGTTTCGACGGGGAGGCCCGGCGCGTCCTCGCCGAGGGCGCGTGGCGGGTCGGCTGCCACGGGGGCCGGGCGCGGGTGACGTTCGAGCGGCGGGTCGCCGGCCGCTGGCGGGAGGAGCCGCCGCGGGCCGTGCCGCAGCCGGTGTTCAGCGAGGGCATGCGGGAGGCCGACCTG
The DNA here is from genome assembly GCF_040639875.1 of Actinomadura sp. NPDC023710. Taxonomy (NCBI): domain Bacteria; kingdom Bacillati; phylum Actinomycetota; class Actinomycetes; order Streptosporangiales; family Thermomonosporaceae; genus Actinomadura; species Actinomadura sp. NPDC023710. Next base: position 89,359 of record NZ_JBFAGB010000018.1, read on the forward strand.
TTCCTGCGCCTCGCGCCGGCCGAGGAGGAGGACCCGTTCGGCGCGCTGTCGGCGACCGCCGAGATCCGCGCGGACGTGCTGCGCCGGGTCCTGCCCGGCACGAGGATCGCCGACCGCTGCTCGGTCGACGGGCGGTTCCTCGTCGTCCGCGGCGGGCTGCGCACCTACCGCGTCCACCTCGGCTCCGGCGGCGTGCTGATGGAGCCGGGCGACGACCGGCTGCTGGTCGAGCCGTCCCGGCGGACGGGGCAGAAGGGCCTGTTCCTGCCGTTCGAGGACGAGGAGCTGGCGCGCGTCCTCGGCACGGCGTCCCTGCTGGCCGCCGACCACCGGATCACCGACGAGGCCGTCCTGCGGCAGATCAAGAAGGGGGCCTGATGGAGCTGGCCGCGCGGCTGTTGCGCGTCATGACCGAACCGACGACGGAGGACGAGGAGCTGCGCACCTGGCATCCCGACCTGTCGGCACTGTCCGACCAGGACCTCGGCACCCTCGTGCCCGCCGCCTACGCGGTCGGCCGGGAGGCGCCGTTCGTGTCGACGTCGGTCCGGTTCAGCGTCGAGGACGAGGCCAAGCAGCGGCAGCCGCGCTACACGCCGGAGGCGTGCGAGCGGATGTTCCAGGCGCTGGTCGGCGGGCTGGCCCAGCGCAGGTGGGCGGACCTCGTGCTCGGTGCGGGCACGCTGGTCCGCTGCACGGGGCCCTGGCCCGACCTCGCCGGCCCGGCACGGACGCTGGCCGAGTACCTTCTCGACCACGAGCGCCTCGACCAGCCGTTCGCGCTGCTCGCGATCGGCGGGCTCGCGGGCGACGGCGTCCTGCGGGCGGTCGCCGACCGTCTCGGCCAGGTCAGGCGGGGGCCGATCGCGCGGGACGAACTCGACCTCGTGCTGCGCCTGGCACCGGCGGAACGCGTGCTGCTGGCCGAGCTTTTCGACACCCGGTCCTTCACCTCCCCGGCGGTCGCGCCCCAGGTGTGGGAGCGGGTCGCCGCCATCCCCGCCTGCGTCGAGTACGCCCGCGCGGCCCTGGAGTCCGCGGCCGACCGCGCCCGCGCCGTCCAGGACGGCGAGATCCCGTTCCGCGCGGACAAGGCGTTCACCGGGGACGAGGTCGCCGCCGTCGGGCACGCCGCGCGCATCGCGCTGCTGCGCGACGAGCCGTGGCTGCCCGGCCTGTTCGACCGTCTCCTGCCCGGCATCTCCGTGGCTCCGACGGACGCGAGGACGCTGCCGTCGCAGGCCCTGCTGTACGAGATCGTCCGGGCCGCGCAGGAGTTCCCGACGCCCGAGCTGGTCACCGCGATCCGGACCGTCCGCGGGAAGGCCCGGCACGCCGGGGTGCCCAAGCAGCTCGACAAGATGCTCAAGAAGGTCGAGGCGGCCCTCGCCGAGCGGACCGAGGTCGCGCTGCGCCTCCCCGATCTGGGCTTCGGCCCCGGGGGCGTCCTGCGCCGGGAACTCGGCGGCTACACGGCCCTCGTCACCGTCACCGCCGGCAAGGCCGAGCTGACCTTCGAGAAGGGCGGCACGGCGCTGAAAGGCGTGCCCGCCCCCGTCCGCCGCGACCACAAGGCCGAGGTCGCGGAGCTGCGCGACCTCGCCAAACGCGTCAGCGCCCAGCTGGTCACGCTCGCGCGGGCGCTGGAGGGCGGCTTCACCGTCGAGGCCGTCCACCCGTTCGGCCGGTGGCGGGACGCGCTCCTGCGCCACCCGATCGCCGGGCCGGTGATGCGCACGCTCCTCTGGCAGGTCGAGACCGCCCCCGGCGACTGGCGCACCGTCCTCCCCGAGGCGGACGAACCGCCGGACGCCGCCGATGACGCGCCCGTCCGGCTGTGGCACCCGATCAGGTCACGGCCGGACGAGGTGCGCGCCTGGCGCGACCTGCTCGTCGAGCGGCGGATCCGGCAGCCCTTCAAGCAGGCGTTCCGCGAGATCTACCTCCTCACCCCCGCGGAAGAGGACACCGCGACCTACTCCAACCGGTTCGCCGCGCACCTCGTCCACTACCGGCGGATGTTCGCCCTGTTCCGGGCCCGCGGCTGGACGAGCGCCCTGCTCGGCCCCTGGGACGGCGGAGGCTCTGACGAGGCGGCCCGGACGCTCGCGGCGGGGGAGTGGCGGGTCAGATTCTCCCACGTCCTGGCCGACTGGCAGGGCGAGCACGAGATCGCCGGGACGAACCGGGTGGTGTTCGACCGCCGCGGCGACGGCGGCGGCTGGCGGGAGGCGGCCCTCGCCGACGTCCCGCCGCTGGTGTTCAGCGAGGCGATGCGGGACGTGGACCTGTTCGTCGGCGTCGCCTCCATCGCCGCCGACCCCATGTGGGAGGACGGCGAGGCCCACGAGTACTGGGTGCGCGCGTGGTACGCCGACCTCGGCGAGTCGACCCGGACCCGCAGGGACGCCCTGGAACGCGTCCTGCCGCGCACGAAGATCGCCGACCGGTGCGCGATCGACGGCCGCTACCTGGTCGTGCGCGGCGAGCTGCGCACCTACAGGATCCACCTCGGCTCGGCGAACATCGTGATGGAACCGGACGACACGTTCCTCTGCATCGTCCCGGAGCGCCGCGCCGCCGGCGCCAGAGTCTTCCTGCCGTTCGAGGACGAGCGGCTCTCGCTCATCCTCAGCAAGGCGTTCCTGCTCGCCGCCGACGACGCGATCGAGGACGAGTCCATCCTGACGCAGATCAAGCGAGGTGCCTGATGCCCGCCGTGAACTTCCGCGACGAGACGGCCGCCGGCGCGCCCGTCGCCGGTTTCCAGGTGGCCGGGCTGCCCGACCGGATGACCGTCCGGGAGCTGATCAGGCTCCGGGTCCGCGAGGAGGTCGCCCGGCACAACGCGCGCCCCTCCGACCGGTTCCACGGCCTGGTCCGCCCGGACGGCGCCGAGGCGGAGCTGAACGGCTACCGGCTGCGCGAGCCCCGCCGCCTGGACTGGGAGCGGCAGGCCGACATCGCCGAGCGCGCCTTCCTCGGCAACGGGTTCTTCGTGCTCGCCGCCGACCGCCAGGTCGAGGACCTCGACGAGGAGATCGACCTCACCGGCGACCCCGACCTGGTCTTCATCAGGCTCGTCCCGCTCGCCGGCGGCTGAGGACCCGACCGGCCGAGGACCCGACCGGGCGAGGGGTTCAGCCGACCAGGCCGAACTCGTGGGCGCGCAGCCCCGCCTGGAAGCGGGAGTCGGCGTCCAGCAGGACGAGGATCTCGGCGACGCGGCGCCGGTAGGTGCGCAGCGACATGCCGAGCCGCCGCGCGGCCGCCTCGTCCTTCAGCCCGCCGCCGAGCAGCCCCAGGATGCGCAGGCTCTCCTCGCTCAGCGCGGGCGGCCGGTCGCGCCGGTGGTCGGCCAGCTCGGTCGCCGTCTCCCACGTCGCCCGGAACAGCGAGACCACGCCCTTCACCACGCCCGGCGACCGGACGACGGTGTACTCGCGGACGCCGCCCTCCACCGGGCCCGCGAGGATGGCGACCTTCCGGTCCACGATGATCGTCTCGTGCGGTAGCGGCGTCGGGCAGATCCGCACCCGCGCGCCCGCGGCGGCGACCGCGAGGAGCCGCCGCTCGGACTCCTCGTCGGCGAGGGCCGCCGGGTTGTACAGCTTGCGGACGGCCGGGGCGGGCCGGATCCGGTGCCGCTCGGCGATGATCCGCTCCCGGAGACCGGGCAGCGCCCACGTGTTCTGGTCCGTCGCGGCGCACGCGAACTCCTCGCAGGCGTAGAACAGCCGTCCGGCGCGCTCGACCAGCTCCGCCTCCCCGCGAAGCACGACGTTCCGGTCCAGATCGACGCTCACGCGCCCAGTCTGCCACGCGGCCCGCCGCGCGGCGCGGTGGCAGCAAGCTGCCAGCCGATCGCCCCGGCCCCGCGGGCCCAGCACAGTGGACCGCATGACACGACACTTCGATCTCGGCGGCGACCTGCGGATCTCCCGGATGGGCTTCGGCGCGATGCGGCTGCCCGTGAGCACCCGCGGCGGACCCGCGAACGACCGGGGCACCGGAATCAAGATCCTCCAGCGGGCGGTCGAGGTGGGCGTGGACCACATCGACACGGCGGCGTTCTACTACCACGAGGGCGGTCCCGCGGCCAACGAGATGATCCGCGCCGCGCTCGCCCCCTACCCGCCCGGCCTGGTCGTCGCCACGAAGGTGGGACCGTACCGGGGACCGGGCGACCCCTACCCGTCCGGGCAGCTCCCGGCGTCGGAGCTGCGCGCCGAGGTGGAGCGCAACCTCACCGAGCTGGGGCTCGACCGGCTCGACCTGGTCTACCTGCGGCCCGGCGGGCTGGAGGCCCCGTCGGACGAGCCGGTCGGGGAGCGCTTCGCCGTCCTGGCCGGGCTGCGCGAGGAGGGGCTGATCAGGCATCTCGGGCTGAGCCACGTGAGCCCCGCCCAGCTGGCGGAGGCGCGCGGGATCGCGCCGGTCGCGGCCGTCCAGAACCGGTTCGACGTGACGCGGTCGCGGGACGCCGAGCTCCTGGCCTCCTGTGAGCGCGAGCACATCGCCTACGCCCCCTACTTCCCGCTCGGCGGGTTCGGCATCCCCGACGACGCGCGCGTCAACGCGATCGCCGCCCGTCACGGCGCCACCGTCCCGCAGGTGCTCCTCGCGGGGCTGCTGGCGCTCTCCCCGGTGATGCTCGCGATCCCGGGCACCGGCTCCCCGGTCCACCTGGAGGAGAACGTCGCCGCCGCGGATCTCACGCTCGCCCCGGAGGATCTCGCCGCCCTGAAGCGGTGAGGACCGCGCGCACGGACGCCGGACCCTCTACCCTGAACAGGTTTGCGATCAGGGGGAGAGCATGTCGACGACGCGGCTGCTGGTGCTCGGCGGGGTGCGCAGGTTCGGGCGGGCGCACGGCTACGAGGTCCGCCGCGAGCTGCTCTCCTGGGGCTCGGACGAGTGGGCCCACGTCAACCCGGGCTCGATCTACCACGCGCTCAGGCAGCTGGCCAAGGAGGGCCTGCTGCACGCCCACGAGGTGGAGGAGAGCGAGGCCGGTCCGCCGCACACCGACTACGAGATCACCGACGCCGGCCGGGAGGAGTTCCACCGGCTGCTGCGCTCCGCCCTCTCCGCGGTGGACGTCCGGCACCCGGAGATGCTGACCGCGGGCCTGGGGTTCCTCACCGAGCTGCCGCGCGCCGAGGCGCTCGCCCTGTTGCGCGAGCGCCTCGACGGCCTGGCCGCCTGGCGCGCCTCCGTCGCCCCGCCCCTGGACGAGCTCGACCCCTCCGACCATCTGCGCGAGCTGCTCGGCTGGTGGGTCCACTCCGCCGACTCCGCCAGGGCCTGGACGCTCGGCGTGATCGAGCGCCTGGAGGCGGGCGCCTACGTCATGGCCGACGAGCGCGGCTAGCGGCGCCGGGCCGGCCGATCAGGTGTCGACGAACGTCCTGGGGACGATCACCCGCAGGGCGTTGCCGCGCAGCTTGATCGACACCGGGGTGCGGCCGCGGACCTCGCCGTCCACGTCCACCTGCATCGGCGGGTCGGTCTCGATCTGCACGTTCGTCGTGGTGAGGAAGGCGTCGTCCTCCAGCGACCGCCACGGGCCGGTGAGGACATGGCGGGCCGTGGCCGACGCCAGCCGCAGCCGCCGCTCGTCGCCGAGTCGGTACACCGCCAGCAGCCGGTCGTCCGGGCTGGCGTCGCGGGCGATGCGCTGCCCGCTGTGGTGCGCGCCGTTGGCGACGTTCAGCTGGTGGGTCGCGACCTCGTGCGTCTCGCCGTCGATCGTGATGCGGGCGGTGAACGCCTCGTGCCGGGGCAGCAGCCCCGCCGCCGTCAGCGCGTAGGCGGGACGCCCGAGGAACCGCTTGAGCATGTGCGGGACGTGCCCTGCGACCTGGACCGACAGGCCGAGGCTGACCATGTTGGCGAAGATGTGCTCGCGCTCGTCGCCCGGCCCCTCGCCCTGCGGGTCGCCCGTCGACTCGAACCAGCCGACGTCGACGTCGGCGACCTTCCCGCCTTCCGGCCGGGCGAGGGCGAGGGTCGCGACCGCGCCCGGCAGGTCCAGCGGCAGCTCCAGGCTGCGGGCGAAGTTGTTGGTGGTGCCGAGCGGCAGCACCCCGAGCGCGATGTCGCGGTGCGCCAGGTGCCCGACCGCCTCGGCGACCGTGCCGTCCCCGCCGCCGACGACCACGAGGTCGGGCTCCAGCGCGAGGACGTCGGAGAACAGCTCCGGCAGCCGGGAGGGGTCGGTCACCGGGAAGACGTGGGGGAACTCCAGCCCCGCCTCGCGCAGCAGGCGGCGGGCCGTGCCGTAGAGCCGCCGGCCCCGCCGGGAGCGGGAGTTGATCACCAGCGCCGCGCGCCCGCCGCCCGCGATCGCCGACTCCAGCTCCGCCTTGCTCCGCATCTGGACGCTCCGCATCTCTTCCGGTCGCCCCCTTCGTCCGCGTCACCCAGGAAGGTACGTGGACCGGAACTCCCGGCCCGACATTTTATAAACCGATTACACAGCGTTGAAACATTCCCGTCAGAGGGAACCTTTACAAGCAGGCATCCTCTGGACGACCGGGGCGGGAACATGCGGTTGCGCGGCTTTGCGGGAGCGGGACTCGTCGTTGCGGTCGCCGGGCTGACCGCGTCCATCGCGGCGGGCGGCACGGCTCCGCCCGGCGCGCCCGCCGCCGACGACGGCGCGACCGTGGTCGGCGAGCGCCGCCCGCGCCGCCGCGTCCTCGACCTGGCCGTGCGTTCCCCCGTCCTCGGAGGCGTCGCCCGCGCCCGCCTCCTGCTGCCCCCCGGCTGGTCACGGGACGCCTCCCGCACCTGGCCGGTGCTCTGGCTCCTGCACGGGGCCTCCGCCGGCCGGGACGGCCACACCGCCTGGAGCGAGCACAGCGACATCGAGGAGCTGACCGAGGGCGCCGACGTGATCGTCGTCATGCCGGACGGCGGCCCGTGCGGCAGCTACACCGACTGGTGGAACCGCGGCGGCGGCGGCGCGCCGAAGTGGGAGACCTTCCACCTCGCCGAACTCCGGCAGATCCTGGAACGCGGATACCGTGCCGGCCCGGACCGCGCCGTCGCCGGCAACGCGATGGGCGGGCTCGGCGCGCTGGCGTACGCGGCCAGGCACCGGGGCCTCTTCCGGGCGGCGGCGTCGTTCAGCGGGCCGGTGCACACGCTGCACCGCGACCCGTCCGGGCTCGACGTCGCCGACCTCGTCGAGCTGAGCGTCGCGATCGGCGCGCCGTCCCTCGACTGGACGGACGTGTGGGGCGACCCCGACGAGCAGCGCGTCGTGTGGCGCCAGCACAACCCCTACGACCTCGCCGGCCGGCTCACGGGCGTCCGCGTGCACGTCAGCGCCGGGGACGGCGCCCCCGGCCCCTTCGACCACCCCGGCCGGGGCGGGCGGGAGGCCGGCCCCCGCGACGCGCTGGAGGCCCTCGCCCACACCGTCTCCGAGGAGTTCGCGGGCAAGCTGAAGAAGCTCGGCGTCCCCGTGTCCACGCACTTCTACCGCGGCACCCACACCTGGCCCTACTGGCGCCGCGAGTTGCGGGCCGCGCTGCCCGCCCTGCTCGCGGAGATCACCTGAGCGGCGGCTAGGGTCGGGCCGTGGCCGAACCTCGTTCTGATTCAGCTGTCCCCGCGTTCTGGCGGTCGCTCGGACTACCCGGCATCATCGACGTCCATGTCCACTTCATGCCGCAGCGGCTGATGAGCGCGGTGTGGGGGTACTTCGACGAGGCCGGGCCCCTGATCGGCACCGAGTGGCCCATCCGCTACCGGGACTCCGAGCAGGAGCGGCTGGACTTCCTGCACGGGCTCGGCGTCCGCGCGTTCACCTCGCTCGCCTATCCGCACCGGCCCGGCATGGCCGAGTCGCTGAACGAGTGGGCCGCCCGGTTCGCCGCTCGGGTCCCCGAATGCCTCCAGACCGCCACGTTCTACCCCGAGCCCGGCGTCGAGGAGTACGTGCGCCGCGCGCTGGACGCGGGTGCCCGCGTCTTCAAGGTCCACCTCCAGGTCGGCGGCTTCGACCCGCGCCTCAAGGAGCTGGACGCGGTGTGGGGGATGCTCGCCGACGCCGGGGTGCCCGCCCTCGTCCACGCGGGCTCCGGGCCGGTCGCCAACGGCTACACCGGGCCCGGCCCGTTCGGCGAGGTGCTCGCCCGCCATCCGCGCCTGACGACGATCATCGCCCACCTGGGCGCGCCCGAGTTCGAGGGCTTCTTCGCCCTCGCCGACGCGCACGAGGGCGTCCACCTCGACACGACGATGATCTTCACTCGCTTCGCCGCCCTGGCGCCCTTCCCGGACGCGCTGCTGCCCCGGCTGCACGAGCTCGGCCTGGAGGGGCGCGTCCTGCTCGGCACCGACTTCCCGAACATCCCCTACGAGTACGCGCACCAGCTGGAGTCGCTGGCCGCCCTCGACCTCGGCGACGACTGGCTGCGCTCGGTCTGCTGGCGCGGCCCGGCCGACCTGTTCGGCCTCTCGTAGCCGGCGGGCCGAAACCGTTGCGGTACCCCCACCATCGCGGACGATCCCCATTGTGGCCGGGGTAAGAGCTCCGACCCTTTTAGAGATAAAACGAGATGGAGTGGATAGATATGGCTGGCAACGGTTTGCCGAAGAAGCGCGACGACTGGGCCGACAAGCAGCCGGTGGTCAGCGGCTCCCCGGAGGACGTCGACGAGGTGATCGACCAGGTGGCGGAGAACCTCGGCGTCGAGCGGGGGAAGCAGGACTGACGAACTGATGTTGTTGGTTGCCTAAACAACTGGCCCCGCCTCGTGCGGGGCCAGTCTTTTTCACGGGTTTTCACGCGGGACGCCTGGTCGCCGGGGGCAACCGCTGGCCGTCCTTGACACGCCGGGCGCCTCCGCGGACGGTGGGAGCGCTCCCACTCGATCGACTGAGGACCCCGCATGAGAACGACCGTGACCGTGAGACTCCGGCGGACCCGCCTCGTCTCGATCATCGTGGCCGTGCTGCTGGCGCTGGCGCTCGTCCAGGCCGTGCCGCGCCCGGCCCGCGCGGACGGCGCCGGCTACTGGCACACCAGCGGCCGGCAGCTGCTGGACGCCGCCGGCCGGCCGGTGCGGATGACGGGCGTCAACTGGTTCGGCGCCGAGACGTCCAACTACGCCCCGCACGGCCTCTGGTCGCGCGGCTACAAGGACATGCTCGACCAGATCAAGAGCCTGAGGTACAACACGCTGCGGCTGCCCTACAGCAGCCAGCTGTTCGACTCCGGCAGCGCCCCGAACAGCATCGACTACGCCAAGAACCCCGACCTGCAGGGCCTGAACGGGCTGCAGATCCTCGACCGGATCATCGCGTACGCGGGGCGGATCGGGCTCAAGGTCGTCCTCGACCGGCACCGCCCGGACTCCGGCGGCCAGTCCGCGCTCTGGTACACCGCCGCCTACCCCGAGTCGCGCTGGATCTCCGACTGGACGATGCTCGCCCGGCACTACGCGGGCGACACCACGGTCATCGGCGCCGACCTGCACAACGAGCCGCACTCCCCGGCCTGCTGGGGCTGCGGCGACCAGACGAGGGACTGGCGGCTGGCCGCCGAGCAGGCCGGCAACGCGGTCCTCGCGGCCAACCCGAACTGGCTGATCATCGTGGAGGGCGTCAACGACCAGGGCGGCGACAACTACTGGTGGGGCGGCAACCTCCAGGGCGCCGCGCAGTACCCGGTGCGGCTGAACGTCCCGAACCGGCTCGTGTACTCCGCCCACGACTACGCCACGTCGGTGTACCCGCAGCCGTGGTTCGACGACCCGTCCTTCCCGTCCAACATGGCCGGGATCTGGGACAAGAACTGGGGCTACCTCGACAGGAACAACGTCGCGCCGGTCCTGCTCGGCGAGTTCGGGACGACGCTGGGGGACCCGCGCGACCAGACCTGGCTGCGCACCCTGATGGCCTACCTCGGCAAGGGCACGGGCGGGATCTCCTTCACCTTCTGGTCGTGGAACCCCAACTCGGGCGACACCGGCGGCATCCTCAACGACGACTGGACGACCGTGAACACGGCGAAGCAGTCCTACCTCGATCCCTACCTGCTCGGCGCCGGCGACCCGGGCGGCGACCCCGGCGACCCGGGCACGCCGGAGACGTCCTGCAAGGTCGCCTACACGGTGCAGAACAGCTGGTCGGGCGGCTTCACCGCCCAGGTCACCATCACCAACAGCGGGTCCTCGGCGCTGAACGGCTGGAGGCTGGAGTTCGCCTTCCCCGGCGACCAGAAGGTCGGCCAGGGGTGGAGCGCGGCCTGGTCGCAGAGCGGCGCCGCGGTCACCGCCGGGAACCTGGACTGGAACGCCTCCGTCGCGCCCGGCGCCTCGCTCTCGATCGGGTTCCAGGCGACCGGCGCGGCGAGCGGCGCGCCCGCCGCGTTCGAGGTGAACGACAAGGCATGCGAGGTGTGACATGACCCGGAAGCCCTGGCTCGCCGTCGTCGCGGCCGCCGCGCTCCTGCCGTGGGCGGCGCCCCCGGCGCAGGCCGCGGACGGCCCCGCGCTGACCGTCGACCCGTCCGCGTCCCGGCACGCGATCAGCCCCTACGTCTACGGCATGAACTTCGCCGCCGAGGACCTCGCCGAAGAACTGCGCCTCCCCGTCCGGCGGTGGGGCGGCAACGCGACGACCCGGTACAACTACCTCTACGACGAGACCAACCGGGGCTCGGACTGGTACTTCGAGAACGTGCCCGGCCCGGCGCCGGACCCCGCGAAACTCCCCGACGGGTCCGAGACCGACCAGTTCACCGACCAGGACCGCCGGACCGGCACCAGTACGCTCCTCACCGTCCCGCTGATCGGCTGGACGCCGAAGGGCCGCGACTACACCTGCGGTTTCGGCATCGCCAAGTACGGGCCGCAGCAGGGCGCCGACACCCAGTGGCGGCCCGACTGCGGCAACGGGGTGAAGCCGGACGGTTCGAACGTCACGGGCAACGATCCGGCCGACACGAGCGTCCCGGCCGGCCCGAAGTACATCACCGACTGGCTGTCCCACCTGACGGGCAAGTACGGCCGGGCCGACGGCGGCGGCGTGCGCTTCTACGACCTCGACAACGAACCCGACCTCTGGCACGCCACGCACCGCGACGTGCACCCGGACGGCGCCGGCTACGACGAGATGCGCCGCCAGACGTACGCGATCGCCTCCGCCGTGAAGGCCGCCGACCCGGGCGCCCAGACGCTCGGCCCGGTCGGCTGGGGCTTCCAGTCGCTGTCGCTGTCGGGCCTGGACAAGCAGACCTGCGACCGGGAGGGCGGCGACTGCTGGTCCGACCCGCCGGACCGGGCGGCGCACGGCGGCGTCCCGTTCGCGGACTGGTACCTCCGGCAGATGAAGGCCTACGAGCAGGAGCACGGGACCCGCATCCTCGACTACTTCGACGAGCACATCTACCCGCAGCAGGCCGGGGTGTCCTCCGGCGACCCCGGCGACGCGGCGACCCAGGAGCTGCGGCTGCGCTCCACCCGGCAGCTGTGGGACCCCTCCTACACCGACGAGAGCTGGATCGGTCAGCCGATCAACTACATCCCGCGGATGCGCGAGCTCGTGAACCAGAACTATCCGGGCACCAAGCTGGCGATCACCGAGTACAACTGGGGCGCGCTCGGCCACCTGAACGGCGCGCTGGCCCAGGCGGACGTCCTCGGGATCTTCGGGCGGGAGGGCCTCGACCTGGCGACGCTGTGGGCCCCGCCGGGCACGTCCGACCCGGGCGCCTACGCCTTCCGCATGTACCGCGACTACGACGGCGCGGGCGCCTCGTTCGGCGAGACGTCCGTCCGCGCGTCGAGCGCCGACCAGGGAAGGCTCGCGGTGTACGCGGCGGAGCGCTCGTCCGACAGGGCGCTCACCCTCATGATCGTGAACAAGTCGCTCACGGACGACCTCACCAGCACGGTGTCGATCGCCGGGCGGTCCGGTCCGGCGGCCGGGCACGTCTACCGGTACGGCGGCGCCGACCAGGCCGCGATCGTCCGCGCCCCGGACGTGGCGGTCGGGGCGGACGGGTTCACCTCGACGTTCCCCGCGTCCTCGATCACGCTGGTCGAGATCCCGGCGGGCGGCCCGGGCGCCCCGGCGTGCGAGGCCGGCTACGCGGTGCAGAGCCAGTGGGGGACCGGCTTCACCGCGCAGGTCACCGTCGCCAACACCGGGACATCGCCCATCGAGGGCTGGACGCTGGGGTTCGCGTTCGCCGCGGGCCAGCGCGTCACCCAGGGCTGGAACGCCGCCTGGTCGCAGAACGGCCCGGACGTGACCGCCCGCGACCTCGACTGGAACCGGACCATCCGGCCGGGAGGCTCGGTGACGATCGGCTTCAACGGGTCGAGCGGCGGCACGAATCCGCCGCCGAGCGCCTTCAGGGTGAACGGCGCCGCCTGCACCGCCCGCTGATCACAGGACGGCGCGGCCGCGCGGCCCTAGTGGTCGCACGGCGCGCCGCCCGCGTGCTCGTGCGGCTCGACGGCCTCCGCCACATGGCGGGGGCCGTGCGCGTCGTCGCAGTGGACGTGGCCGCCGCCGGACGGCTCGTCGACGTGGTCGACCTCCAGCGTGGTGTGCGTGATCGCGTAGGCGTCGCGCAGCAGCTCCTGCAGGTCGCGGCGCACGGCGTGGCAGTCGCCCTGGGAGTCGACGAGCACGTGCGCCGACAGCGCCGGGTAGCCCGAGCTGACCTCCCACACGTGCAGGTCGTGGACCTCCTCGACGCAGGGGCGCCCGGCGAGCCGGGCGCCGAGCTCGGACGGGTCGAGCCCGGCGGGCGCGGCCTCCATGAGCACCCGGCCCGCGTCCCGCAGCAGCCGGTACCCGGCCTTGAGCATCAGCGCGGCCACCACCAGCGAGGCGACCGCGTCCGCCCGGGCGAAGCCCGTCGTCCACACGACCAGGCCCGCGACCGCGGTCGCGATGAACGCGAACAGGTCGTTCAGGATGTGCTGGAACGCGCCCTCGACGTTCAGGCTGCGCCGGTCCGCCCGGCTGATCAGCATGGTCGCCGCGATGTTGACGGCGATGCCCGCGAGGGCCGTCCAGAAGACGAACTGGCCCTCCACGGCGGGCGGCTCGATCAGCCGCCGGACCCCCTCGTACACGAAGTAGACGGTGAGCAGGATCAGCGTCAGCCCGTTCAGCTGCGCGGACAGGATCTCGGCACGGCGCAGGCCGAAGGTGTACCCGCCCTTCGGCGGCCGGGCGGCGATGCGCATCGCGACCAGCGCCAGCGCGATCGCGAACGCGTCGGTCATCATGTGCGCCGCGTCGGTGATCAGCGCCAGCGACCCGGCGAGCAGGCCGACGACCACCTCGCCCGACATGTAGACGATGATCAGCGCCAGCGCGCCGGTCAGCAGCCGCCGGTCGGCGCCCGCGGAGACGGCGTGCCCGTGGCCGTGCCCGTGCCCGTGCCCCCGCTTCCCGGGCGTGTCCTCGCGGTCCCCGATCATGTGCCTTCCTCCCCGTGGCCGACGTGGGTGAGGGCGAGATCGAGCAGCAGCCGGACGTGCGAGTCGTCCAGCCGGTAGTAGGCCATCCGGCCGGCGCGGCGGACGCGCACGACGCGGTTGGCGCGCAGCAGGCGCAGCGCGTGCGAGACCGCCGACTCCGAGTGCCCGCAGGACGCGGCGATGTCGCACACGCACATCTCTCCCCCTTCGAGCAGCGCGGTGATCACCCGTAGCCGGCCGGGGTCGGACAGCAGCCCGAACACCTGCGCCAGCTCGGTGATCGTCTCCCCGTCCGGCAGGGACGCCGAGACGGCGGCGACCTTCGCGGCGTCGACGACCCGGACGGCGCAGGCGTCCGGGGCGACGACATCTGAAGCACTGCTCATATGAACAAAGATAGCGCACGGTGTCAGGAGATCGCGGGCGCGGGCTCCTTCGACGGCGGCAGGGAGACCGGCCCGTGCGCCCCGTCGCCCGGCGCATCCTTCCCACCGGCACCCGTACCCGGGTCCTGCGTGGCCACGCCCGGTGACGGGGACGAGAGCGCGGGGGCCGGGGTCTCCGGCCCGGGGGACTGCGTCCCGGGGGGCTCGGTGCCGGGCGTCTCCAGGCCGGGAGTCCCCGGGCCGGGCGACTGCGTCCCGGGGGACTCGGTACCGGGCGTCTCCAGGCCGGAGTCGGACGGTGCGGGCGAGTCGCTCGCCACGACCTCCGTCTCCGTCCGCGGCAGCGCGGTCGGCGGCCCGTCCGACGCCCCCTCGGTGGCGCGGGGCCGGGCGAATCCCATCGTGGCCTCCGGGTCGACCAGGACGAAAGTGACGATCGTCCCCTTCTGGGAATCCCGCGGCCGGATTCGGGTGACATTCCCCTTCTCGAATCCCGGCCAGGATCGGCCACTGTACGACGCGTTCCGGGTGGAGATCTTTTTGTCGGGCGGAGTGAGGGGATTGCCGCAATTGCACTTCACCGTGGGCACTCCGTAACCATTGACCAGAACGCCCATTCCGGCTTGAAGGACCGCGGGGTCGCTCGTCGCCTCCCCGTCCCGGTACCCGTGGTTGGTGACCAGCGTGTCGGTGCGCAGCAGGACCGGCGTCTGCCGCGACACGTACCGCGGGATGTCGCTCGCCGGGATCCCCTGCACCCGCGCCCACGCCCGCGCCTTGTCGGGGTGGGCCCGCAGGAAGGCGGCGAGCTTCTCCCTGTCGCAGGTCGAGGCCTGGCGCGTCCCGCCGTAGAGTCCCGGTGCGTCCCCCTCCTTCGTGCCGCCTGCCTGCGGCCTCGCCTTCACATCGACCCTGTCGGTGCCGGACGCCAGCGTGTACGGGTCGGGCCCCGGCGATCCCACCGTCAGCCGCGTGATGGTCGCGCCGGCGTCCCCGCAGCCGGTCAGCGCGCCCGCCGCCACGAGGGCCGCGACGGCCCCCGCCAGCGGCACGGCGCCGACCCTGGACCGCGCAATCGTCGAACGAATCTGCAGCATCTTCTTCTCCCGCTTCGGGCTCGCCGAACCTATACTCTTCGATGCCGGGCGGAGCGGTTTTGTGCCCGCGGGAATGCTCAATTTTTTTCGAGGGGGTGCGAATGGCGGGTCCGGTCCCCCTCTCCGCGGCCGATCCCACCCGGCTCGGCCGCTGGGAGCTGCTCGGGCGGATCGGCGCCGGCGGCCAGGGCGCGGTGTACCTCGGCCGGCCCGCCGAGCCGGGGCCCGGGCCGTCCAGGGTCGCCGTCAAGCTGCTGCACGCCCAGCTCGTCGGGGACGCCAACGCCCGGGAGCGGTTCGTGCGCGAGATGGCCGTCCTGGAGCGGGTCGCCGGGTTCTGCACCGCGCAGATGCTCGCCGCCGACGTGGCGGGCGACCGCCCCTACATCGTCAGCGAGTACGTGCCGGGGCCCTCGCTGCGCGCCCTCGTCCGCGACGAGGGGCCGCGCACCGGCGCGGCCCTCGACCGGCTCGCGATCAGCTCGGTGACGGCGCTGTCGGCGATCCACCGCGCGAACGTCGTGCACCGCGACCTCAAGCCGCAGAACGTGCTGATCGGCCCGGACGGGCCGCGCGTGATCGACTTCGGGATCGCGCGCGCGTTCGACGCGAGCGCGACGATGACGAGCCAGGTCGTCGGCACGCCCGCCTACATGGCCCCCGAGCAGTTCACCGGGCGGGTCGGGCCGTCGGCCGACCTGTTCGCCTGGGCGAGCACCCTGCTGTTCGCCGCCACCGGCCGCGACCCGTTCGCGGGCGGCCCGCTGCCCGCGGTGATGTACCGGATCCTGCACGAGACGCCCGACCTCGGCGCCCTGCCCGGCCCGCTCGCCGAGGTCGCCGCCGCCTGCCTCGCCAAGGAGCCGCAGGCCCGCCCCACCTCCGAGGACGTCCTGCTGTGGCTGCTCGGCGAGAGCGAGCGGCACGCCCGGCTGGAGATCCCCATCGAGCACGTCACGGAGGACTTCACCGGCCCGACGGCGCCGGTCCCGGGGCCCGTGCTCGAGATCACGCCGCAGCCGACCGCCGACACGTTCGTCCAGACCTCCGGTGTGCAGACGCCGACATGGCCCGGCCCGCCCACGGCCGCACCGGCTCCGCCTTCGCCCGCTCCGCCCGCGCCCGTTCCGCCGTCGCCCGATCCGGCCTCCCCCGGACCTGCGCTCGGACCTGCGCTCGGACCTGGGCCCGGACCTGGGCCCGGACCTGCGGCCGGACCTGCGGCCGGACCTGCGGCCGGACCTGCGGCCGGGCCCGCTCCGCTGCCCCGGACGCCCCGGACGCTGCGGCGCGGCCCGGCGGTCGTGACCGGGCTTCTCCTCGCCGGACTGCTCGCCGCCGTGGACGTCGCCGCCCTCGCGATCCTGATCGCCCAGCCGTCCCTCAGCGAGGGCCACCGGGGCGGCCTGCTGCCCGTGGTCGCCTCGTCGTTCGCCGTCGTCGCCGTCGTCACCCTGGTCGGGGCGATCCTGGCGTGGCGCGGCAGCCGCCCCGCGGCGGGGACGGTGATGGCCGCGCGCGTCGCCCGCGTCGCGATGTGGGCGGCCTGGGGCGCGCTCGTCGAGATCCAGCCGTCCGCCCTGGCCGGCCACGCCCTGCTGACCGCCCTGGTGGTGGTCCTCCTGGTCCGCGGCCTTTCCCGGTCACCCGTCTGAGGCGGTCACCGGTCTCCCGCGGCGCGCTCGGACCACTCCTTGAGGTCGCGGCGCTCGATGGCGGCGGCCATCAGGCCGGGGAAGGCGTCGGGGGTGCACGCGAAGGCCGGGACGCCCATCGCGGCCAGGGCCGCCGCGTTGTCGTGGTCGTAGCCGGGCGCGCCCTCGTCCGACAGGGCGAGCAGGACGACGACCTGCACGCCCGCCGCCGTCAGCGCCGCGACCCGCTGCAGCATCTCGTCGCGGACCCCGCCCTCGTACAGGTCGCTGATCAGCACGAGGATCGTCTCGGCCGGGCGCGTGACCAGGCTCTGGCAGTACGCGATGGCGCGGTTGATGTCGGTGCCGCCGCCGAGCTGGGTGCCGAACAGCACCTCCACCGGGTCGTGGAGCTGGTCGGTGAGGTCCACGACGCTGGTGTCGAACACCACCAGCGACGTGCGCAGCGACCGCATCGACGCCAGCACCGCCCCGAACACGCTCGCGTACACCACCGACGCCGCCATCGAGCCGCTCTGGTCGATCGCGAGCACCACGTCCCGCTTGACGGCCTGCCGCCGCCTGCCGTACCCGATCAGCCGCTCCGGCACGAGGGTGCCCTGGTCGGGCAGGTAGTGGCGCAGGTTCGCGCGGATCGTGCGGTCCCAGTCGACGTCGGCGAGCCGCCTCGGGCGCAGCACCCGCGCCGACCGGTCGAGGGCCCCGCCGACGGCCGACCGCGTCTTCTGCGCGAGCCGCCGCTCCAGGTCGCGCACGACGGTGCGGACCACCGCGCGCGCCGACTCCCTGGCCTTGTCGGGCAGCACCCGGTTCAGCGACAGCAGCGTCCCGACGAGGTGGACGTCGGGCTCGACCGCGTCCAGCATCTCCGGCTCCAGCAGCAGGCGGGTGAGGTCGAGGCGCTCGATCGCGTCCTTCTGCATCACCCGCACGACGCTCGACGGGAAGTAGGTGCGGATGTCGCCGAGCCACCGGGCCACGGAGGGCGCCGAGTCGCCGAGCCCTGCGCCGCGCCGCCCCGGCCGGGGCCGCCCCTCGTCGCCGCCGGCCCCGTAGAGCCGCTCCAGCGCGCCGTCCATACCGACGTCGTCGCCCGCCAGGGTCACGCCGGTCCCGTCGGCCTGGTCGCCGCCGAGCACCATCCGCCAGCGCCGCAGCCGGTCGTCCACGCTCTCGTCGGTCACGCTCTCGTCGGTCACGACGGCTTCTCCCATCCGAGGATCCGCAGGGCCGTGGCGGCCGCCGACGCCGCCCGGGCCTCGTCGACGTCGTCCTCCGGGGGCCGTGCCCGCCCTGCGGGGGCGCGGCCGCGGCGGCGGAGCCGCTCGCCGATGGCGCGGCGCTCGGCGGCGGGGTAGGCGCCGAACGTGCGGCGCAGGAGGGGCAGGACGTCGGTGAACGCGTCGGCGGGCAGGCCGGCGATCCACTCGTCGACGAGCCGCAGGAGCGCCTCGTCGTGCATGAGCAGGAGGCCGCCGCCCGCGAGGAACCCCTCGACCCAGGCGGCGGCGCGGTCGGGCGCCGCGCCGACGGACACGGCGCGCGCCATCCGGTCGGGGACGTCGTGCAGCCGCCCGGCGTCGAGCAGCAGGCGCGTGAGGCGGCCCTCGATGAGGCCGTGCAGGGTGTCGGGACGGCCGAGCAGGCCCTCCATGGTGCGGCGCCAGCGCTCGATGTGCGCCTCGTCGGCGAGCAGGGCCAGGGCGCCGTGGACGGCGTCGACGTGCCCGAGGAACTCGCGGGCGGCGTCGTCGTCCAGCCCGGTGATCGCGGGCGGGAGCCCGACGCAGACGCGGACGACGAGGCCGTCGACCACCGTGTGGAGCGGGCCGGTGGAGGTGCCGCGGACGTCGCCGTAGCGCAGCGCGCGGACCAGCGCGGGCATCGCCGCCATCAGGTGCGCGACGTCGGTGTCGACCGCGGCGCGGTCGGCGAGGGCGCGCATGACCGCGGGGAGCGCGTCGCCGAGGTCGGCGAGCAGGCAGCGCTCGGCCACGGAGGTGAGGTCGGCGAGGGCGGTGGCGCTCTCGGCCGCCTCCCGCGCGCGGGCGGTGCTCGCACCGCGCACGGTGGTGCCCCACGCGCTCGCCTCGATCAGCTCCACGTCGAACTCGGGCCGCCAGGCCAGCGTCCACGTCTCGCGGAACGTGCCCTTGGAGCGGCTCTCCGACGGGACGCCCCAGTTCACGTCCAGCATGCGGAGCCGGTGCAGCAGGCGGCTGCGCTCCAGGTCGGTGGGCTTGCGCAGGTCGAGGTCCTGCTCCTTGTCGAGCGCGGTCGGCTTCAGCCTGAGCCGCCGCTGCTCGGCCTGCAGGTCGCGCTGCAGCGGCACCATCGGCGTCCGCTCCGGGACCGCGCCGAGCCGCTCGCCGACCACCATCCGGTCCTGGATGAGCCGGACGGGCAGGTCGGCGCCCTCGCACAGGACGGCCCGGGTCGCCTCGGTGACCTCGTCCAGCCCGGCGAGGGGGCGCCCGCGCAGCGCGGCCAGGGCCTCGGCGAGCCGGACGGCCTCGATCACGTGCGCGGAGGAGACGTGCAGGTCCTCCTCGCGCAGGACGCGGGCGGCGGCGGTCAGCCAGCGCTCGATCGGGCGGTCGCGGGCCGCGAACAGGTGGTGGTACCAGCCGGGGGAGCGCACGCCGGCGCCGTAGCCGGACCATCCGGCGAGGCGCCCGTGCGTCCACGGCACCCACGTCATGGCGACCTTGGTCTTCGGCAGGCCGCGCAGCGTGCCGTCGTCGCGGCTCGCGGGGACCTTGGCGCGCAGGGCCGGGACGTGCCACGCCCCGCAGACCACGGCGACCCGCTCGTGGCCCTCCTTGAGGGCGCGGCGCACCGTCCGGCGCATGTGGGCCTCGCGCCGCTCCTCCCCCGGCGCCGGTTCGAGCTCGCCGCGCAGCTCCGCCATGGCCTCGGCGATGGCGGGGAACGGGGACGGGCCGCCGTGGCGGTGCTCGACCACGTCGTCCCACCACCGCTCGGCGTCGTCGTACCCGGCGGCCTTCGCCAGCCAGCCGAGCGGGTCGAGCCTGATGCCCTCCTCGGGCGGCTCCTCCTGCGCCGGGACGAGCTGGTTCGCGGCGGGCAGGTCGCAGAACCGGACGGGCACGCCCTCCGACAGCGCGTACCTGATCGCCTGCCATTCCGGGCTGAACTCGGCGAAGGGCCAGAACGCGGCCCTGCGGTCGCCGTCGGCGGGTGCGGGGGAGTAGGCGAGCAGCGCGACCGGCGGCACCATCCCCGGCTCGCCCGCCAGCTCCACGATCGCATCGGCCTCGGGCGGCCCCTCGACCAGCACCGCGTCCGGCTTGAAGTCCTCCAGCGCACCCCGCAGCGCGCGGGCCGAGCCCGGCCCGTGGTGCCGGATGCCGAAGACTTCGACCTGGCTCAAGAGACCTCCCGGCAGGCGCGGTAGAAGTCCCGCCACTCGGGCCGGTCCCGGACGACCGCCTCCAGGTACTCCTGCCACACGACGCGGTCGGACACCGGGTCCTGGACGACGGCGCCGACGATCCCGCCCGCCACGTCGGCGGCGCGCAGCACGCCGTCGCCGAAGTGCGCGGCCAGGGCCAGCCCGCTGGTGATCACCGAGATGGCCTCGGCGGTGCTGAGGGTCCCGCTGGGCGACTTCAGCTTGGTGCGCCCGTCGGCCGTGGCCCCGGACCGCAGCTCCCGGAACACCGTGACGACCCGCCGGATCTCCTCCAAGCCCGCCGGGCTCTCGGGCAGCTCCAGCCCGGCGCCGATCTGGTCGACGCGCCGCGCGACGATCGCGACCTCGTCCTCGACGGACTCCGGCAGCGGGAGGACGACCGTGTTGAACCGGCGGCGCAGCGCGCTGGACAGCTCGTTGACGCCCCGGTCGCGGTCGTTGGCGGTCGCGATCACCGTGAAGCCCCTGCGCGCCTGCACCTCGGTGTTCAGCTCGGGGACGGGCAGGGTCTTCTCCGACAGGACGGTGATGAGGGTGTCCTGGACGTCGGAGGGCATCCGGGTCAGCTCCTCGATGCGGGCGACGGCGCCGCGCCGCATCGCGCGCATCAGCGGGCTCTCCACCAGCGCCCGCTCCGAGGGTCCCTCGGCGAGCAGCCGCGCGTAGTTCCAGCCGTAGCGGATCGCCTCCTCCGCCGTGCCCGCCGTCCCCTGCACGAGCAGCGTGGAGTCACCGCTGACCGCGGCGGCGAGGTGCTCGGACACCCAGGTCTTCGCCGTGCCGGGGACGCCGAGGAGCAGCAGCGCCCGGTCGGTCGCGAGCGTCGCCACCGCGACCTCCATCAGCCGGCGCGGCCCCACGTACTTCGGGCTGATCGCCGAGCCGTCCGGCAGCTCCCCGCCGAGGAGGTACGTGGTGACCGCCCAGGGCGACAGCCGCCAGCCGGGCGGCCGGGGCCGGTCGTCGTGCTCGGCCAGCCGCGCCAGCTCGCCGGCGTGCTCCTGCTCGGCGTGCGGCCGCAGCACGGCGCCCGCGGTCGGTGCGGGGGAGCCGTCGTCGAGGCCCCCCGGGCCCGCCTCTTCGGTCACTGGTCAAGCTCCTTCAGCATCTCGTCGCGGAAACGCAGGGTCGCGATCAGGTCGGTGACGGCCCGCGGTGCGGCCGGTCCGAGGGCCGCCAGGCGGGTCGCGGCGGCCGGGTCGAGCCGCTGGTCGGCGAGCCGGGACAGCTGCGTGATCAGGTGCTCGTCGCGGCGGGTGGGGAGCTCGGCGGAGGCGTTCAGCGTCCCGACCACCGCAGCCGCGAGCGGCCCGGCCCACGGACCGGGCACCCGTTCCAGGACCCGCAGCAGACCGGGACGCCCCTCCACCCAGCGGATCAGGTCGGCCGCCGCCGGGTCGCGCTCCGGGCCGGGCAGGACCGACAGCAGGTCGGCGAGGGCCTCCGGCTCGTCCACCATGACGCCGCCCCGGAGCAGCGCCCGCGCCCATCCGGTGTCGCGCTGGCCGAGGGCGGCGCGGGCCCAGCCGATGTGGACGTCGCGCCCGTCGGAGTCGGAGACGGGCAGGCACACGATCTCCATGGGCGGCAGCCCGAACAGCTCCGTCCAGGTGGACAGCGGGGTGCGGGCCAGGATCTCGCGCAGCCACGCGGCCCGCGTCCCCACCGGCGAGCCCCCGCCGCGCGGCGCGAACGACCCGGTCGGATGGAACGGGACGCCGTCGCGGGCCAGGTCCTCGTCGTGGGCGGCGGGCGGCTCCACCCGGATCCACGTCTGCTCGCGGCCCCGGACCGTGCGCTCCTCGGCGGTCAGGCAGGCACGGGCGCGCGCCGCCATGCGCTCCCCGTACGCGGAGCCCGGCAGGCGGGCCAGCAGGTCGGACGCCAGTTGCCGCACGTCCTTCCCGCGGTCGCCCAAGGCCGCCTCAAGGAACCCCTCGTCGTCGAGGGAAAGCCCATGCGCGAAGGTGGCGATGAACGCCGCGCGATCGGGCGCCGGTTCCTTGGCCCAGGTCCCCTGGAGGAGCTCCCGCGCGCGCTCTGGCTCGGTCTCGCGAAGCATGGTCAGGTAGGCCACCCGCCGGTTGCGCGACCCGGTCTCCCACACTTCGGGGCCGCCGCCGGGGTCGTCACCGGAACCCACCAGATAGGCCCAGTCCGTGTTCTGCAGGGCCAGCCACACGCCGCGCCGCCCGCACGCCCGCGCGATCGACGGCCGCAGCATCCGGTCGCTGCGCCCCCGCTCCAGCAGGTCGGGAAGCGACTGGGCGGGCACCCGCAGGCCCCGGGCGGCCGCCGCGTCCAGCCATTCGGGCAGCACCCGGATCTGCTCACCGCCGAGGATCCGCCGCAGCCGGGCCGCCGCCGCCCTCGGAACCGCCGGGACGTCCTCCACCGGGGCCAGCGCCACCGGCTCGGGGGCCGAGCCCGACGGGACCTGCCCCGCCCGCCGCCGCACGGCCAGCAGCGCCGCCTGGTCGAGCAGCCGCCCCGCCTTGTCGCCGTCCTGGCCGCCGTCGTCGCCGGGCGCCTCGGCCAGGGCGGGCGGGTCGCGGCGCTCGGTGCCCAGCAGCGCGGCGGTGACGTGCTCGTCCCACGCCGTCACAGGATCACCGTCCCCTCGTCCTCGTGCCACGCGGTCAGCGGGCGCAGGCCGCGCGGGCGCCACTCCCCGGCCAGGGTGACCGCCCCGCCGCCCGACAGCGCGAGCAACCGCCACGGATCGCCCATCCGCAGCGGCAGCGCGTCCCCGGCGCCGTCGACGACGTGCAGGTCTCCGCCTCCGGTGCGCGCCAGGCGGACGTCCTCCAGCGTCGCGGGCCAGCGGTCAAGCCACGGGTCGAGCGCGAGCGCCGCCGCGTGCTCGTCCAGGAAGCCTCGGACCGACGTCCCCGCGGGCGTGCCCCGCATGGGCGCCCCGTACCGCTCGGCGACCAGAGCCCGCAGCGGCTGCGCACCCGGGTAGAAGGCCAGCTCCGCATCGACCTGCGTACCCGCGACGAGCGAGCCGTCCAGGGATGTGCCCGGTGCGGCGAAGGACAACACGAGCGCGGGGCGCCCGGTCCGGCTCCCGCGGAGCCACACCCGCCGCGTGGTGAGCAGGTCCTGCGCGGTGTCGCGCGACCCGGTCACCGACCACAGGTCCCGGACGCGCTCGCCGCCGGACAGCACCTCTTCCTGCGGGACGGTGAACCCGACCCGCGAGCGGACGGTCTCGCGCAGCCCCTCGGGCAGCTCCTCCTGCCGCCGGTAGGCCCGGACGAGCAGCCGCAGCAGCGCGTACTCCTCCAGCAGGCGCCCCGGCCAGCCGGGCCGGCGTGGGATCGCGGCCAGGCCCCTGACCGGCCCCGCGAGGGCCCCCGCCTGCGCGTCGACGAGCCGCCGCGCCGCGTCGTCCCACAGCCGGTAGGGGGCCTTCTCCGCCTGCGCGAGCCCGTGCGCGACCTGGTCGCGGAGCCACTGGTCCAGCTCGGCGAGCCCGTCGTCGACCCGCCTGGCCCGCCGCTCCGCCGTCTTCGGATCGCGGACCCTGGCCGCCGACGCGGCCCGCCGCTCGGCCGCCCGGCCGGCCCGCTCCCGGCGGTCCTCGACCCACTCCGCAACCCACCCGGGACGACCCTCCGCACCCCCCGGTGCGCCTTCGGCTTTTATGAGGCCGTCCGCCCACATGAACAACAGAGCCAAGGCGTGCTTGCACGGGAACTTGCGGCTCGGGCACGTGCACCGGAACGCCGGGCCGGTCAGGTCGGCGCACGTCCGGTAGGAGGACCTGCCGCTGCCCTGGCACTCGCCCCACACGGCCTCGTCGTCGCACCCCGTGCCCGCCCACTTGGCGGGCTTGGCGACGCCGCCCGCCGCCTTGGCGGACGACGCGTCGGATGCGAGCCCGAGCACCTGCTCACGAGACCACCGATCCCTCACACCACCGAAACTATCGGCGCCCTCGGACAATCGGGGGCCTGGCGCCCCGGTCCGGCGTCAGCCCACTCCGCCGAAGCCCGGCGGGGTGGGGAGGTCGGGCAGCGAGACGTCCGGGACGAGAAGCGCGCCGCCCGCCAGCAGGGCCACCAGGGCGGTGGCGGCGAACAGGCCCACCCAGGCGAGCCCGGGGACGCCGGTCAGGTGGTGGAGCTGGTCGGCGTCGGAGCTCGGCGCCATGTGCCGGGCCCGCATCCGCTGCAGTTCGATCACCGGGCGGGTGCCTGCCAGCAGCAGGAACCAGGCGGCCAGATAGGCGAACCCGGCCTGCACCGTGGCGCTCCCCAGCCACGACACCGCGAAGACCATCGCGCCCGTGACGATCACCGACAGCGCGCCGTAGGCGTTGCGGATCATGATGAGCATCCCGGCGAGCAGGGCCAGCGAGAACCACAGCATCAGCGTGATGCGGCCGTCCTCCAGCAGCAGCGCGAACAGCAGCCCGAGCAGCGGCGGCGTCACGTACCCCGCCATCGCCGTGAAGATCATGCCGAGGCCGTGCGGCTTCCCGCGGGACACGGTCACGCCCGAGGTGTCGGAGTGCAGCTTGATGCCGTCCAGCTTGCGGCCGAAGAGCAGCGCGACCAGCGCGTGCCCGCCCTCGTGCGCGATCGTGACGGTGTTGCGCGCCATCCGCCAGGTCGGGCCGTGCACCACCGAGGCGAGCGCCACGAGGCCGACAAGGGCCACCAGCCACCACGGCGGATCCGGCTGCGTTCCCGTCACCCGGTGCCACAGGTCGGCGATGCTCACGTTTTCCACGTCCACCTCGGAGTCGTCGTCGCGATGCCCAACATTAGGACGTCCCGGATAACGTTCGCGTTCGGTTCTCCGACCGACGGACGGGGCATTCCGCCTCCTGCCGCCCATGTGTGATCAATGTCATAGCCGATCACCCGTAACCCGCCGGACCGGCATCGATCCACCAGGCCGATCTCCGCAATCCCGTTCCGGAGCGCCCCGTATTGCCGTTAAGGTGCCTTCGCGCCCCGGGCCAGCGGCTCCCGCTCCCGGCGCGCCGAGAGGGTGAGCGGGGATTGAACGGGGACCGATCCTCCGCGCGGACCACCGGCCCGCGCGGTCTTTTCCGATTCTTCCGGCGTGACAGGCTGACGGGCCAGATCGCCGCCGGGCTGGTCGGCGTGCTCGCCGTGGGCGCGGTCGTCTACGGCGTGGGCACCGCCAGCGCGCGGTACAGGCTCTCGGACGTGGGGGCCTGGCTGAGCGCGAGCGGCAAGGGCCTGGTCGTCCACGCCAACGGGCTGGCCGGCAAGGTCGACGGCAAGGCCCCGGTGGTGCCGCAGATGCGCGGACACCACATCAAGGTCGTCCAGGACGGCACGACGGTGCTGCTGGTCGACGAGGACACCGGCGTCGTCAGCCGGATCGACCCCTCCCAACTCAAGATCACCAAGAGCCGGCAGGTCGGCGGGCCGGGCATGCAGGTGCTCTCCGGTGCCGGCGCCGCCTACACGGTCGACCTCGTCAAGGGCACCGTGCAGCAGATCGACCCGGTGTCCCTGGCACCGGTCGGCAGCCCCGCGACGCTCACCGCGCCGCTCGGGCAGGCGGGCATCGACGCCGACGGCGCCCTGTGGGTGCCCGTCCCGCAGACGGGCCACGTCATCCCGTTCAGGTCCGGCCGCCAGGGCGAGCCCGTGGCGGCCGGGAAGGCCGGCGACCGCCTCGCGCTGACGATGGCCGCCGGGAGGCCCGTGATCATCGACAGCACCTCCGCTGCGGCGGTGATCGTCCGCCCCGAGGGCACGCAGCGGATCAACCTTCCCGCGCCCGTCGCGCGGGCCGCGAACGGCGTCAAGGTCCCCGCGGTCGCCGACGGGCAGATCGTCCCGATGCTCGGCGCGGGCGGCTCCCTCTACCTGCTGGACACCGGCGTCGGACGGGTCGACTCGGTGGCCCTGCGCGTGCCGGACCACGCCTTCGAGCCGCCGAACGTCCTCGGGCAGCGCGTCTACCTGCCCGACCGGACGTCCGGCCGGCTGCTGGTCTTCAACACCGAGCGCAACGCCTGGGAGCGGCCCATCGCCGCCACCCGCCCCGGCGGCGCGATCGAGATGCTCGTCCGCGACCACATGCTGTGGGTGAACGATCCCGACGGCCCCACCGCCCTCGCCTTCGGCCCGGACGGCGGCGTCAAGCGCATCAAGAAGTACGAGGACAAGGTCCCCGGCGGCGCGCGGCGCCCCCTGCCCGTCCAAACCAACCCGGGGGGCCAGGGCAACCGCAACGGCGGCGGCGGGGGCACCGGCGGCTCCACCACCGTCACGCCGCCGGCCAGGCCCGCCAAGCCGCCGGTGAAGAGGGACCCCACCGCGCCCGACCCGCCGACGCCCGCCGCGTCCGGCGACAACGGCTCGATCAAGGTGCGGTTCACGGCGGCCGCGCAGCCGCAGGGCGTCTACCCGGTGGCCCGGTTCGTCCTGCTCGGCCGGGACGGCAAGCCCGTCGCCGGCGCGAGCCCCGCCCGGTTCCCGGGCGGCAGCCAGGGCGGGACGTTCTCCGTCGGCGGCCTGACCTGCGACACGACCACCCACATCTACAAGGTGGCCGCCGAGTACAAGAGGAAGAACGGAAAGCCCGCCTACAGCGAGTCCGGCGAGGTCGGCGCCACCGCCTGCACCGCCCCCGGCCCGCCGACCAGCCTCACCGCCACCGCCGTCAACCACGGCGCGGATCTCCGATGGGCCCCCTCGTCCGGCTTCGACGTCACCTATGTCGTGACCTCGCCCAGCGGGACGCTCACGACCAAGAGCACCTCGCAGGCGGTTCGCGGACTGGCCAACGCGACGACTCACCAGGTGACCGTCAGGGCCCGCAATGGCGCCGGTGACTCCACCGAGCTGACGAAGACCGTGGATCTGGCGTATCCGACCCAGCAGATCCGCAACCAGAACAACGGCCAGACCAACACGCTGATCCGGTCGGCTCCGAACACCTCCGGTCCCACCACAGGCAAGATCCCCCAGGGGGAGATCATCACGATGACCGTGGTGTGCCAGGTCCAGGGATCGCCGTACCACGACGATGAGAGCAACACGTCCAGCACCGTCTGGAACCAGGTCCGGACGCAGTACGGCAACGGTTACCTCAACGACACGCTGGTGGCCACCTCCAAGAACGGCTATCCGTCGGACGGGCTCTTCGAATGCCAGACGTGAGCGGCCGAGGCCGGCCGAGGGCGAACGAACCATGTCGAGCGCGCGGGGATGCAGATCATGAGTGAGAACGCGGCGGTGGACGCGGACGCGCTGGCCGGGCGGTTCGCGCAGATGTTCGCGGCGCTGGCGGGCAACATCGAGCGGGTCGTGCGCGGCAAGCGGGAGAAGGTCGAGCTGGCGCTGACCTGCCTGCTGGCCGAGGGGCACCTGCTGGTCGAGGACGTCCCGGGCGTCGGCAAGACGACCCTGGCACGGGCGCTGGCGGCGTCCGTCGAGGCGAAGTGGGCCCGCATCCAGTTCACGCCCGACCTGCTGCCCAGCGACATCACCGGCGTGTCGATCTTCAACCAGGGGACGAGCGCGTTCGAGTTCCACCCCGGGCCGATCTTCGCGAACCTGGCCGTCGCGGACGAGATCAACCGCGGCTCGCCCAAGACGCAGTCGGCGCTGCTGGAGGTCATGGAGGAGCGCCGGGTCACCGTGGAGGGCGTCCCGCATCCGGTGCCGCGCCCGTTCATGGTGATCGCCACGCAGAACCCGGTCGACATGGACGGCACCTACCCGCTGCCGGAGGCGCAGCTCGACCGGTTCCTGATGCGGATCTCGATGGGCTACCCCGACCACCAGGCCGAGGTGGCGTTGCTCGCCGGGACCCCGACCGGAGTGACGCTCGACCAGATGCCGCCGGTGATGAGCCGCGAGGACCTCGCCCGCATGATCGACTTCGCGCAGCGGCTGCACGTCGCGCCGCCGCTGTACGACTACCTCGTGCGCGTCGTCGCCGCCACCCGCGAGCACCCGGACCTGCGGCTCGGCGCGAGCCCCCGGGCCAGCATCGCGCTGCTGCGCGCCGCGCGCGTGCGGGCGGCGGCGGACGGCCGTTCCTACATCGTTCCCGAGGACGTGAAGGCGCTCGCGGTCCCGGTCATCGCGCACCGGCTCATCGTCACGCCGGAGGCGGAGCTGCGGGGGCGCTCGGGCGCCGACGTGGTCGCCGAGGCGCTGGGGAACGTGCCGACGCCGCAGGCCGCCGGGGTGTGACGTGCTGACGCCGCTCGGGTGGGGGACGGCGGCCGGTTCGGTGCCGCTGTACGCGGCGGGCTGGTGGCTCGGCTATCCCGAGCCCGCCGTGCTGGCCGTCGCGGGCCTCGTCGCGGTGGGGGCGGCGGCGCTGTGGACGCTGCCGCGCCCGAAGCTGGAGGTCCGCCGGGAGATCGCGCCGGCGCGGGTCGAGCGCGGCGAGCCCGCCGTCGGGGTCCTGCACGTGACGAACAAGGGGCGCGGCGTCCGCGGGCTCAGCGCCGAGGACGCGGCGGGCTCCACTCCGGTCGCGGTCGACATCCCGCGGCTGCGCCCGGGCGGCGGCCGCACCGTGACCTACCGGCTGCCGACGTCCCGGCGCGGCGAGATCCCCGTGGGGCCGCTGCGGCTGGTGCGCGCCGACCCCCTCCGGCTGGCGCGCCGGGTGCGGGAGTACGGGACGCCGCGGGTCCTGCTCGTCCGGCCGAGGACGGTGCCGCTGGCGCTGCTGCCGTCCGGCCGCGCCTACCACCTGGAGGGTCCGACCAGCGACCGGTCCCCGGCGGGGACCGCGACGTTCCACGCGCTGCGCGAGTACGTGATCGGGGACGAGCTGCGCCACATCCACTGGAAGTCGTCGGCCCGCACCGGGACGCTGATGGTCCGCCAGCTCGTGGACGCCAGCCTGCCGACGACGACGGTCGTGCTGGAGGCGCGCCCCGGCTCGTGGCCGGAGCCCGACGACTTCGAGCTGGCCGTGGACGCGGCGGCGTCGGTCGCGGCCGGGGCGGCGTCGGCGAGCTTCCCCGTCCGGATCCTCACCGGCGACGGCCAGGTGGCCGACACGCGGGGCGGGCCGGACGACGTCGAGGTCCTCCTCGACCGGCTCACCTCCGTCCAGACGCGGGAGGGGCCGCGCTCGGTCGTGGACGCGGTGCGCCGCGTGCGCGCGGGCGGGTCCCTCGTCGTCATCACCCCGGACGCCGCCGAGATCGGGCGCATCGCGGCCGTCCGCAGCCGCTTCGACCGCATCGTCGTGCTGCGGGTCCGCCCGGACGGGCCCGCGGCGGCGCCGCCCGGCGTCCAGCTCGTCGACTTCGCCGACCTGGAGGGGCTGGCGGAGGCGTGGCGGCGGCTCGGGAGCACCCGGTGACCCGGTACGCGTCGATCGCCGTGACGGCCTGCCTGGTCGCCGTCGCCGGGCTGGCGTTCCAGCGGGTCTTCGGGCTCGGGCCGGTCGTCCCCGTCGCCGCCGCCGCGGCGGTGGTGCCGACGCTGCTGTGCGGGCTGCTGTCGGGGCCGCGCAAGGACAAGGGCCCATGGCCGCTGTGGATCTCGCTGGTGCTGACCGTCGTCGCCTGGGCGGGGACGGTCTCGGTCACCGTCCTGCGCCCCGCCCTCGGGGACGGGACGCTGCCGCAGACGCTGCGCGAGGGCGTGCTCGGCGCGTGGAAGTCGATCCTGACCACGCTGCTGCCCGCCCCCGCGAAGCCGGAGTACCTCGTCCTGGTCCACGTGGTGGTGTGGCTGGCGGCGTTCGCGGCGGCGGAGCTGGCGCTGCGCACCTCGCTGCGCGCCCTGCCGTGCGTGCCGGCGCTCGGCGTGTGGGCGGTCGCGCTGCTGCTCGGGGTGGACGGCCCCGGATCCAACCTGCCGCTCGCCGCCGCGACCGTCGTGCTCACCGCCGTGCTGGTCCTCGTCCGCGCGGACGGGCCGGGCTCGGGCGTCGCGTGGCGGCCCCTCCTGATCGGCGTCCCCGCCGCGGCCGTCCTCGGGGCGCTGGCGTTCGCCGCCGGCCCCGTCGTCCCCGTCAGCGCGGACCCCTACGACCCGCGCGAGCAGGTGCAGGCGCCGCCGCCGCAGCAGCGCGACGGCGTCAGCCCGCTGGACCGCGTCGGCGGCTGGCTGCTCAGCCCCGACCAGGTGATGTTCACGGTCCAGTCGAAGCGGAACGAGATCGAGCGGCTCGCCGTCCTGGACCGGTTCGACGGCGTGACCTGGTCGTCCACGGCCCGCTTCGTCCCGACCGGGAGCCGCGTGCCGCAGGGGCCGGACCCGGGCCGCGAGCACGAGGTCGCGCAGCGCATCACCATCCACGACCTGCCGGGCGTGTGGGTGCCCGCCGCCGACCGCCCGCGGGAGGTCACCGGGCTCCCCGTCGTCGTCGACCCCGGCAGCGGCGCGCTGGCCGCCGCGCAGCCGCTGCGCCCCGGCCAGACCTACCGCGTCGGCTCCGTCGTCCCGGAATGGACGGCCGACGACCTCGCCGGGGCGGCCGTCGCCGGCGACGCCGAGGCCCGGGCCGCGCGGGAGCTGCCGTGGGGGCCCGGCGCGAAGGAGCCGCCCGTCCAGATCGCCGAGTTCCGCAGGTTCGCCCGGGCCGCGACGCAGGGCGCCGTGTCGCCCATCCAGAAGGCCGCGATGCTCGCCGAGTACCTCAAGCGCTACGCCAGGTACGACGTCACCGCCCCGCCGGGGCACGGCTACCGGCAGCTCGACTACTTCCTCGGCGAGGGCAGGCGCGGCACGCCCGAGCACTTCGCGACCGCCTACGCCCTGCTCGCCCGGACGATCGGCCTGCCGTCCCGCGTCATCGTGGGCTTCGACGGCGGCGACCGCGCGGGCGACACCGTCCAGGTCCGGTCCGGGGACGTGATGGTGTGGCCGGAGATCAAGTTCGACCGGCTCGGCTGGATCCGGTTCAACCCGCTCCCCGACAGCGCGCGGCGGTCCAAGAAGAACGACTCCGTCGCGGCGGGGGAGACCGAGCAGAAGCTGGAGCAGGCCCAGAAGAACGCGGCCTCGCAGCAGCGCGGCCAGGGCCCGGGCGACACGACGCAGAAGGGCTCGCAGAAGCCGGCCGCCGACGACGGCCGGCCCACGCCGTGGTGGGTGTTCGCCTCGATCGCGGTGGGCGCGCTCGTCATCGCCTACCTGGGCGCCGTCCTCCTCGCCCCCGCCCTGCGAAGACGGCGCCGGAGGGCGGGGCCGCCCGCCGCCCGCATCACCGGCGCATGGCACCAGGCGCTCGACCACCTCGCCGACGTCGGCCTGTCCACGGCCCGGACGCTGACCGCGCACGAGGTCGCCCGCTTCGGCGCGTCGGCCGTCGGAGACGACGCCCACGGCCATCTCGGGCCGCTCGCCGACCTCGTCAACCGCAGCCGCTTCGCCGCGTCCCACCCCGACCCCGGAGCCGCCGACCGGGCGTGGGGGCACACCGACGAGCTCGGCCGCCTCGTCACCGCCAGGGCCGGGCGGCTGCGCCGGTTCCGGCGGCGCCTGCACCCGCGGTCGCTGCGGGACCGCCGGGCCGTCAGGACGCGGGGACGCTGACCGCGATCTCGCCGCCGAGCACCGCGCCCGTCTCCAGCTCCAGGTCGTCCCCGCTCCAGAACCGCCCCGGGTCGAACCAGTTCGGGCGGCGCCCCTTCGGCAGCAGCCCCATCGACTGGTACGTCACCGCGACGATCTCCGCGCAGAACGCCGTCTCCAGGTTCGCGTCCCGCTCGGCCGGCCGCCGGATCGGCACCCGCCCGCGCAGCCACCGCGTCGCCAGCTTCGACGTCGAGGGGAACGGCGTGCCGTCCAGCCGCGCCACCGCGCGCAGCGCCGCGTCCTCCATCGCCCCGGTCGGCGGCGGGTCGAGCTGCCGCAGCCAGGCCCGCTGGCCGTAGCGGTTCCCCCAGGCCAGCACCGCGTCCCGCAGGTCGTGCAGCTGCGCGCCGCGGTGGTGCCCGCCGGTCCACATGTCCCGCAGCGAACGGCCGAGCTCGGCGTGCCACATCAGCGGCGGCAGGTCGTCGATCACCACCGCCATGCCGACGTGGTTGACGGGACTGTTGGTCGTCATCTGGATGGCGCGGTCGGCGACCGTCCGGCCGCGGAACAGCCACACGTCCCCGGTGCGGGTCAGCTCGACGGCCTCGGCGAGGGAGATGCTCGTGCCCGGCATAGCCCGCCAACTGTACCGTCGGCAAGGCTCCGGCCGTCAGGCTGGGAGTGAAGCCGACTCGCCCGCTTGCGCGCTGGCGCACTTCGCGGTGCTGTCGGACGGCACGAAGGTGACCGCGCCGAAGTTCCTGCGGCGTGCCGCCCGCAAACTCAAGCGGCTGCAGCAGGATCTGTCCCGCAAGCAGAAAGGCTCGGCCAACCGCGCCAAGGCCGTCAGGAAGGTGGCGCGCGCTCATGCGCGGGTGGCCGACACCCGGCGAGACTGGCAGCACAAGCTGTCCACGGCGATCATCCGCGACAGCCAAGCGGTGTACGTCGAGGACCTGTGCGTGGCCGGGCTTTCCCGGACGCGGCTGGCCAAGAGCCTCCATGACGCCGGGTGGGCCGGTTTCACCGCCATGCTGGAGTACAAGGCCGCCCGGTACGGGCGCACCTTTGGCCGGGTGGACCGGTTCTTCCCCTCCACCCGCAGGTGCTCGGCCTGCGGCCGCATCAACGCCGAGATGGCCCTCAACGTCCGGGCGTGGGACTGCCCCTGCGGAGCGGCCCATGACCGGGACCTCAACGCCGCCCTCAACATCCTGGCCGCCGGGCAGGCGGACAGGCTAAACGACCGTGGAGCGCAGGTAAGACCGGGCCTCGTCCCGGCGCCGCGCAGTGAAGCGGTAACCCACCCGGACGCCGCGCGGTCCACGCGCAGCGTGGAGGGAATCTGCGTCCTTTAGGGCGGAGAGGATGTCAAGGTAGCCGTATGCGCACGAGAACGTCCGACCGCCGGAAACCCGCTGATCTTTTGAAGGCACCGAACCTCTGGAAGGCGCTGGGCGTCGCCGGGTTCCTCGGCGTCGCCGCGACCGGGGCCGTGATCGTGCGCGCCGAGCGCCGCCGCCGCTCCTACACCCCCGACGAGATCCGCGAGCGCCTGCACGAGCGGCTGGACGGGTCGCCGGGGGAGCGTGGATGACGGTGCGCGCCGTCCGGCCGCCCGGCCCGGACGACCTGGACCGCGCCTGGCGGGCCGTGTCCGCCGAGCTCGCCCCCACGCCCCTGGTCCCCTCGGGCCTCGCGCCGGGTGCGCTGCTGAAGCTGGAGACGTTCCAGCCGATCGGCGCGTTCAAGGTGCGGGGCGCGCTCGCGGCCGTCGCCGCGCTCCCCGAGGGGGAGCCGGCGGTGACGGCGAGCGCGGGCAACCACGGCCTCGGCATGGGGTACGCCGCCGCGAAGGCGGGCGCGGACGTCACCGTCGTGGTCTCGACCCGGGCGTCGCAGGTCAAGGTCGACAGGATCCGCGCGTTCCCGGTGCGCCTCGTCCAGCACGGGACGACCTACGACGAGGCCGAGGCGCACGCGATGACGCTCCCGGGCCTCTACGTCTCGCCCTACAACGACCCGGCGGTCATCGCGGGGCAGGGCACCATCGGGCGTGAGCTCGACCGGCAGGCGGACGGTCCCCTCACGGTGGTCGCGCCGGTCGGGGGCGGCGGGCTCGTCGCCGGCCTGTGCCTGTGGGCGCGCGAGCGAGGCGACGTGCGGGTCGTGGGCGTGGAGTCGGCGGTGTCGCGCGGCGTCTCGGCGTCGGTGGCGGCAGGGCGGGTCACCCGGGTCGAGGTCGGCGAGACCTTCGCCGACGGCCTGCCCGGCAACCTCGAACCCGGCTGCGTCACCCCCGAGGTGATCGGGCGCACCGCCGAGCTGACGTCGGTCACCGACGACCAGATCCGGACGGCGCTGCGCCTGCTGTTCCACGAGCACGGCCTCGTCGCCGAGGGCGCGGGCGCCGCGGCGGTCGCCGCCGTCCTGGCCGGGAAGGTCGAGGCCGCCGGGCGCCTGGTGGTGGTCGTGTCCGGGCGCAACATCACCGTCCCGGCGTACACCGCCGCCCTCGGCGGAGGCTGAGCGCCGCCGTTTCCCGGGAAAAACCGGCACCGGCGGGACGTGAGCGGCTACGGTGTCCCCTGCGGAACGGGTGGGGGATTTCAGGACATGGCGGGCCTGGGCGGTTTCTTTCGGCGTGATCGGCTGACGGGGCAGGTGGCCGTCGGGCTCACCGGCGTGCTGATCATCGCCGCCGTCGTCTACGGGGTGGGCGTCGCGAGCGCCAAGTACCGGATCGCCGACGTCGGCGCCTGGCTCACCGCGCGGGACAAGGGCCTCGTCGTGCACGTCAACGGGCCCGCGGCCAAGGTGGACGGCAAGACCGGCGTGCCCCCGCAGATGCGCGGCCACGACATCAAGATCATTCAGGACGGCGCCACCGTGCTGATCGTCGACCGGGACACCGGCGTCGTCAGCCGCCTCGACCCCGCCCAGCTGGACGTCGGCGCGAGCCGCCCGCTGGGCCGCGGCATCCAGGTCCTCGCGGGTGCCGGCAAGGCCTACACGGTCGACTCCGTCAAGGGCGTCCTCCAGCAGATCGACCCGGTCGGCCTGACGCCGGTCGGCGCGCCCGCCACCCTCCCGCCCGTCCTCGGGCAGGCGGGCATCGACGCGCGGGGCGCCCTGTGGGTGCCGGTGGCGCGGGACGGGCAGGTCGCGGCGTTCGGGGACGGCCGTTCCCGGCCGCCGGTCCGCGTCGGCGGACCGGGGGACGACCTCGCGCTCACCATGGCCGCGGGCGACCCGGTCGTCGTGAACTCGACGAACGCCACCGCCACGGTCATCAAGCAGTCCGGGACGCGGCTGACCGTCGGACTGCCCGCGACCGTCCGGCAGGCGGGCCGCGGCGGCGTGCTCGCCCCGCCCGCCACCGAGGGCAAGACCGTCCCGCTGCTGGTGCCCGGCGCGGGGTCGCTGGTGACCGTCGACACCGACACCGGGCGGTACTCCAGCACGCGGCTCGCCATGCCGAAGCACCGGTACCGGCCGCCGCACATGCTCGGGTCCAGGGTCTACATCCCCGACGAGACGGCCGGGTCCCTGCTCGTGTACGACGCGGCGGGCAACCGGTTCGAGGCGCCGGTCCCGATCAGCGGGCGGCCCGCCAGGCTGGACGTCTTCGTCCGCGACGGCCTGCTGTGGGCGAACGACCCGGCCGGCCCGCGCGCCGTCGTGATCGACGGGCAGGGCGTCGGCAAGGGCATCGACAAGTACCGGGACAAGGTCGCGGGCGGCCCGGTGCGCCGCGCCATCCCGCAGCCCGGCGGCGGCGCCGCCCCGCCGCCGCGGACCGCCCCGCAGGACCCCCGCCGACCGCGCCCCGGCGAACCGCCCGGCGCGCCGCTGAACGTGTCGGTCACGCCCGGGGCGGGCACGATGCGGATCGACTTCCAGCCCTCGGACGGCGAGGGGATCATCGGGTACGCGCTGAAGGACGTCCCGCCCGGCCTCGCGGCGCGCCCGGCCGCGATCGCGCCGGGCGCCGGGCCCTTCACGTTCACCGTCACCGGCGGCGACTGCGCCCGCGAGTACCGCTTCCGCGTCGCCGTCCGCTACCGGGACGGCCGGGGACGGACCCGCGAGCAGGTGTCGGCGCCCAGTGATCCCGCCCGCCCGTGCGTGACGCCCGGCGCGCCGACCGGCCTCCAGGCGCAGGCCACCGCGTCCGGGACGAAGGTCTCCTGGACGGCCCCGCCCGGCGCGTCCGCCTACCGGATCGGCTGGGACGGCCCGGTCAGGGGGACCCGGACGGTGCCCGCCGCGACGGGCTCGGCCATGACCGCGACGCTCGGGGAGGTGTGGACGAACGGGCCCTACACCTTCACCGTCGCCGCCGTGAACGGCGCGGGCACGGGCGCGGACGCGACGCTCGACGCCAGGCTCACCGGACCCGCGACCAGGTACCCGGTGGAACGCAACGGGAACTCCAACGCCTACATCCGGGCCACGGCCGACGCCAACGGCGGCACGACCGTCGCCACCATGAACGACAACAACGGCGAACTCGTCGTCGTGCACTGCCAGAAGAAGGGCGTGTACTACAGGCACCCCAAGGACTCCAGCCTCGCCGGCGACATGTACGCCGACATCACGTGGAGCGGCAAGACCGGCTACCTCATCGGTTACCTGGTCAACACGCCGGGCGACTGGAGGAACTTCGCGGGGCCGGCGGTCTGGACGTGCGAGCCCTGACCCCCGGCCCCTCCACGAGGGTCACGGCTGGGTGCGCTTCTTCGCCTTGCCGACGCAGGCGGGCGCCGACCACGCCACGTCCGGCGCCTGGCCCTGGTTGAGGCGCAGCACCGCGCCGACCTTGAAGCAGTGGGTCGTGTTCGGCCGCAGGCCCGGCATGGTCGCCGACTGCGACCCCGCCTTCACCGACGTGATCGGCCGGGTCCCGGCGGGCTGCTGCTGGACGAGGAGCGGCAGCCCGCGCGCGGCGGGCGGCAGCGTCCAGAGGAGCGCCGCCGTCCGCCCGACCTGTCGCGCGACCACCTTGCGCGGCCGGGTCGCGGCGAGCTGCGAGGCCGGGATCGGCGCCTGCGGAGCCTGGGTGGCCTGCCCCTGCGGGACGGTCTGGGTCTGGGACGGCGGCGTCGACGTCGCGGCGGTCCCGCCCTTGCCGTCGCCGCCCCCCGACAGCGCGAGCGCCCCGATGCCGAGGGCCAGCCCGCCGGCGAGCACGATTCCGGCCACGACGATCAGGCCGCGCCGGGGCCCGTCGTGCGGCCGGTCCCAGGTGGTCTGGTGCGGGCCCGCCTGCGGCGTCGTGTGCGGCGTCGTGGAGGAGCCGCTCGCGCGCTGGTCGCCGGCCTGGGGCGCCGGGGCCGGGGGCCAGGCGGCCTCCGGGGCGGGCGGCGGGCCCTCCTGGGGGAGCACCGCTTCCGGGGCCTGCGACGGGAGGGCGTTGGGCGCCCACGGCGACGGCGGCGGCTTCGGCGCGGCGACGGGCGCCGGAGCCGGAGCCGGCGGTGCGACGGCGGGCGGGGAAGGCGCCTGCGCGGTCGGTGCCGGCGCGGGCACCGGCGGAGCGGAGGTGTCGGGGAACGTGAGGCGCGGGCCGGCGTCCGGCGCCGCCAGCGCGCCGCGGCTGCTGTGCGCGACGTCCGTCACCGGCAGCCCCAGCTCGGCCTGCACGCGCTGGAGCGCCTGCGCGAACTCCACGGCGCTCGCGAACCGCTCGTCGGGCGTCTTGGCCATCGAGCGCACGATGACGTCGGTGACCTGCCGCGGGACGTCGGGGCGCGGGATCGGCGGCGGCGGGTCGTTCAGGATCCGCAGCATCAGCGGCGCGATGCCCTCGCGGGGCGGACCCTTGAACGCGGGCCGCCCGGACAGCAGCTGGTAGAGCGTCGAGCCGAGCGAGTAGAGGTCGGACCCGATGCCCGGCGGCCTGCCCTCCAGCACCTCGGGGGCGGCGTGGTGCGGGGTGAAGGCCTGCGTGTGGGTGGCGTCGAAGCTGTCGACCAGGCGGGCGATGCCGAAGTCGGCGAGCGCGGGCTCCCCGTACCGCGACAGCAGCACGTTCTGCGGCTTGACGTCCCGGTGCAGGACGTCGGTCTCATGCGTGGCGGCGAGCGCGCCCGCCATCTTCACCCCGATCCGCAGCACCTCGGCGAACGCCAGAGGCCCCTCCCGCGCGAGCCGGTCGGTGAGCGCGCCGTGCTCGAAGTACTCCATCACGATGTAGGGGCGCCCGGACCGGGTGGTGCCGGTGTCGAGCACGGTCACGATGTTCGGGTGTCCGGAGAGCCGCCCGGTGATCTTGCACTCGCGCTGGAACCGCCGCATCGCCGCGTCGTCGACCGCGCTGATCGACAGGACCTTCAGCGCGACCATCCGGTCCAGGCGCTCCTGGTGGGCGCGGTAGACGACGCTGAAGCCGCCCTCGCCGACCTGCTCCAGCACCCGGTAGCCCGGAACGTCCTCGGTCATGGGTCGGGGGTTCCCTCTCGGTCGCTCGTCTCGTCCGGGGCGCGGCGGGGCGCGGTCATTCGATGCGGCGCGGCCCGGGGCGGTTCCCCGAGGGCAACAGCGTAGTACGGGGAGGAAACGGGCGTGGCTGCTCTCGCCGGGAAGGCCCGGCCCGACCGCCCCGGCGTCTCGTATGGAAATGAGATGACATTTCCATACGGCCGGTTAATCGTTGTGCCAATTGCGCTCCGGTGCCGCCCCTCTCCGTCCTAACCTCGGTGTTCGCGACGAAGGAACTGCCCCAGAGGGAGTGGCCCGCCGTGACGGACGATGTCATGACGAATCCGTACAAGGAAACACCGCCGGCAGAATCGGCTTATGGCGACCTTGTGCGGATGGCGTATTTCGTTCTACCGGGACGGGGAAAGCGCGTCTACCGGCTGGCGATCGCCCGCCGGATCGTGGACTCCACCGCGCGCGGCGCCCGCGACCGCTCCGCCGCCGGGCACGCCCGGCGCCGCACCCGCGTGCTGCGCCGGTCGCTGCGCCCGTCCCGCCGCCTGCAGATCGGCCTCGGCCCGTGGCTGCGCGCGCTCCCCGCCCGCCTGCCCGACCCGGCGCTGACCGCGGCGCTGTCCAGGCTCGACCCCCACGTCCGCGTCGCCTACGTCCTGCGGAACGTGGAGGGGATGCCCCGCTACGCCGTCCGCGACCAGCTGATCGAGCTGCGGGTGCGCGACCCCTGGCCGGTGATCCGCGCCGCCGAGGCCGTCGAGGTGCCCGTGCCCCGCCGCGCCGACCGGTTCGAGCCGGAGCTGCTGCGCCCCGTCCGCACCCGCTCGATGCTCCCGCTCGCGGCCGCGGCCTTCCTCACCGCCGCGCTGGTCGGCGCGCTCCTGGTGACCGAACGGGAGGGCCCGCGCGAGGCGTCGGCCCGCGGTCTCGGCCTCGTCGCGGCGGCGCCGGACGCCTGGACGCGCGGCGCCCGCTCCCTCGACGTCTGGCCCGCCCGCGGCGAGCTCGCCGGCGACCGGGCGTTCGGCCGGCGCGCCGCCGCCGCGTGGGCGGCCGCCCCCGGGGGCCGCCGCCCCGACAGCGGCGTCGCGCAGCTCCTGTACGCCGGCCGGGTGGACGGCGCGCCGCTCGCCGTGATGCGCAGCGGCGCACGCCTGGCCCGCTACGTCTCCGGCCGCGTGGACGTCGCCGCGATCGGCGCCGACCCGTCCGCGCCGATCGCCCTCGGCGGCGGCCGCTACCTCCTCGCGCCCTGGGACGCCCGGCCGGAATCCCTCGCCGGGGGGCGGCTCGCCACGTACGGCGGCGTGACGGCGCCCGTCCGCCCCGGCACCGACTGCGGCCGCGGCCCGCTCTTCCACCTCGGCCCGCGGACGGTCGGCGACCTCGGCGGCTCGCGGGCCGCCGTCCTCGGCTACCGCGCCCCGGACCGCAGGCCGGGCGGCCCCGACCGTCCGGCCGCGCTCGGCCGCACCGCCCGGTCGTTCTGGAAGAGGCTGGCCTGCGCCATCCCCGCGCCCTCGCGGCCCGTCTCCGCGGCGATGGCGTTCGACTTCTGGTCGGGGACGCTGCCGCACGGCGGGAAGAGCGCCGACTGGACCTGCACCCGGCTGGCGTACGCCGACGGCGGCGCCGCCGCCTTCGCGACCCTGCTCGGGGCGGAGAACCGCGCCACGGGCGCCTGCGACGTCCGGCGCCCGGTCAGCGGGACGTGGTGGCGCGCCCCGTCGGACCGCTGGTACTACCTGGCCGCGGCGGGACGCGGTCTCGTCCCGCACGCCGAGGGGGTTCAGGATCCGGCGACGCGCGACCGCCTCCTCACCGCCAGGGGCGCCCCCGGAACGCCCGTGATCCTCACCGCCCGTTAGGGCGGGTCTGGTCAGCACCCGCTTACCTCGATCGGGCACACTGGAGGGGGAACCGAACGAGATTCAGGGAGTCGCAGATGGGCAACGGGCCGCTCTCCGGAGTACGGGTGATCGAGCTGGCCGGGATCGGGCCGGGGCCGTTCGCGGCGATGCTGCTGGCCGACCTCGGCGCCGACGTGATCCGCGTCGACCGCGCCTCCGCCGTCCGCGACGGCGAGACCGCCGGCGGCACCGACTTCACCAACCGCGGCAAGCGGTCGATCGCCATCGACCTCAAGAGCGAGCGCGGCAAGGAGGTCGTCCTCCGCCTGGTGGAGAAGTCCGACGTCCTGCTCGAAGGTTTCCGCCCCGGCGTCACCGAGCGCCTCGGCATCGGCCCCGACGACTGCCTGGCCCGCAACCCCCGCCTGGTCTACGGGCGGATGACCGGCTGGGGGCAGCAGGGGCCGCTGGCGCACACCGCGGGCCACGACGTCGGGTACATCGCGATCACCGGCGCCCTGCACGCCATCGGCCGCGCGGGCGGGCCGCCCCAGGTCCCGATGAACCTGCTCGGCGACTTCGCGGGCGGCAGCATGTACCTCGTCACCGGCGTCCTCGCGGCGCTGCTCGAAACGCGGGCGAACGGGCGGGGCCAGGTCGTCGACGCCGCCATCGTGGACGGCACCGCCCACCTGTCCACCTTCATCCACGGCTTCCTCGCGGGCGGCATCTGGGAGGACCGCCGCGGCGTCAACATGCTCGACACCGGCGCCCCCTGGTACGACGTCTACGAGACCTCCGACGGCCGCCACATGGCCGTCGGCGCCATCGAGCCGCAGTTCTACGCCGAGTTCCTCCGCCGTCTCGGCCTCGACGGGGAGGACCTCCCCGCCCAGTACGACCGCGACCGGTGGCCGGCCATGCGCGAGCGCTTCGCCGCCGCCTTCCGCACGAGGACCCGCGACGAGTGGACGGAGGTCTTCGTCCCCAGCGACGCCTGCGTGGCCCCCGTCCTGTCGATGACCGAGGCCGCCGAGCATCCCTTCAACACATCCCGCGAGGTCTTCCCCGACCTCGCCGGCCACCGCCAGCCCGCCCCGGCCCCCCGCTTCTCCCGGACCCCGGCCGAGACCGACGGCGTCCCCGTCCTTCCCGGCGGCCAGACCAGGGCCGTCCTGGAGGACCTGGGCTTCGACGACGCCGAGACCCTCCTCAAGGAAGGCGCCGTGGCCCAGGCCTGACCGGGACGGGTGGCCGTGCCCGCCGCGGGCACGGCCACCGGAGCGCCTCAGACGGCGCGCTTCTCATGGCGGGTGCCGCGGCGGAGGGTGACGGACATGATGTCGCTCGGGGCGTCCAGTTCCAGGCGGTGCCAGCGGCCCCGGGGAACGACGACGGCCGTGCCTGCGGGCAGCGGCACCATCTCCTCCTCGCCGCCGGGCTCCTCGGCACGGAAGTAGATCCGCAGAGCGCCGGACAGGCAGCACACCGCCTCCTCCGCGGCCGGGTGCGCCTCCCAGTGGTCGGCGTGGACGTCCTCGTCGGTCTCGACGTGGAACGCCGCGATCTGCCAGCCGCCGTCGTCGTCGGTCATGCGGCGCTCGGCCGCGCGGACCGCGCCGTCCGGGTGGAAGGTGAGGGCGGAGGCGAACATGTCGATCGGGTTCATGAGGGTGTTCCTTCCAGTCGGTTTTCCCTGGGTGCGGGGGAGGGCGCGGCGGCCGTCCCGCGGCGGGGGAGGGCCACGGCGACCGCGGCCGCGATGAGGAAGAGGGCGGCGGAGACGGCGAGGCTCAGGGCGTAGCCGTCGTTCAGCGCGGGCCCGGTCGCGGCGCCGCCGGTGCGGTGGGCGGCGACGGTCGCCAGGGCCGCCAGGCCGATGCAGCCGCCGAGCTGGCGGGAGCTGTTGAGCAGGCCCGAGGCCGTGCCCGCCTCGCGGGGGGCGACGCCGGTGGTGGCGGCGACCGCGACCGGGGCGAGGACGAGGCCGGTACCGACGCTGCAGAGCAGGGACGGTCCGAGGACGTCGGTGAGGAAGCCCCCGCCGGGGCTGATGAGGGCGAACCAGCCGAGCCCCGCGGCGGCGAGCAGGCCGCCCGGGATGAGCGCCGCGCGCGGCGAGCGGGCCGAGGTGATCCGGGTGGCGGCCACGGTCCCGGCCACCAGCCCCGCGGAGAACGGCAGGAACGCGGCGCCCGTCTCGGCCGCCCCCATGTGCAGGACCTGCTGCATGTAGAGGGACACGAAGTAGAAGGCGGAGAACTGGCCCGCGGCGGCGAAGAACACGATCAGGTTCGCCCCGGCCACCCAGCGTCCGCGCAGCAGGCCGAGCCGGATGAGCGGGGCCGGCGACCTGGACTCGGCGAACACGAACGCCGCGAGGAGGACCGTCGCCGCGACCAGGGTGGCGAGGGTCGCCGTGGAGGTCCAGCCGCGGGTGTCGGTGCGGACGACGCCGAACACCAGGAGCCCGATGCCGCCGGTGGCGAGCACCGCGCCGAGCACGTCCGCCCGCTCCCGCACGGCGGCCCGCGCCGCGGGGACCCCCGCCGGGACGAGGGCCAGGGCGGCCGCGACGATCGGCAGGTTGACCAGCATCACCCAGCGCCAGCCCGCGTACTCGGTCAGGAGGCCGCCGGCGAGGACGCCGAGCGCGCCGCCCGCGGCGTTCACCGCGCTCCACACGCCGAGCGCCCGGACGCGGGCACGGCCCTCGAACGTGGTCGTCAGCAGCGCGAGCGCCGCCGGGGCGACGGCCGCGGCGCCGACGCCCTGCCCGGCCCGGGCGGCGACGAGCTGCCAGGGCGCCTGGGCCAGGCCGCCGCCGAGCGAGCAGAGGCCGAAGACCGCGAGCCCGAGGACGAACAGCCGGCGCCGCCCGTACAGGTCGCCGGCCCGGCCGCCGAGCAGCAGGAAGCCGCCGAAGGTGAGCGCGTAGACGTGCACGACCCAGGCCAGGTCGACCGGGGCGAAGCCGAGGGACGTGCGGATCGCGGGCAGCGCGACGTTGACCACCGCCATGTCCAGGGCGACGACGAACTGGGCGACGCACGCGGCCGCCAGCACCACCCCTGGTCTCGATTTTCTGTACATGTATAAAAACCTACTCGGAGTCGCGTCCGCCTGTCCAGCCGGGGGTGCGCGCATGCGCGATGATGGGGGGATGGCGTCCCCAGAGCGGCGGGGCGGCGGCAGGCCGCCCCGCATCTCCCGCGCGGAGATCATCGAGACCGCCCGCCGGATCGTGGACGAGGAGGGGGCCGGCAGGCTGACCATGCGGCGGCTGGCCAAGGAGGTCGGGAGCACGCCGATGGCGCTCTACCATCACGTGCGCGACAAGGAGGAACTCCTGCTCCTGCTGCTGGAGGACTTCGCCGCCCGGACGCTGCGCAGGCCCGAACTGCCCCGCGATCCCCGCGAGCGGGTCGTCGTGCTGGCCGCGACCCTCCGCGAGACGCTGGCCGCCTGCCCGTGGATCGTGGAGGTGCTCACCGCCGACGACCTGATGGCGGAGGAGGCGCTCTGGTACAACGAGCGGATCGTGGACGCCCTGATGGAATGCGGCCTCACCATCGAGCAGGCCGTCCACGGCTACCGGGCGGTCTGGTACTACACGGCGGGGGAGATGCTCGTGCGGGCCGCGTCCGCCCGCAGGCGCGCCGACGACGACCGGCCCACCTACCGCGACCGGGTCTTCGCCGACCTCGACCCGGCGGAGCTGCCGCGGCTGGCGTC
Source organism: Actinomadura sp. NPDC023710 (assembly GCF_040639875.1). Taxonomy (NCBI): domain Bacteria; kingdom Bacillati; phylum Actinomycetota; class Actinomycetes; order Streptosporangiales; family Thermomonosporaceae; genus Actinomadura; species Actinomadura sp. NPDC023710. Next base: position 132,914 of record NZ_JBFAGB010000018.1, read on the forward strand.
CCTGTCGGGCCGCTGGGCGACGCTGACCGCGCAGGACACCTACCTCGACGGCCTGCGCGCGCTCGTCGACGGACTCACCCGCGCATGAGGCCGCAGGCCACGCGCCCGCGCGCCGAGCCGATTGTGAATCGGCTGACAATTCCCTCGCGGTAACCGGCGGCCATTCCACAAGACTGCGCCGGAAAGCGGTCGTACCTTGTGGGCACTCCACCCCGATCAACACGACGACCAGAAGGCCGGACACCGGCCCTGTTCGGCGTGCCCGCATTAGGGAGATGCCCATGCGTTCCAAACGACTCCGCTCTTGGGCGGTCATCGCCGCGGCGGTCCCCGTCGCTCTCGGCCTGGCCGGGACGGTCGCGCCCGCCGCGCACGCCGAGACGAGCCCGGAAGGGGCGAACGACTGGAACTGCAAGCCCTCGTTCTTCCACCCCCGCCCCGTGGTCCTCGTGCACGGGACGTTCGAGAACATGGCGTTCAACTGGCAGAAGCTCTCCCCGGCGCTGAAGAAGGCCGGGTACTGCGTCTACGCCCTCAACTACGGCGGGCCGAAGGACGGCCCCATTCAGGGGATCAACGACATTCCCACGTCGGCCGGTGAGCTGTCGGCCTTCGTCGACAAGGTCACGGCCTCCACCGGGGCGTCCAAGGTCGACATCGTCGGGCACTCGCAGGGCGGCATGATGCCCCGGTACTACATGAAGTTCCTCGGCGGGGCCGCGAAGGTCAACAAGCTGGTCGGCATCGTGCCGTCCAACCACGGCACCAACATGTCCGGGCTGGTGGAGCTGGGCAGCCTGCTCGGCATCACGCAGGCGGTCGTGAAGGCCGCGCCGTCGGCGGGCCAGCAGATCGTCGGCTCGGACTTCCTGAAGAAGCTGAACGAGGGCGGCGACACCGTGCCCGGCCCGACCTACATCGTGCTGTCCACCAAGTACGACGAGGTCGTCACGCCCTACACCTCGGAGTTCCTCAACGGCTCCAACGCGCAGAACGTCCTGCTGCAGGACAAGTGCGCGAACGACGCCAACGCGCACGTCGGCATCGCCTTCGACCCGGTGATGATCAAGTTCGTGCTGAACTCGCTCGACGTCTGGGGCCCGTACTGGCCCATCGACTGCGCGAAGCCCCTCGGCTGACCCGGAGACGGCGGCGCCCGGCGGCCTCCCCTTTCACCGCCGGGCGCCGCCGCGCGGCGGCCGGTCTCACAGCCCGAGGCGCTTGGCGGCGATCTCGTTCATGATCTCGTTGGTGCCGCCGCCGATGCCGAGGATGCGGGCGTCGCGGTAGTGGCGCTCCACCTCCGACTCGCGCATGTAGCCCATCCCGCCGTGCAGCTGGACGGCCTCGTGCACGACGTGCTCGCAGGCGAGGACGGCGGTGTTCTTGGCGTAGGCGGTCTCGGTGAGGACGTCCTCCCCGGCGGCGTGCCGTTCGGCGACCGCGCGGGTGTAGGTGCGGGCGACGTCGGTCCGCCGCGCCATCTCGGCGATCTTGTGCCGGACGAGCTGCCGGGAGGCCAGCGGGCGCCCGAACGTCTCCCGGTCCCGGACCCAGGCCAGGGTGAGGTCCAGGCAGCGCTGCGCCGTCGCATAGGCCTGGACGGCCAGGGAGAGCCGCTCGGTCACGAAGTTCTGGACGATCTGCAGGAACCCGCTGTTCTCCGCGCCGACCAGGTTCTGCGCGGGGACGCGGACGCCGTCGAACGACAGCTCGGCGGTGTCGGAGCAGAGCCAGCCCATCTTGCGCAGTGGCTTCGAGACGGTGAACCCGGGGGCGCCCTTCTCCACGACCAGCAGGGAGATGCCGTCGAAGCCGGGCCCGCCCGTCCGCACCGCCGTGGTGACGAAGTCGGCCCGCACCCCCGAGGTGATGAACATCTTGGCGCCGTCGACGACGTAGTGCCCGCCGTCGCGGACGGCGGTCGTGCGGAGGCCCGCGACGTCCGACCCGGTGCCGGGCTCGGTGACGCCGAGCGCGCCGATCAGCTCCCCGGCGAGCGCCGGCCGCGCGAACCGGTCGATCAGCGCCTCGTCCCCGGAGGCGATGATGTGGGGGAGCGCGATCCCGTGCGTGAACAGGGAGGCCACCACGCCGCCCGACCCGCCGGACTGAATGATCTCCTCGGCGACGATCAGCGCGTCGAACAGCTCCCCGCCGGACCCGCCCGCCTCCTCCGGGAACCCGGCCCCGAGCAGTCCCGCCTCGGCGGCCCGGGCGTGCAGGGAGCGGGGCAGCTCGCCCGCGTCCTCCCAGCCGGCGAGGAACGGGACGATCTCCCGCGCGGTGAAGTCGCGGACCAGGGCGCGCAGCGCCGCGCGCTCCGGGGTCTGCCAGGGGTTCACCGCGCCTCCTCGTACAGAACGAGGTTCGGAATCTAGCAGGCGGCGCGTCACTCCCCGGCGCGCGGGTCCTCCAGGCCGGGCGGTGCGGGCAGGTCGTCCGCGGGTACGCCGGACAGCTCGCTGACGTGCCGGCGCAGCACGGCCCGCAGCCCGGCCGGGTCGGTGCCTTCGGGCTGCAGGACGGCGTGCGAGGACAGGCCGTCCACCAGCGCGTGCACCCGCGCGGCCTCCACCTCGACGTCCAGATCGGGGCGCAGGGCGCCGGCAAGGCGGGCCGCCCGCAGGACCCGCGCCGCGATGGAGCGCAGGTCGTCGTGCATCTCCCGGGCCAGCGGACGCAGCTCGGGCCGGGTGCGGGCGCCGACCACGAAGGCCAGCCACACCTCGGCCTCCTCGCGCCGCTCGGCGTCCAGCGGCAGCAGTTCGGCGAACAGCGCCTCCATGGCCGCCGCATGCTCGGCGGGCGGTGCGGCGGGGTCGGGGACGGCGAGCCGGCCCGCGCGCTGCCGCAGCCGTTCGCCGGCCCGCTCGGCGAACGTGCGCATCGCGAAGATCATGATGTCGGCCTGGCCACCGAAGTAGTGCCGGACCGATCCGATCGCCAGGCCCGCCTCGGCGGCGACGGAGCGCAGCGACGCCTGCTCCAGGCCGTCCCGGTGCACGACGCGGAAAACGGCCTCGGCCACCTCGCGGCGGCGGGCCTCGGGATCGACGATCTTCGGCACCGTCCTTTTATAGCACGTCCGTGCTACAGTCTTTTTTGGCACGACCGTGCCAAAGAAACTCGACGGAGGGGAAGGTCGACATGGACGAGGTGATGAACATCCTGCTGATCCGCTTTGCGATCATCGTCGCCGGGATCGCGCTGCTGGTCGTCGCGGTGTTCAGCGTGGCGATCATGCTCAGGCGCCACGGCCGGCTCGGCCGGGCCCGCGGCCTGGTCGAGCCGGCCCTGCGCGCCTGGGCCGACCGCCCGGCGGCCGGACCGGGGGCGGGCCGCGGCGGCCTCGGCGCGCGGCGGGGCGGCGGCCGGTCCGAACTCGGCCGGCTCGCCGCCCGCGGCGCACTGCACTACCTCGACCGGGCCGAGACCCGCGGGACCGGAGGGGACCGGTGACCCTCGCCGCCGACGACGGCGATGTGATCATCGACCTGCTGGTGGACCGGCTGATCAAGGGCGGGATCGTCCTGGCGGCCCTGATCGTGGTCGTGGTCGCCCTCACGATCGTCTACCGCAGGACCGGCCCGAAGGACCCGCGCTGAGGCGCGGGCCCTAGCCGAGGGCGTCGGCGACGGCGTCCGCCCACAGGGCGAGCCCGTCGTCGATCTGCTCCCCGGTGACGATCAGCGGCGGGATCATCCGGACGACGTTGCCGTACGCGCCGCAGGTCAGCAGGAGGAGCCCGCGCTCGGCGGCGGCCCCGTGCGCCCGCGCCGCCGCGGCGGCGTCGGGTTCGCCGTCCGGCGTGGTGAACTCGCTGGCCTGCATCAGCCCGAGCCCGCGCACGTCGCCGATCGCCGGATGGTCGGCGGCGACCTTGCGGAGCCCGTCGTTCAGCCGCGCGCCCTGCACGGCGGCGTTGCCGACCAGGTCCTCGTCGGCGATGACCTGCAGGGTGGCGAGCGCGGCGGCGCACGCGACCGCGTTGCCCCCGTACGTGCCGCCCTGCGACCCCGGGCGGGCCTTCTCCATCAGCGCCGCCGGCGCCGCGATGGCCGACAGCGGGAACCCGCTCGCCAGGCCCTTGGCCGTGATCAGGACGTCGGGGCGCGCGGCCGCGTGCTCGTGGCCCCAGAACCGGCCGGTCCGCCCGAACCCGGTCTGCACCTCGTCCACGATCAGCAGGATGCCGTGCCGGTCGGCGCGCTCGCGCAGTCCCTCCAGGAAGGCGGGCGGCGCGGGGATGTAGCCGCCCTCGCCGAGAACGGGCTCGACCACGAACGCGGCCGTGTCGGACGCGGGGCTCGCGGTGACGAGCAGGTAGTCGAGTTCGCGCAGCGCGAACCGCGTCGCCTCCTCCTCCGACCACCCGTACCGGTAGGCCTGCGGGAACGGCGCGATCGCGGCCCCCGGCATCAGCGGGCCGATCCCGGCGCGGAACTTCGTGCCCGCCGTGGTGAGCGCGGCGGCGCCCATCGTCCGGCCGTGGAAGGAGCCGTGGAAGACGACGATGTTCTGCCGGCCGGTGGCGTGCCGGGCCAGCCGGATGGACGCCTCGACCGCCTCGCTGCCGCTGTTGAGGAAGAACAGCGAGTCCAGGCCCTCCGGCAGCACCTCGCCGAGCGCCTCGGTCAGCCGCAGCAGCGGCCGGTGCATGACGGTCGTGTACTGGCCGTGGATGAGCGTGCCCACCTGCCGCTGCGCGGCCTCGACCACGCGCGGGTGGCAGTGGCCGGTGTTGGTGACGCCGATGCCCGCGGTGAAGTCCAGGTGACGGCGGCCCTCGGCGTCGTAGAGGTAGACGCCCTCGCCGCGCTCGGCGAGGACGGGGGTGGCCTGCTTGAGCAGGGGAGACAGCGTCGCCATGGACGTCCCTCCGGTAGATTGTCGACAATCTGCAATTTAGGTGACCCCGGGTCCGTTGTCCAGGGCCGGTGCCCCTGTGTGGCGGGGCCGGAAGCTAGGACTCGCGGAGCCGGTGGATGGAGTCGGTCATGTGCTCCTCGATGAGGGTGAGCAGGTGCTCCTCCTCCCCGTCGCCGATCGCGTCGACGAGCCTCCGGTGCTCCTCGACGAGGTCGGCGGGCTCGGGATAGGTGTCCTGCAGCGCGTTCAGGCACATGCGCGTCTCCACCAGCAGCGTGTGCGCCATCCGCTCCAGCCGCGGGCTGCCCGACGAGCTGACCAGCACCTCGTGGAACGCCTGGTCGGCGTCGCTCATCGCGACCCGGTCGCGCTCGCGGGCGGCGGCCACGAGCGCCTCCAGGGCCTCGGTGAGCCGGGCCACCGCCTCGCCCCGGTTCCGGTCCATGATCAGCCGGCAGGCCTCGCGTTCGATCGCGAGCCGGGCGAGGTAGACGTCCTCGACGTCCCCCTCGTCCAGCGTGATCACGAAGAGCCCGCGGTGCGGCTCGCTGACCAGCAGCCCCTCCTGGACGAGGCGCTGCATGGCCTCGCGCAGCGGTCCGCGGCTGATGCCGAGGCGCGCGGCGAGCTCGGCCTCGCCGAGCTGTGCGCCGGGCTCCAGCGACCCGTACATGATCGCCGAACGCAGCTCGTCCGAGACGATCTCCACCGTCGACCTGCGGGGAACAGGCTCCAGCTCACCCAGTCGGCCCATGCGCGGTTCCCTTTCGGCTTCTCATATCTGCCAGGTATCTCGCCCCTGCAGGGGCACGGCGGCGGGGACGGCGAACAGCCGGCCCAGCCCGGTGCGCGGCGGGAGCCCCTCGGGGCCGGACGCGAGCCGCAGCCCCTCCCAGACGCTCACCTGGTTGGCGGTCAGCACGGGCTTGCCGACCCGCGCCTCCAGCTCGTCGAGCCAGGACACGGTGTGCAGCGCGGTGTCGGGCACCAGCACCGCCTCGGCGTCCGGATGGTCGTTGGCCGCGACGAACTCCAGCACCTCGTCGCGGCCGAGGGTGCCGACCTCGGCGGCGGTGACGATGCCCCGGCAGGACAGCGCCACCACCTCGATGCCGGCGTGGGCGAGGAACGCGACGAACCGTTCGGCGACGTCGGCCGGATAGGTCGCGGCGACCGCGACCCGGGTCACGCCGAGGGCCCGCGCCGCGTGCACGAACGCGAACGACGTGCTGGAGGCGGGCACGCCCGCCGCCTCGCGGACGCCCGCGACCTGCTGCGCGGCGCCGTCCCAGCCGAACACGAAGCTCCCGCTGGTGCAGGCCCACACGGCGGCTTTTACGCCGAGGTCGCGCAGCGTGCGGGCGCCCTCGCCGAGCACGTCGGCGCCGCCGATGTCCAGCAGTGCGTCGACGCGGTGGGCGTCCTCGCGCATCAGCGTGTGCACGACCGGGAGGCTGACCTCTCCCAGGGCGCGCTCGATGGCGGGGTAGTCGTCCTCGGCGCTGTAGCCGGGGTAGAGGAACCCCGCGCGCAACCCGTTCTGTCGCATGTGGTCGACAATCCTACCTTTGGGGATCATGGCGGCTAGGCCGCCGTGAAGGGAGCGAGACTGACCAGGGACTGCCCGGGGCCGGACGCCGCTCGGCCCATGGCGCGCAGGGCCGAGCACATCGTCACCTGGTTGGCGGTCAGCACCGGCTTTCCGATCATCTGCTCCAGCGGGGCGATGATGTCGTAGGTCGGGACGTTCGTGCAGCTGATGAAGACGGCCTCGGCCTCGGGGCAGTCCACCGCCGACACCGCCGACACGATCTCGCCGTAGCCGACCTTCCAGATGTGGCTGAGCAGCCCCAGCCCGACCGAGGTGACCACCTCGATGCCGTGCTCGCCGAGGAACGACACGAGCCGCTCGGTGACGGCGTCGATGTAGGGCGTGACGACCGCGATGCGCCGGGCGCCGAGCAGCCCCAGCGACTCCACCAGCGCGCCCGAGGTCGTCGTCGAGACCGGCGCGCCGGCCTGCAGCATCGACTGGTGCAGCTGGAGCTCGCCCGCCCTGCCGCGGATGAAGCTGCCCGACGCGCACGCGTAGGCGACCGCCAGCGGCTCGGGGGCCAGGACGTCGCGGGTCGCCTGCCGGACGATCGACTGGTCCGACAGCGCGGAGGCCATCTCCACCGTGACCGGGACCGGCACGTACGGCAGCCGGGTCATGAACAGCGACACGTCGTCGGGCGTCCAGCGCCACAGTTCCCGGTCGAGGGCGAAGTCGAACGGAGCGACCACCCCGATGCCGTGCTGGGCGAGCAGCTCTGGTCCGACGACCAGCGAGGGGTCGAATGTCATCTGCGCGGCCGCCACTCTAGGACTCTGCGCGTGCGTAGAGGAGGCGCTCGCCGACGCCGCCGGACCGCCACACGTCGTTGCACGCCTCGGCCATCCGGTCCAGGCCGTCGACGATCGTCGCGTAGACGTTGCCGGGGACCCAGCCGACGTCCCCGTTCAGCAGCAGGTTGTTGCGGCCGTAGAAGATCGCGAGGTCGATGACGCCGGGCAGCGCGTGGATGTTCTTCTCCTCCTTGAACTTCCGGTCGAGCATCCCGCCCGGGAAGGAGAAGTAGACGACGTCACCCGGGATGGGGGTGACGGTGGGGTTCTCCAGACCGACCTCATCGTCGGAGAACCGCTCGACCATCGTGTACACCTCGTTGCGGGCGTACTTGGCGTGGTACGCCTCGCCTCCGAGCGGTAGAGCGTTCCAGACCGCTTCGCAGGTCCTCGGCGCGTCCTTCTCGAGAAGCTCCGCGACGCAGGTCACGCCGCGGCGCTCCAGAGTGATGGTCATGAGCTTGGGCATGCTGACCTCCCCGTGAACAGGGGTGGGCGAGAGCGTCGCCACCCGAAGGACTCTCCATGTTCGTGGGAGGACGTCCCCCCACACCCCCGACGGGGGCTGTTAGAGCGCTCTGGGATCCGTCCTGGCCCTGCTGGGCACGGGTTGCGACGGTCTTGCAGCACATATCCCATCGCGGTGGCCGGGGCCGCGGTCCACCGCGTTGATTGTTGACAATCCTACGAACGGTTCCTAGCGTGTCAATGCCTCCCGCCGTTGCCTTCTCGTAAACTCCGCACACCCCGGAAGTGACGCCGATGCACCCTGCTCAGCACGCATCCGCTGGCCCGCCTGACGTGGTGGTCCTGCTGGGCGACGTCGATCCGCGCGGTATGGAGGCGGCGGAGGGCCTCGCGCGCGTCCGTTACGTACGTGAAACAGAGCTGGCCCAGGCGCTTCCCGGCGCCGACGTCCTGTTCATGTGGGACTTCCTGTCGGACGCCCTGGCCGGCGCGTGGCCGGAGGCCGGCGGCCCCCGCTGGGTCCACATCGCCAGTGCCGGCGTCGACCGGCTCATGTTCCCCGGGCTCATCCACAGTGACACGGTTGTCACCAACTCGCGCGGCGTCTTCGACGAGCCGATCGCAGAATACGTCCTCGGGCTCGTGCTGGCCTTCGCCAAGGACCTGCACACCACCCTCCGGCTCCAGGGCGAGCGGCGCTGGCGGCACCGCGAGACCGAGCGGATCACCGGCGCCCGCGCGCTGGTCGTCGGCACCGGTCCGATCGGCCGCGCGATCGGCCGGCGGCTGTCGGCGGCGGGCCTGGCCGTCTCCGGCGCCGGGCGCACCGCCCGCGAGGCCGACCCCGACCTCGGCGTCGTCCACCCGATGGAGCGGCTGGCCGAGGCGCTCGCCGCCGCCGACTACGTCGTGCTGGCCGCGCCCCTCACCCCGCAGACCCGGGGCATGATCGACGCCGCTGCGCTGAAGCGGATGCGGCCGTCCGCGCGGCTGGTCAACGTCGGGCGCGGCGGACTGGTGGCCGAGGACGATCTCGTCGAGGCGCTGCGCGCGGGCCGGATCGCGGGCGCCGCGCTCGACGTCTTCGAGGACGAGCCGCTGAAGGCGTCCTCGCCGCTGTGGGAGATGCCGGGCGTCATCGTCTCCCCGCACATGTCCGGCGACGTGATCGGCTGGCGGGACGAGCTGGTCCGGCTGTTCGCCGACAACCTCGGCCGCTACGTGTCCGGCCGCCCCCTGCGCAACGTCGTGGACAAGCGCCTCGGGTACGTGGGCTCGGAGCGGGCGGCATCACACCAGAGGGGGTAGCCATGGCCGATGCGGCCGATCTGACCGCGACCGAACTGCTCGCGGAGTACCGGGCCGGGGCGCTGTCCCCGGTCGAGGCCGCCGGGGCCGTCCTCGCCCGGATCGAGCGGGACGACCCGGAGCTCAACGCGTTCTGCCTCCTCGACGAGGAGACCACCCTCGACATGGCGCGCGCCGCGACCGAGCGGTGGCGGCGCGGCGCGACGCTCGGGCCGCTGGACGGCGTGCCGGTCTCCATCAAGGACGTCCTGCTCACCCGCGGCTGGCCGACGCTGCGCGGCTCCAGGACGATCGACCCCGCCCGCCCCTGGGACGAGGACGCGCCGTCCGTCGCCCGCCTGCGCGAGCAGGGCGCGGTGTTCGTCGGCAAGACGACGACGCCGGAGTTCGCGTGGAAGGGCGTGACCGACAACCCGCTGACCGGCGTCACCCGCAACCCGTGGGACCCCTCCCGCACGCCGGGCGGGTCGAGCGGCGGCGCGGCGGCGGCGGTGGCGGCGGGCATGGCGCCGCTCGCCCTCGGCACCGACGGCGGCGGCTCGGTGCGCATCCCCGCCGCGTTCACCGGCACCTTCACGATCAAGCCGACGTACGGCCGCATCCCGCACTACCCGGCGAGCCCGTTCGGGACGCTCGCGCACACCGGCCCCATGACCAACACCGTGGCGGACGCGGCCCTGCTGCTCGACGCCGTCTGCGGGGCCGACGGCCGCGACTGGTCGGCGCTGCCGCCGCCGGACGTCGCGTTCGCCGAGGCCGGGGCCGCCGGCGCCGGGCGGGACGACCTGACCGGCCTGCGCGTCGCGTTCAGCCCCGACCTCGGGTTCGCGAAGGTCGATCCGGAGGTCGCGGCGCCGGTCGCGGCCGCCGTCGAGGTCTTCGCCGAGCTCGGCGCGAAGGTCGAGCGGGTCGACCCCGGCTTCGGGGACCCGGTCGAGGCGTTCGAGGTCCTGTGGTTCGCGGGCGCCGCCAAGGTCGTCGAGCACCTGTCGCCCGAGGAGCGCGGCCTGCTCGACCCGGGCCTGCGGGAGATCTGCGAGCAGGGCGCGCGGTACTCGGCGCTGGACTATCTGACGGCCACGGCCCGCCGCATGGAGCTCGGCCGGGTGATGGGCCTGTTCCACGAGCGCTACGACCTGCTGCTCACCCCGACGATGCCGATCGCCGCGTTCGAGGCCGGCCTGGAGGTCCCGCCGGGCTCGCCCTCCCCGCGCTGGACGGGCTGGACCCCGTTCACCTACCCGTTCAACATGACCCAGCAGCCCGCGGCGAGCCTGCCGTGCGGCTTCACCTCCCGCGGCCTGCCCGTCGGTCTCCAGGTCGTCGGCGCCCGGCACGCCGACGCCCTGGTGATGGCCGCGTGCGCCGCCTACGAGCGGGCGCGGCCGTGGAGGCGGTTCACGCGAAGGTGATGACCGCGCGGCCCCGGTGGGCGCCCTCGTCCATCGCCGCGAGGACGCCCGGGGCCTCGTCCAGCGTGACGGGGGTGACCTCGGGGACGATCCCGTGCGCCACCGCGAACGCGAGGGTGTCGCGCAGGTCGTGCGGGGAGCCCGACGGCACGCCCATCACGCGCAGCCGGCCGGCGACCAGGGCCATCGGCGGCACGCTCACGTTCTCGGCGCCCATGCCGAGGTAGAGCAGGGTCCCGTCCGGGCGCAGGCCGCCGAACGCGGCGAGCCCCGTCGCGGTGTCGGGCGCGGTGTTGACCACCAGGTCGGCGCCGCCCCATGCCCGCAGCGCCTCGGCCGGGTCCTGCTCGTCGGTCGCGACGAACAGGTCGGCGCCGAGGCCGAGGGCCTCCTTCTCGGCACGGCGCGACCGCGACACCACGGCGACGCGGGCGCCCATCGCGGCGGCGAACCGCTGGGCCATCGTCCCGACGCCGCCGGTGCCGAGCACGGCCACCTTCGACCCGGCGGCGGCCCCGGCCTGCCGGAGCCCGTTGAACGCGGTGAGGCCGGCGCACATCAGCGGCGCGCCGGCGACCGGGTCCAGGCCGTCCGGCAGCGGGGTGACGAACCCGGCGCGGCCGACGAAGTACTCGGTGTACCCGCCGTCGCGGTTGACGCCGGTGACCTGCTTCGGCGCGCCCGTGCACAGGATCTGGTCGCCGCGGGCGCACTGGTCGCAGTGGCCGCAGGACCCGTGCAGCCAGGCGGCGCCGACCGCGGTGCCGACCTCCGGCCAGCCGACGCCCTCGCCGAGCGCCGCGACGACGCCGCTGATCTCGTGTCCGGGGACGACGGGGAACGTTCCGAACGGGTAGTGGCCCCGCAGGTGGTTGACCTCGGAGAAGCACATCCCGCAGGCGGTGACCCGCACCAGGATCTCGCCGGGGCCGGGCCGGGGCTCCTCGCGCTCGACGATCTCCAGCGGCCCGCCCGGGGCAGTGAGCACGGCGCTGCGCATGGCGGCGCCCCCTCTCGTGTCGTGACGGCCGCACGGCCGTCCATAGCGTTGATATAAGAAAGATTATAGTCACGCTACAGGGCTCATGCTTAGCAACGATCCGGAAGTATCTGTAACATCGTTGTTGTGACTGCTCAGAAGGACCGCGCCACGCGGGACCGGATCGTGCGCGCGGCGGCGCGGCTGCTCACCGAGTCGGACGGCGAGCCCGTCTCGACGCGGGCCGTCTGCACCGCCGCCGGGGTCGGGGCGCCGACCCTCTACCACCACTTCGGCGACAAGCAGGGCCTGTTCGACGCCGTCGCGGCGCACGGGTTCGAGGAGTACCTGGCGAGCAAGCGCGCGCAGGGCAGCACCGGCGACCCCATCGAGGACCTGCGCCGCGGATGGGACCTGCACGTCGAGTACGGCGTCACCCACCCGGCGTTCTACACCCTGATGTACGGGACGTCCCGCACCCCCGCCGCCGCGGACGAGGCGCACCGCATCCTGCTCGGCCTGATCGAGGCCATCGCGCGCGCGGGACGGCTCCGGGTCCCCGTCGAGACCGCCGCGCGCGTCATCCACTCCGCCGGCGTCGGGGTGACCCTCACACTGATCGCGAGCCCCGCCGGCGAGGACGCGGACCGGGACACGTCCGTCCGGACGCGCGAGGCGGTCCTCGCGGCCGTCACCGTCGAGGACGCCGCCCAGGCCGACGCGCCCCCGCCCTCCCACGCGGTGGCCCCGAAGGCGGTGGCCTTGAAGGCCGCGCTGGCCGCCGCCCCGCCGCCCGCCCTGACCCCCTCGGAGGCGGCCCTGCTCAGCGAATGGCTGGACCGCGTCGCGGGCTAGCCGTGGCTCTGCGAGCGTCCTGCGGCGCGGTTCCGCCAGCGGTCGTCCGGTCGTACTCGGGGTGGTGGAAGGTCCAGGGGCCTAGTCGGTTTCGAGTTCCCTCCGGCGCTTCTTCTTCTGCCGGTCGGCCTTGCGGCGCTTGACGCCGACGCCGCCCCAGAACGCCAGGCCCTTGACGACGACCGTGGGGGAGCCGGGCACGCCGGGGCCGCTCGCCCGCTGGTCGAAGCCGCCCATGATGCCGAGGCCCTTGACGTGCACGGTGATGTCGTCCGGCACGATGATCTCGAACCCGCCCATGATCGCCAGGGCCCGGATCGTCACGGTGCCCTCGTCGAACCGGGCCTCGCGCAGGTCGATCTTGCCGCCGCCCCAGAACGCGAACGCGGTGAACGTGCGCGGGACGTTCCACACGCCGGAGCGCAGGAACCCGCTCATGATCCCGATGCCGATCTTCCAGGTCGGCGCGCCCTCCACCGGCCGCCAGTCCGCCCCGGACAGCGGCAGCGGCGGCATGGCCCCGCCCGGCCCCGGCAGGTCACGGGTGATCGGCGCCAGCTCCCCGTACGTCTTGGCCGAGTAGACCGCGTCCAGCCGCTCCTCCAGCTCGTCGAGCGTCAGGCGCCCGTCGCCGGCCGCGTCGCGCAGCACCTGCGCGACCCGCTCGCGGTCGGCGTCGCCGGCCCGCATCTCCGGCGGCCCGGGCGTTCCGGCATGCTCGGGGAGGTTCGTCATGCGATGAGCCTAGACCAGCGTGCACGCCACGACCACGTCAGCGCGACGACGCCGCCAGGGGCGGCCGGAGCCTCGCGGCGCCGGACGTGAGCCCGCGCACGTGGTGGCCTAGGCGAGGGTGCCCTGGAGGCCGTGGGTCGCGTGGTTCACCGTGCCGTCGTGGCTGAGAGCGACTCGCAGCTCGTGCAGTCCTCGCACCCCGACGAGAAGCCGCGGCTCGCCCCAGTGGTACGGAGTGAAGCCGTAGGCGTCGAGGTACTGGAGCACCATGGCCCGCATCGTCGCGTACCGGACCCGGTGGGGGGTCAGTTCCTGAAGGAAGTGGGCCGAAGAGAGCACGACCTCGCGGATGACGTCCAGCGGGCTGGCGGGTTCGGGGACGCGGGTGTCGGTGATGGCGACATAGCGCTGGCCGCCTTCGGCGGTGGGGATGCGCGCCAGGCCGCGGGCCCGTCCCAGGTGGACCGCCGAGCGGGCCAGCAGGATGGCGATGTAGATCTGGACCTCGCTGTCGGGCAGGGCGACCCGGTCGGCGGCGAGCCGGTCTGCGCCGTGCTCGCGGGCGGCCGAGCGCAGGCGGGCCACCCCGTCCCAGTCGTCCTCGCTCCACTGCCAGGTACCGGGGCCGGGGAGGTAGACGCCGATCTCGCGGGCCCGAGCGGCGAAGAGATCGCCGTATCTGGCGACTCCGTCGTCCCAGACCGGCGGGACGCCCGGCTCCCAGCCCAGCTCGGCGAGGTGGTCGCCGAGGGCCGCCGAGCCGCGGTCCAGAGCCGAGGCGTGGTGGCGGGCGAGTTCGGCGAACAGTCCGGCGGGGATGAACGTGGCGGCCGGATCGTCGGCGATCGGCGGAGGGGACGGCGGCGCGGGATCGACCGGCCCGTCCGGGCCCCTGACGGCCACGTCGGTCATCCGGCCGTCCTCGATGCGGGCCAGAACCCGATGATCACCGGGCAGGTCCAGCTCCAGGCCCGCCGCGACCGGCCGCGCCGCCAGGCCGTGGTGCGTGGCGTACCCGTTCACCACCTCGGCCGCGCGGGCCCCGGGCAGCATGTCGGCGCCGGTCCGCAACGCCCGTGCGACTCTGGCGGGGTCGGGCCCGGTGACCGGGAGATCGGAGTCATCGGTGGCCAGGAATGTCAGTGATCTGCCGCCATGGGAGTAGTGCAGTTCCCCTCGCGCGCCCAGCAGCCCCGCGGCGACGAGGCCCAGGTGCTGCGCGGACAGCCGGGGGTCCGGGGAGTGGCCGAGATCGACCATCGCGCGGGTCAGCTCCGGAACCGAGTTCAGCTCACCGATCTCCCTCAGCCGCAGGGAGGCGGCGATCGCGGGACTTCCGGTCATGTCCTGCTTGGCCCAGGCCCACTGGAAGGTGGCGTCCTCGGCATAGGTTCCCAGCAGGTCGGCGCGCAGCTCCAGGTCCCCGACGCGGGCGACGCCGGTGCCGGCGTCGATCCGGACGGCCCCCTCCGGGAGGACGGAACAGAAGACGTCGAACTGTTCGATGGCCCAGCCCAGGTGCGGAGCGCACAGATCGAGCAGGGCGTCACTGAAGGCGTCCATCCGGCGACCCTAGGACATGTGCGGCCGGGCTACGTCGCGTTCAGGAGAAGCATGATCACGCGCCTGGGCCTCCGGACGCCGGCTCCAGGCGGACGACGACGGACTTGGACGTGGGGGTGTTGCTGATCTCGGCGGTGCTGTCGAGCGGGACCAGGACGTTCGTCTCCGGGAAGTAGGCCGCCGCGCAGCCCGGCGCGGTCGGGTAGGAGACGGCCCGGAAGGCGGGGGCGCGGCGCTCGGCGCGGTCCGGCCACTCCGAGACGAGGTCGACGGTCGCGCCGTCGGTGATTCCGAGGCGGGCCAGGTCGGCGGGGTTGACGAGGACGACGCGGCGTCCCGCCTTGATGCCCCGGTAGCGGTCGTCCAGGCCGTAGACGGTGGTGTTGTACTGGTCGTGGCTGCGGATCGTCTGCAGCAGCAGCCGCCCCTCGGGGACCCGCAGGACCTCCAGTTCGTTCACCGTGAGGTTGGCCTTGCCCGTCGCCGTCGGGAACCTGCGCTCGTCGCGGGGCGCGTGGGGGAGGGTGAAGCCGCCGGGCTCGCGGAGGCGGGCGTTGAAGCCCTCGAAGCCGGGGACGACCCGGGAGACGTGGTCGCGGATCACGTCGTAGTCGCGCTCCATCGCCTCCCAGCCGATGCCCGAGCCGGGCAGCGCCGCCCTGGCGAGCCGGCAGACGATCGCCACCTCCGAGAGCAGGTGCCTCGACGCCGGGGCCAGGCGGCCGCGCGAGGCGTGCACCATGCCCATCGAGTCCTCGACGGAGACGATCTGCGGCCCCGTCTCCCGCACGTCGCGCTCGGTGCGGCCGAGCGTCGGGAGGATCAGCGCCACCTCGCCGGTCACCGCGTGCGAGCGGTTGAGCTTGGTCGACACCTGCGCGGTCAGCCGGCAGCCGCGCAGGGCCGCCTCCGTCACGGCCGAGTCGGGGGTGGCGCGGACGAAGTTGCCGCCCATGCCGAGGAACACCTTCGCCCTGCCGTCGCGCATGGCGCGGATCGCCTCGACGGTGTCCAGCCCATGCTCGCGGGGCGGCTCGAACCCGAACTCGGCGGCGAGGGCGTCCAGGAAGGCGGGCTTCGGCCGCTCCCAGATGCCCATCGTCCGGTCGCCCTGCACGTTGGAGTGGCCGCGCACCGGGCAGACGCCCGCGCCGGGCCGGCCGATGTTGCCGCGCAGCAGCAGGAAGTTGACGATCTCGCGGATCGTCGGCACGGAGTTGCGGTGCTGGGTGAGGCCCATCGCCCAGCAGACGACGATCCGCTCGGCGGCGAGGACGTCGCCCAGCGTCGCGGTGATCTCCTCGCGGGTGAGGCCGGTCGCCTCCAGCACGTCGTCCCAGTCCAGGCCGAGGGCGTGCTCGCGGAACGCCGCGAAGCCGTGCGCGTGAGCGTCGAGGAACTCCCGGTCGAGGGCGCCCGGCGCGTCCGACTCCAGCAGCATCCGGTTGAGGGCCTGGAACAGCGCGAGGTCGCCGTTCAGCCGGATCTGCAGGAACCGGTCGGCGAGCACCGTGCCCCGCCCGGCCATGCCGGAGGCGCGCTGCGGGTTCTTGAACCGCATCAGCCCCGCCTCGGGCAGCGGGTTGACGGCGATGACGCGGGCGCCCTCCTCCTTCGCCCGCTCCAGCGCCGACAGCATCCGCGGGTGGTTCGTCCCCGGGTTCTGGCCGACGACGAAGACGAGGTCGGCCCGGTAGAGGTCCTCCAGCAGGACCGAGCCCTTGCCGATGCCGATCGTCTCGGTCAGCGCGGACCCGGACGACTCGTGGCACATGTTGCTGCAGTCGGGCATGTTGTTCGTGCCGAACGCCCGCGCGAACAGCTGGTACGCGAACGCGGCCTCGTTGCTCGTCCGACCGGAGGTGTAGAAGACGGCCTCGTCCGGCGAGTCCAGGGCGTTCAGCTCGGACGCCAGCAGGCCGAACGCCTCGTCCCACGTCACCGGCTCGTAGTGCCCGGACCCGGCGCGCTTCACCATCGGCTCGGTCAGCCGCCCCTGCTGCCCGAGCCAGTGGTCGGACCGCCCGGCCAGTTCCTCGACGCCGTGCTCGGCGAAGAACTCCCGGGTGACGCGCCGCGCCGTCGCCTCCTCCGCGACGGCCTTCGCGCCGTTCTCGCAGAACTCGGCCGCGTGCCGGTGGTCGCCCTCCGGCCAGGCGCAGCCCGGGCAGTCGAACCCCTGCTTCTGGTTGACGCGCAGCAGCGTCAGCGCCGTCCGCCGCACGCCCATCTGCGCGTAGGAGTGGCGCAGCGCGGCCGTCACACCGGGAACGCCCGCCGCCCAGGTCTTCGGCTTCGAGACCTCCAGATCGGCGTCGTCGGAGTCGTCGGCGGGCGCCTTGCGCGTCATAGGGCACATCCTCGTGGTCGGGCGGCGATCCCACTGTCGCACGCCGGCGCCGGTCCGGCGCGTTACTGGGGCGGGCCTTCCGTCAGGTGGACGGTGCCCGTCCTGCGGTCGCCCTGGCTCGTCGTCCACTCGATCCGGACGGCGTCGCCCGGATGGCGGGCCAGCATCAGGGTCGTGAGGGCGGACGGGGTGTCGACCGCGGCGTCGCCGAAGGCGACGATGACGCCGCCGACGGGGACCCCGGCGGCCTCGGCGGGGGAGCCGGGCACGAGCTCGGCGACCAGCGCGCCGGGGGAGCGGCCGTTCGGGCGGACCTTGACGCCGAGCATCGCGGTGCGGCCGATGTGCACGGTCGAGGACGCCTCGCCGCGCTGGATCTGCCGCGCGGTCTCCAGCGCCCGGTCGGACGGGATGGCGTAGCCCCGGTGGTCCTTGCGCTTCTCGGCGCCTTTCACCGAGAAACCGGCGGACGCCGCGGTGTTGATGCCGATGACCTTGCCGGAGGTGGCGAGCAGCGGCCCGCCGGAGTCGCCCGGCCGGATCGGCGCGTTCGTCTCGATCAGCCCGGTGAGCCGTTCGGAGGTGCCGTTGCTGTCGTCGCGCGCGGTGACGGACTGCCCCAGCGCGGTGACCTTGCCGGTGACGACCGACGGCATGCCGCCCTTGCCGCCCGCGTTGCCGACGGCGGTGACCGCGTCGCCGACCGCGACGCCGCCCGCGGAGGCGAACGCGGCGGTCTTCAGCCGGGTCGCGCCGGAGAGCCGGATCACCGCGATGTCGCCCGCCCGGTCGTAGCCCACGACCTCCGCGGTGTAGCCGCGGCGGTTGTCGACGTCCGTCCCCTTGATCGCGGTGGCGCCCTGGATGACGTGGTTGTTGGTCAGCACGAGGCCGGACGCGGTGAGCACGATGCCCGTCCCGGCGGCGCGGGTGCCGTTCAGCGTCTGCTCGGTCTCGATGTTGACCACGCCGGGCCGGCGCCCGCTGGGCTTGGCGTGCTTGTGGCGGCTCGCCGTGACGGACGGCGGGACGTCCTGCGGGGTGCCGCTCTCCACGACCCGGCAGCCGGGGGCGAGGAGGGCCAGGAGCGCCACCAGCAGCAACGGGATCGCGGCGCGGGCGCGGCGGCGCCCGGAGTCCTCGCTCACCTGGATGCCTCCTCCCGCAGGTTCCTCCCATGATTCCCGATTTCGGGGGATTAGTCCGACGTAAGGGAGGACATCGCGCCGCCGTCGGGCCGGCGCCGGCCGGGGCTCAGCGGGTGAAGTAGCGGCGGGGGTTCTCCACGAGCATCTGGTCGATCCGCGCGTCGGAGACGCCGGCGGCGCGCAGGGCGGGCAGGACGTCCTCGCTGATGTGCCGGTAGTGCCAGTTCGGCTGCATCGCGGGCACCGTCGCGGGGTCGGGGCCGAACCAGTCGATGAAGCAGGACGCGTCGTGGCTGAGGACCATCCGGTCGGCGTAGCCCCGCTCGCACAGGGCCGCCACGGTGGCGACCCGCTCCGCGGTCGGGTTGATGATGTCCAGGCCGAAGCGGTCCATGCCGAGGATCGCGCCGGTGTCGGCCAGCTCCATCAGGTAGTCCAGGTCGTTGCTGTCGCCCGCGTGCCCCACGACGACCTTGGCGAGGTCCACGCCCTCCTTGCCGAGCAGGTCCACGACCGTCCGGCCCGCGTGGATCGAGCTCTCGGTGTGCACGGTGACCGGCGCGCCCGTCTCCCGGTGCGTCGCGGCGACGGCCCGCAGCACCCGCTCGACGCCGGGGGTGAGGCCCGGGGCGTCCACGGCGCACTTGAGGAAGGCGGCCCTGACCCCCGTCCCGGCGACGCCCTCGGTCAGGTCGCGGGTGAAGTCGGCGATCATGGGGTCGGGGCCCTCGTCCACCAGCGTGCCGGGACCCCGGTGGTGGAACTGGAACGGCACGTCGTTGTAGGTGTAGATGCCCGTCGCCACGATGATGTTGAGCTCCGGCACCTGCTCGTTGACCCGCTGGATCCGCGGGAGGTAGCGGCCGAGCCCCCACACCGTGGGGTCGGCGATGGTGGTGACGCCGAGCCCGGCCAGCTCGCGCAGCTTGCCGACCGCGTCGGCGACCTTCTCCTCCTCGTCCCACCAGTCGCCCGCGCCGTAGTTCTGGACGTTCTCGGTGCCGAGCACGAAGACGTGCTCGTGCATCAGCGTGCGCCCGAGGGCGGTGGCGTCGACGGGGCCGCGGACGGTCTCAACTGCGGGCATCGATTCTCCTGCGGTGCGCGGTGCTGCTGCGGGTGCGATACTGGCCCGTCGGGGGGCATACCGACCGGTCGGTTTCTGGCAAGCTAGAGCGCGGGGCACACCGGAGTCAATGCGGCTCGCGAAGGAGGTGCGCAGGTGACGCAGGCCGAGTCGATGCCCGGCCCGGTGCCGGAGTCCACGGCGCCCGTCCGGCAGAGCGAGGTCGAGCGGCGGATCCTGGACGCGGCGCTGCGGCTGTTCGCCGAGCGCGGCTTCGACGGGACGCCCGTGCAGAGCGTCGTGGAGGCCGCCGAGGTCACCAAGGGCGCGCTGTACCACTACTTCGACTCCAAGGACGACCTGCTCTACGAGATCTACCATTCGCTGATCGCCCGCCAGCTCGCCGACCTCGGCGCCGTGCTGGCGCGGGGGCTGCCGCCGCGCGAGGCCGTCCACGCGGTGCTGACCGGCCTGATCCGCAGCACCGCCGAGCACATCGACGAGGCGAAGGTGTTCGCCCGCGAGATGCACCGGCTGGACCACGCCCGGATGCGCTCGGTCCGCGCCGACCGCCGCCGCTACCACGTGACGTTCCGGGGCCTCATCGAGCAGGGCCAGCGGGACGGCGTGTTCGGCACCGGGACCCCCGCCGAGACGATCACGATCGTCGCGCTCGGCATGGTCAACCAGATGCCGTCCTGGTACCGCGCGAACGGCCCCAAGCCCGCCGCCCGGCTCGCCGACGAGGTCGCCGGGTTCATCCTCGACGCCCTGGACCGGCCCACGGCCTGACGGTGCCGGCGGGACGCGGCGTCAGGGCCGCGCCACGCCCTCCGGGGCCCGGGCGGCGACCGCGGTGACGGCCGCGGCGAGGACCGCCAGCGCGGCGATGGTCACGGCCATCGGGACGGCGGTGCCCGGCCCCGCGACGCCGGCCAGCGGGGCGGCGGCGCCGCCCAGCGCGAACTGGGCCACCCCGAGCAGCGCCGACGCCGTCCCGGCCATCCGCGGCGGGCGTCCCGCCAGCGCCAGGGCGGTGGCGTTCGGGCCGATCAGCCCCTGCCCGGACGCGACCAGGAACAGGCCCGGCAGCACCCCTCCGAGCCCCCACCCGGCCAGGACCGCGGCCACCAGGACCGCCCCGCCCGCGGCGACGACGGCGAGCCCGGCGGCCAGCAGCCGGGTCAGCGCGACCCGCCCGGCGAGCGCCGCGCCCGCCTGCCCCGCCGCCACGATGCCGAGGGAGTTGACGCCGAAGGCGATGCCGAACCCCTGCGGCGACATCCCGTAGATGTCCTGCAGCACGAACGGCGATCCCGAGATGTAGGTGAACAGCGCCGCGAACGAGAAGCCGATCGCCAGCCCGTATCCGGTGAAGGCGCGGTCCCGGACGAGCGTCCGGCATACGGCGGCCGTCGCGCGCAGCCCGCCCGTCTCGCGCCGTCCGGGCGGCAGCGTCTCCGCCAGCCCGAGCAGCGACCCGAGGAACAGCGCCACGCCGATCGCCGCGAGGACGGCGAACACGCCCGGCCACGGCACGACCCGCAGCAACTGGCCGCCGAGGACGGGCGCCAGGATCGGCGCCGACCCGTTCACCAGCATCAGCACCGAGAAGAACCGGGCCGCGGCGACGCCGTCGTACAGGTCCCGGACGATCGCCCGCGCGATCACGATCCCGGCCGCCCCCGCGGCGCCCTGCACCAGCCGCAGCGCGATGAGGGTCTCCACGCTCGGCGCCGCGACGCACAGCAGCGACGCCGCGGTGTAGGCGGCGAGACCGGCCAGCAGCGGGCGGCGGCGGCCGAGCCTGTCGCTCAGCGGCCCGGCGACCGCCTGCCCGACGGCGAGGCCGACGACGCACGCGGTCAGCGTGAGCTGCGCCTGCACGGCGCCCGTGGACAGGTCCGCCGACAACCGGGGCAGCGCCGGCAGGTACATGTCGATCGACAGCGGCGCCATCGCCGTCAGCGCGCCCAGCACGAGGACCAGCACCGGCCTGCGGCCGGCCGGAGGGGGCGCGCACAGCTCGGAGCCGGCGGAGGAGGCCGCCTCGGTCATGGGGGGACTCCAGCGGGGGCGGGGAGGCTCAGACGGTGGTGATGACCTGCGCGGGGTCGAGGCGCGGGTTGCGGGGCCGGAAGGCGTCCGGGGCGGGCCGGCCCGCGTTGATCACGGCGATGGGGCGGACGTTGCCCTCCGGGAAGAACTCCTTCTCGACGGCGTCCGCGTCGAAGCCGCTCATCGGTCCCGCGGCGAGACCGGCGGCGCGGATCCCGAGGATCAGGTAGCCGAGCTGGAGGGAGGCGTTGAACCGGGCCATCTGCGGCCTGGCGGGGCTGTCCCGCAGGGACTCGCGGGCGCCCTCCCGGTGCGGGAACGTGACCGGCAGGTGCTCGTGGAAGTCCTCGTCGGCGGCGGCGATGAGGGTCAGCGGGGCCGTCGCGGTCTTGGCGCGGTTGCCCTCGCTCATCAGCGGGACCAGCCGCTCGCGCGCCCCCCGGCTGCGCACGTCCACGATCCGCAGCGGCTGGGCGTTCATGGCGGTCGGGGCCCACCTGACCAGGTCGTAGATCGCCCGGACCTGCTCCTCGCCGACCGGCTCGCCGGTGAAGGCGTTGGCGGTGCGGGCCTCGCGGAACAACAGCTCCTGGGCGGCGGGGTCCAGGACCAGTGGGCTCTGGGTCGTGGTCGTCGTCATGGGGCGCCTCTCGGACGGGGAAGCTTTCCGAAGAGGTCAATGCGATGACGGTCCGTTATCTTCCACGTCAGGTAGTGGCCTGCCTCACACCCCGGGAGCGGCGTCCGGGCGGCCGATCAGAACGGGAGGCGTTCGGCCGCCGCGACGACTGCGCCCGCGATCGTGACGACGGTCAGGACCGACACACCGGCGAGCACGGCCCAGCGTCCCACCTGGTAACCGGCGGGCACACGGCCGGCGTCCCGGCCGCGCACCGGCCACGGGGCGCGCAGCGGCGCCGTCCCCGGCGGCTCCGGGGGGACGTCTGCGGGCGCGCGTTCGCCGTCCGGCGCGCCCGCGGCGGGCAGTCCGGTCACCCAGCCGAGCAGGTCGGCGACGGCGGCGGGCTCGGTGCCGAGACCGGAGGCGAAGTACCGCACCTGGGCGGCGACCTGGTCGAGGGTGCGCACGGTGTTGCCCAGCCCGACGCGGTCGAGCCACTCGCGCGGGTCGGCGCCCGGGTCCAGGCTGCGGCCGATCTCCGTGCGCAGCAGCAGGTCCGTCTTGGTGACGACGACGGCGACGCGCTTCTGCCGCCCCTGGTCGGGACGCGAGCGCAGCTCGTTCAGCACCCGCTGGAGGGTGTCGGCCGGGTCCTCCTCCGACGAGGCGGCGGCCTCGTCGACGAACTCCCTCTCGTCCCCGGTCAGGGACCGGCGTAGCTGGGGGAGCGCGAACGGGTCCACGACGAACAGCAGCGCCTCGCTGTGGTCCAGGTAGCGCAGCGACTCGACCTCCGTCGCGCCCGTGTAGTGCTCGCCCGCGGGGTCGAACAGGTAGAGGATGCGCCGCGCGCGGCCGGGCAGTTCCACGTCCACCATGGTGGCCAGGGGCAGCTCGGGGCCGGTCTTGGCGAGGCGCCCGCCGCGCTGGAACTCGCGTATCGCGCCCGCGTACGCCTGCGCGTGCCGCTGCTCGACGAACGACAGCCGCCCGTGCACGGCTCGGGCCCGCGCGTGCAGGGCCCGGATGCCGAGGACCATGAAGGTGGTCTTGCCGGCGGCCGGTCCGCCCACGAACGGCAGGGGCTCCACGCGGACGCGCCCGATGCGCTCGGGCAGCCGCCCGCCGCAGTGCGGGCAGTACGCGGCCAGGCGGAACCGCCCGAGCGGGACGGTCGTGGGAAGCCGCGCCCCGCAGCGGCACACGTGCCGGAACGCGCCGCCCGCCCCCGGCGACAGGCGCCGGTGCCGCGCGCCGCAGCTCGGGCACGCGTACTCCGGCAGCCCGATCCGCTCGTAGCAGAAGGGGTGCGGGCACGTCTGCAGGATGCGGCCGTACCCCATGAAGACGCGCTCGACCGCCGCCAGGACGAGCACGCACGCCAGCCACGCCGCGAGCCCGACCGAGGCGACCAGCCCGTACAGGACCGTCAGCGCGAGGACGAACACCGACGCGGGAACGGCGGCGGCGACGATGCCCGCGCACAGCGCCAGCCAGACCGGGAAGACGAAGAACCCCCACGGACCGCCGAGAAGCGTCCGCGTCAGGCTCAGCACCACGCTCCGGGCCGTCCGGTACACCTGCGGGACGACCGTGCGGCTGATCGTCCACCAGTCGCGCCACACCTGGCCGAGCAGGTAGTGCCGGTAGGCGACGGCGGGCTCGGCGACCGGTGAGGGCCCCTCCAGCGTGGACGGCGCGAGCGTCCGGCACGCGTGCAGGTAGTACACGCCGAGCGCGGCGGCCCCGGCGACGACCAGCGTCGCGGCGAACAGCACGGGGAACACGTACATGAACCCGAGCCACATGGCGCCCAGCCACACGGCGATCAGCAGCAGCACGATCACGGGGTTCACGGGGCGCCCTCCGCGAGAAGGGCCCGCAGTTCGGCCCGCAGCTCGGGGCGGCGCGCCAGATGGGAGTCGAGCTGTTTGGCCGCGAGCCACCGCCGGGCCGCCGCCCGCGCCCACGCCTCCAGGGACGGCTCGGCCGCGCCGCGACCGCGCAGCCGCAGCACGACCTCGACCAGCTCGTTGCGCCGCTCGACCTCGCCGCCGCGCAGCGGCGCGCGGCCGGCGCGGACGCGGCCGGGCAGCTCGGCCGTCCACCGCTCCGCGAGCCGCGCCCTGACGGAGGCGGGCACGGCCGCCAGCAGCTCCGCCCGGAACCCGGGCGGCCGGGGGGACAGCCGCCGCGCCGCGTCGGCGAACGCCTCGCGGGCGAGGCGCTCGGTGGCGCCGCCGGGTTCGGCGAGGCGCTCCAGCGCCCGCGCGGCCCGCGGCGCGCCCGCGGTGATGGCCATCCCGTACGCCTGGACGAGGGCGGCGTCGCGCCCGGCGCGCCCGTCCGGCATGAGCTCGCGGACCCGCTCGGCGAGCCGCAGGGCCGCCGGGTCCGTGAGGCCGTCGCCGCCGGTGGACGCGAGCCGCGCGAAGGTCCGGGACGGCAGTTCGGCCAGCGCCGGGGGCGGCGGCGCCGGCCCGCAGGCGTCCAGCAGGTCGAGGCATGCGGAGGCGGACGGGGGCGTCGCCCAGATCTCCCGGAGCGCCCCGCCGATGTCGAGGGAGCCGCCGCCGTCCAGGCGCAGCAGTTCGCCCGTCACCGCGACCCGGCGGCCGGGATGCCTCCGCCCGACCGACGCCAGAACGGCGGCCGCGACCCCGGGCGCGGCGCGCAGCCGTCCGACGTGCTCGTGGAGCAGGTCGCAGGTCTCGGGGGTGAGGACGGACGCCCGGTCGCCGGATCCGGCGAGCCCGGCGACGACCCCGTCCAGCAGCGCGTCCCGCAGTCCCACCGGGCAGCCGGCGAGCGCGTCCTTCAGCTCGGGGAGGCCGCGCCGGACGCAACGCGCCGCCGACGCCGTCACCTCGCGAGGATCGGCCGGGACGCCGGTCCGCTCCGCCACACCGGCCGCCTCCGCGACCTCCGCCAGGCGGGACGCCCCGGAGAGCCTCTCGGAGACCAGCTCGCCGACGCGGCGCGCGCAGCGGGGGGCGAGGTCCGCCGCTCCCGCCGCCCGCGCCCGCTCGTGCACGGTGAGCGCGAGATCGAGGCCCATGGACGGGACGCCGTGCGCGAGGTCGCGCCACACCCAGGCGGGGACGGCGGTCCCGCGCCGGGCCAGCAGCTCCGCCGCCGCGCCCTCCTCGTCCGGCGTGACGCTCCCGTCGCCCCGGCACAGCGCCAGCAGCGCGGCGGCGCCCTCCCGTGCGGGGTCGTCCGGCGGCGCCAGCTCGGCGAGGGCGTCCAGGCCGCCGAAGTCGCGGGCGCGCCAGCAGCCGGCGACGGTCCTGGCGAAACGGCCGGCCCGGCCGTCCGGGACGGCGTCGCGGAGGTCGAAGGCGGACGCGTGCGAGGCGTGGTTCTGGGCGGTCGCCCAGACGGCGGGCGTCGTGCCGACCACGCGCTGCGCGGCGCCTTCCGGGTCGGCGGTGTAGGTGACGAACGACAGCCGGGCCGCGGCCGCGACCGGCAGCGAGTACGACACGACCGCGATCCAGCGTGCGATCGCCTCCACGTCGTCGGCGACGAGGACGACCCGCCCGTGACCCCGCCCCAGCACGCCCGCGACGGCGTCCACCAGCCGGGCGAGCAGCGCGTACGGGTCGCCCGGCCCGGCGCCGGCGAGCCACTCGGCGAGGGCCTCCGGGTCGAGCGCGGAGCCCGGCGTCAGCTCCTCCAGCGGGTCGAGGACGGCCCCGGGCGCGGGCAGCGGCGTCCAGTGCGCGGCCTGCCACAGCTCGGCGGGCCGCAGCCCTTCCAGCTCCTCGGGCTCGGCCACCACCGCGTGCGCGAAGAAGTTGCCGTAGCGGCCCGAGTAGTCGCGGCCGAGGTAGCGGCAGCGCAGCAGCAGGGGCCGGCCGTCCACCTCGTCGTACAGCAGCGAGACGGGGAACAGGTCCAGCTCGGCGTCGCCCGGCGACAGCGGCGCGTCCGGCGGCGGGCGGTACGACAGGTACGGCGTGACCGCGGCCCGCGTCCCGTCCGGCAGGCCGGGCGTCTCGGCGACGAACTGGAACCCGGCCCGGCCGGTGGGCCCGCTCCGGGCGGAGGTGTAATGCAGCTGCCAGGCCACCGCTACGCCCCTTCCGGGCGGACGCCGTCGAGCATCCCGAACCGGTACAGCAGCCACAGCAGCGGATCCTCCGCCCGGTACGGCCGGACGCCGCCCGCGCCGACGCGCCCCTCCTCCGGGACGCCGCCGAGCGCCGACAGGCCGAACAGCGCGTGGTCGGCGTACTGCTGCCCGAGGTAGGTGTCGAGCCGCCCGGCCTGCCAGTCGTGCAGGAGCGCGCGGACCTGCTCGTTCACCGCGTCCCTGTCGTCGAGGTCGAGGACGCCCTGCCCGGACCGCGACCGGTGCAGCGCCGACTGGCGCAGCAGCCCCGGCCGCAGCACGTCGATCTTGGTGAGCGCGACCGCGACCGGGACGGGCAGCGGCTCGCCCGGACGGGTGCCGTGCCGCAGCCGCAGCGCCTCGGTGACGCGCGCGATGACGTCCAGCGGTTCCCCGCCCGGATCGTCCCCGCCCGCACGCGGGCCCGGCACCGCGTCCAGCACGCCCGGCCGTGCGCCGGGCAGCTCCAGCGGGTCGACCAGGAAGATGATCGCGTCGGCGGCCTCCAGGTACCGCAGGTGCAGGTCGGTGGCCTCGCGGCTGCGCAGGTCCTCGCCCGCGGTGTCGAACAGCACCAGCGCGAGCGAGTCGTTGCGGGACCGGGAGAAGCGGCCCTTGCGCGCCCGGGTCCGGGTGAGCAGGTAAACCAGCGGCTCCCGCGGGCCGGTCGCGGCGCTCGGCGTCGTCGGCAGCAGCCGCCGCTCCTCCAGCAGGGGCCGGGCGAAGTCGCGCTTGTAGCGCTCGATCGTCCGGTCGTCGCACGCGACCAGCGACGCGTCCAGCTCCGTCCCGACCCGGTTCATCAACTCGTGCAGCAGGACGGCGATGTAGGTGCTCTTCCCGGCGTTCTTCGCCCCGACGAGCGCGACGATGCGGCCGGGGGAGTCGCAGTACGCCGACGGCAGCGGGTTGTGGCACTCGGGGCAGGCGCGGTTCCCGGTCGGCAGCCCGCACCCGGGGCAGTCGGCCCGGCCCTTGCGCCCGGGCGCGGCGAACGCCGGCGGCAGCGACGCCCCCGCCGTCGACCCGGTGTACTCGGCCAGCCGCTCGTCCAGGACGGGGACGCAGCCCTGCCGCCGTCCGGACTGCCCCCGGCACCGGAACAGGATCCGCTGCGGCGCGACGGAGGCGAAGCAGTAGGGGCAGGTGATGCCCTGCCGGGACGGCACGCCGGGGATTCCCACCCGGGCCAGGGGTCTCGTCATCAGGGGACCTGGAGTCGGCGGACGGGGGGATCGCTCAGCTCGACGGCGCCGTCGTCGGCGAAGCAGCGCAGCCAGTACGGCCCGGACGCGGACGGCGCGCCGAGCGACAGTTCGCCCGGCACGGGCACCCCGTCCCACGCGCCGAGGACCTCGCCGTCGGCGGCGCGCTGCGGCATGACGCGCCCGGCGCGCAGCACCAGCGACAGCCGCGCCACCCGCAGCGGGCGGGACGAGGTGAGCCGGAGGGTCAGCGTCCGCCGCCACGGCGGACCCGACCGCAGCACGTCGTAATGGACGATCGTGCGCGCCGCGACCTCGGCCGTCGCCGGCGGGCCGGTCATCCGCGCACCGCCCACCGTCCCGGCCGCGGCCACCGACAGCTCGACGGGCGCGTCCTCGGGGACGGGCAACCGGATCCCGCCCTGGGTGTCGTAGGCGGCCCGGGTGACGCTCTGCGCGGCCTGGACCGGGACGTGCGCGGAGCCACCGGACCGCGCGGCCTCCGTTCCGGTGTCGCGCCCGATCCGGTAGGCGACGTCGACCTCCGCGACGTCCTGCGGCCAGTCGAACCCGACGTGCACGTACGCGCCCCGCCGCTCGGCGACCAGCCGGCGCGGCGGCGGCAGGTTCACGTGCCGGTGGTAGGCGCCGATCGCGGCCGTGCCCTCCGCGACCGTCACCGCGAGCAGCCACCCCCCGGTGCCCGGCCGCACCGCGAGCCCGCCCTCCGCCTGCGCGCACGCCAGCCGCCGCGTCTCCCGCCGCACCTCCTCCAGCGGGACGAGCGCGCTGCGCGGCCACGGCGGCGGGCCCTGGCAGAGCACCAGCTCCACCGTCCCGTGCGCGGGCGCCGCGAACCGGGCCCGCACCAGCCCGGGGTCGGACGCGTCGGTCTCGGCGGTCAGCTCGAACACCGGCTCGGGCGGCGCGCTCGGCGTCGCCGACGCCCGCACCCCGTCCGTCACGACCTCGTGCCCGGACGCGTCGAGGTAGACGGCGGCGATCCGGTAGTGGTGCGTCCGCCCGTTCGGGACGCGCTCCCGGAACCCGTCCCGGCCCGCCGCGACGGTCCGGCCCTCCCGCGCCACGACGATCCGCACCGCCTCCGCCGGGCACCGCCAGCGTCCCGTGACCTGCCCGTCGCCGGCGGTCAGCTCGACCTCGGCCGGCTCGGGCCGCACGACCACGGGCCCGGCCACCGCCGGCGCCGCGGCGGCCTCGCCGCGCACCGCGACCACCCCGTAGTACAGCGGCACGTTGACCGGGGGACGGGTGTCCAGCGCCCCGCCGACGGCCGTGCCGTCCCGCGCGTCGCGCGGCGCCCTGCCCTCCCGACGCACGACGTGGTGGACCACCTCGCCCCCGGTGGACGGCGAATCCTCCCAGGACAGCCGCACCGACGCGCCGTCGACGTCGAGGTGCACCGCCGGCACCGGGCGCGGCGGCAGGCGCCGCTGGTGGGCCGCGGCGTCCGGGAGGTCCCGGACGAGGCGCAGCGCGTCGGCGAGCAGGCGGTGGGCGCGGTCCGGGTCGGGCTCGCCGGACGCGGCCTCGCGCAGGCGCAGCGCGGTGCCGAGGCGGTGCCGGGCCTCGGCGGCGAGCACCTCCTCCTCCGGCGGCTCGGCGCCGGGGGAGGGGTGCGGGACCCGCGCGGCGTCGGCCAGCCCGGTCGCCGCGTGCACGTCGCCGGCGTCCAGCAGCGCCCGGAGCCGTCCCGCGAGGCCGCCGCCCGGGTCGGTCTCGCGCACGACGGCGAACACCAGGCGGCGGGCGTCGCCCTGCTCGACGCCCAGCTCCTCGGCGGCGTACCGGAGCAGGGCGCGCTCGGACGCCCGCTGCCGCAGGCGTTCGCGGAGCCGGTCGGCGATGTCGAACAGCAGCAGCCCGGGCAGGTCGGCGCCCGAGCGCAGCGCCGCCAGCACGGTGTCGGCGTGGGTGGTGGTGGTGTCGCGGCTGCGGCGGGCCCACTCGGCTCCGGCGGCCGCGACCGCGTCCGCGTCCGGGCGCGGCTCGCCGCCCGCAACGGCGAAGCCGTCCAGGACGCGGATCGGGCCGGTGAGGCGGGCGCCGAACAGGAAGTCGGCGAGGTGCCGGTTGCCGAGGATCTCCAGCGACTCGCGCACCTTCCGGTACGCGGGATAGGGCGCGGCGGACGGCAGCGGGTCGGGCTCGCGGATCTCGACGCCGTCGGCGGCGGCGAGATCCGTCAGCTCGGCGCCCCGCACCCCGGTGGTGCGGGCGATGGCCTCGACCTCCGCGGGCGTGGCCATCCGCAGCGTCCCGGCCGCGTCGGCGAGGCGGGCGCGGGCCTCGCCGAGGCGGCGCTCGGCGCGCTCGCGGCCGCCGCGCAGCCGCGCCTCCAGCGGGCGCGGGTCGCCGCGCTCGGCGGCGGAGAACAGCGGCGCCAGCTCGCGGTGCTCGGCCTCCAGCCGGTCGATGAGCTTGCGGTACTTCAGCTGCCCGCGCGCCCGCCGCCAGCACTGCCGGACCTGCCTGACCCGCGCCGTGACGGCCGCCCCAGTGAGTCCGTCGAGCGGCGGTGGGTGGGGGCTGGAGGACGGTCGGCCCCCCAGCGCGTACCGGACGCGCAGGTCCTCGGGGGGCCGGTCGCCCGCGGCCCGCGCGGGTTCCAGCACCTCCCGCAGGTAGTCCTCGTCGAACGCCACGGGCGCCTCCAGGGGATCCGCGGCCCGTTCAGCTGACCTGGACCCGGGAGAGGGCCTTGCGGGAGCGCTCGACCTCCTCCTCCGACATGCCGCCGACGTCCACCTTCAGCTCCAGCCGCTCGCCGGTCTCCTTCTCCATGGCCGTGACGTTCAGCAGGCCGGAGGAGTCGAGCGCGAACGTCACCCCGATCGGCCAGCCCGCCTTCTTGCCCGGCGGGACGCGGATCTCCCCGGTCGCGATCTCGGTGTTGTCGATCAGGTCGGCGGACTCCACCACGCCGGCCTGCTCCATCACCCGGATGTCGGCCGAGGCCTGGTCGTCGTAGACGGTGAAGAAGTCCTCGGTCTTGGCGGCGGGCAGCTCGTCGTTGGCGTGCACCAGGTGCGCGACGCTCTCGGCGCCGGTGTCCCGGTCGACGACCACGATCCCGAACGCGTGCGAGGCGACCGTCCTGATCTGCCGCCCGGCGATCTGCCGCTGCTGCTCGGCCGACAGGCCCGCCCGGTTCGCCATCTCCTCGGCGCGCTCGGCGGCGCCCTCCCGGACGAGCCGCCGGTAGGTCTCCTCGAACGCGTACAGGGCGGCGCCCTTGGCGACCGCGAGGTCGGGGTCCTGGAGGCGGGGGGCGAGGCCGAGCTCGGTCTGCAGCCGCGCCACGACGACCGGCATCTTCGTGGAGCCGCCGACGAGGACGAGGTCGTCGTAGTCCTCCACGCCCTTCTCGGCGGCGGTCGCCAGCGTCCGGCCGGTGATCTCCACGGTGCGGTCGAGGAGGTCCTTGGTCAGTTCCTCCAGCTTCTCCCGCGTCACCTCGACCGAGGCGACCCGCCCGCCGTGCATCACCCGGACGGTGTGGGACGTGCGGGTGGTGAGGGCCTTCTTGGCGTCCTCGGCGTCGCGGCGCAGCTGCTGCTCGGTCTGCCGGTCGTCCAGCGGGTCGCCGGCGCCCGGGTGCTCGGCGCGGAACCGCTCGGCCAGGTGCTCCACGAGCCGGGCGTCCCAGTCGGCGCCGCCGAGCTCGTGGTCGCCGTCGGTGCACACCACCTCGATGTGGCCCTCGCGCAGCGCGATGACCGTGGTGTCGAACGTCCCGCCGCCGAGGTCGTACACCAGGATCGTGCGGTCGCTCTCGGGGTTGAGGACGCCGTAGGTGATCGCGGCGGCGATCGGCTCGGACACGATGTCGATGACGTTCAGCCCCGCGATGCGGCCCGCCTTGCGGGTCGCGTCGCGCTCGGCCACGCCGAAGTAGGCCGGGACGGTGATGACCACGTCGCGGGCCTCCTCGCCCGTCGTGGTGCGCGCGTCCGTCGCCAGCTTCAGCAGGATGAACGCCGACACCTCCTCGGGAGTGAAGTCGATCCCGTGGACGGGGCGCGTGACGTCCCGGCCCATGTCCCGCTTGATCAGGCTGACGACGTTGTCGGGCTCCAGGACCGCGGTGTCCTTCGCGGTCTGGCCGACGACGACGTTCTCGCCGCTCTCGAAGAACACGACGGACGGGGTGGTGTCGGTGCCCTCCAGGTTCCGCTGGACGGCGGGCCGGCCCACATCGTCGATGGAGGCAATGCAGGAGTACGTCGTTCCCAGGTCGATCCCGTAGACGGCCATGTCCCTCACCCGCTGTTCGTCGTCTGTCCGTTGTGCGCCGCCTCGCCGGCGGGCGCCGGCTCGGCGAGCCTGCCGACGCTGACCGCCGCCTTGCGCAGCACCTTCCCGCTCTGCTCGAACCCGTCGGACTGCACGGTCGTGACGGTGCCGTCCGCCACGGGGTCGTCGACCGGCGTGACCGCGACCGGACGGTGCCGGGACGCGTCGTAGGGGGCGCCCGGCTCGACGGTGAACCGCTCGACGCCGAGCCGCGCGAGCGCGTCGGCGACGTCGTCGGCCACCGCGGCCAGCAGCACCGCCGTCCGCCGCGGGTCGGGCGCCTCGGTGAGATCGGGTGCGCGGAGCCGGTCGGACTCGCGGCGCGCCTGGTCGTGCAGCCGGTACAGCGCCGTGCGGACGGGCTCCAGCATCGCCTGCAGCTCCCCGCGCCGCAGCCGCTGGTTCTCCTCGTGCAGCCGGTCGATGACGGCCTCGCGGTGCTCCGCGCGCTCCCGCTCGCGGTCGAGGCGGGCGGTGAGCCCGGCGAGGGCGTCCCGCACCTCGGCGTGCAGCACCGCGCCGGCGTCTCCCGCCCCGGCGTTCCCGGCGTCGCCGGCGCGCCCCGGCTCGGGCCCGGCACCGGAGGCTTCGCTGACTGGGGGTTCCCCGTCCCTCGACACGTAGAGTCACCTTAATGCTGGGCGGCAGGAGACGTCAGGCCAACCGATGACCTCCACCGGACTCTAGTTTGACCCGTGCCCGCCGTTCCAGCACCGAGTTTGCGTGCCGCTTTCTTGGGACGACACGTCTGGGTAACACGGGGGAAACGGGTGTCGCCGAAGCTGGGGACCTCGCACGGAGACTGGAGGTGGCGATGTTGCTGCGGATAAGGGTGCGGCTGCCGGACCGTCCCGGTTCGCTGGGACAGGTCGCGCGCACTCTGGGCGCGGCGGGCGCGGACGTCGTCCAGATGGCGGTGCTGGAGCGCGACAACGGCCGGGCGATGGACGACTTCACCGTCGCGTGGCCCGCGGGGGCCGACTCCGAGCGGCTGGCCGGGGGGCTCGGAACGGTGCCGGGGGTGGAGGTCGTCGGGATCTGGCCGACCGCCGAGCCGCAGGGCGCCTTCCCCGACGCGGCCGTGATCGGCCAGGTCGCCGCCGTCCCGGAGCGCGGCCTGGAGATCCTCGCCGACGCGGTCCCGGCCATCCTGAGCGCCGACTGGGCGGGCCTCGCCGAGCTGAAGGGGCAGGACGAGGCGGTCCTGGCGCACGCCAGCGCCGGCGGCGAGCCGGGCGCCGTCCTGCCGGAGCTGCGGCCGCTGCGGCCGCGCGCGTTCACGGCGCAGGACGGCACGCGGTTCGCGGTCTGCCCGCTCGCCGCCGGCGGGGTCGCGCTGGTGGTCGCCCGGACGGGCGCGCCGCCGTTCCACCGGACGGAGGTGTTCCGGCTGGAGCAGCTCGCCGGCGCCGCGAACGCCGTCCTGCACCGTGTCCGCGGCGCGGCCCCGCTCTGAGCGCCCGTGCCGCTTCGGCTCCGGGTCAGTCCAGCAGGGCGAGGACCGCGTCCAGGTCGGTGAGGCCGGCGTCGGAGCCGAGCCCTTGGGCGACGGTGGCCGCCGCCGCGGTGCCCCAGCGCGCGGCCTCCAGCACGTCCTTGCCGTGCGTGAGGCCGGTGATGAACCCCGCGCAGTACGCGTCGCCGCAGCCGGTCGTGTCGACCACCTCGACGGGCAGCGCCGGCAGCCGGTGCGCGCCCTCGGCGGTGGCGACGAGGCTGCCGTCCCCGCCGAGCGTGACGACGACCGTGCCCGGCCCCCGCGCGAGCAGCGCGGCGGCGGCCTTCTCCGGGTCGGCCTCGCCGGTCATGAGGGCGGCCTGCTCGCCGTTCGGCAGGAAGTGGTCGACGTGGGGGAGGAACGCGGCGGCGCCGTCCAGCAGGTCGGGCATGTTGGACAGCAGGTCCATCGTCACGACGGTGCCGGCCTCGCGGGCGGCGGCGAGCACGGCGAAGAAGGCCGGGTCGTTGAGGCCGAAGGTGACGTCGGGGCCGCCGAGGTGCACGGCGCTCGCCGCGGCCGGCAGTCCCGGCGCGACCGCGTCCGCGGTGAGGGTCAGGTTCGCGCCGGGGACGTGGAAGCTCGGCCGCCCGCCGTCCGGCCGGATCGGCAGGATCGACGCGCTGGTCTGGTCGGCCGTCCGCCGGACGAGCCCGCGCACGTCCACGCCCTCGCGCGTCATGATCGTGACCAGCAGGTCGCCGAGGTCGTCGTCGCCGATCGCGCCGACCGAGACGACCTCGTTGCCGAGGCGGGCCAGGGCGACGGCGGTCCCGGCGGCGGCGCCCGCCGCGGTCACCCGGATCTGCTCGACGACGACGGTGTCCTGGCCGTCCGGGATGCCCTCGACCGGGCGGGCGAGCACGTCCAGGATGTGCGCGCCGAGAGTGACGACGGTCATGACGGGCCCCTTCGTGATCGCCAGGGCCGTAGCGTACGCCGTGCAGGCCACGAAATGTGAGAGGTATTCGCATGTTGCTGAGGGACGAGCGGGACGCGTTGTGCGGGATCGGGCGGCGGCTGGCGGGGACCGGGCTCGTGACGGGCGCGTCCGGCAACATCAGCGTCCGGTCGGGCGACCTGGTCGCGGTCACGCCGGGCGGGATGATGCTCGACCGGATGGAGCCGGCCGACTGCCCGGTCGTGAACATGGCGGGACACTGGGTCGACGGGGACAAGGCGCCGTCGTCCGAGACGCCCATGCACCTCGCCCTCTACGAGACGACCCCGGCCGCCGCCATCGTGCACACGCACTCCACCTATGGCGCCGTGGTGGCGACGACCATGTCCGAGCTGCCGCCGATCCACTACAACACGCTGCTGCTCGGCGGCGTGGTGAAGGTCGCCGAGTACGCCACCTACGGGACGCCCGAACTGGCGGAGAACGTCCGGGCGGCCATGGCGGGCGGCAAGCGCGCCGCGCTGATGGCCAACCACGGGGGCGTCACGATCGGCCGCGACCTGGAGGAGGCGTACGAGAACGCGCGCCTCCTGGAGTGGCTCTGCGGCGTGTACGTCCGCGCCAGGACGATCGGGGAGCCGCGCGTCCTGACGGAGGAGGAACTGGCGAAGGTGGTCGAGCGGGGGCTCGCGCCGCCCGACTTCCCCCGCGTGTAACCTAACGCTTGTTAGGTCACTCTGGGAGGCCCGCCTTGCCCTTCGTCCTGGTCGACAGGCCGCGCCCGAACGTCGCCCTCATCACCCTCAACCGGCCCGAGCGCATGAACGCGATGGCGTTCGACGTGATGGTCCCCTTCCGGGAGGCCCTGGAGGAGGTCAGCCGCGACAACGGCACCCGCGTCGTCGTCATCACCGGCGCCGGGCGGGGATTCTGCTCCGGGGCCGACCTGGAGAACCCGGGGAACATCCCGGGCATCGACGGGCTGACGCTCCCGACGATCGCGCTGCGCTCGATGGAGCTGCTGGACGACGTGGTGCGGGCGATGCGGCGCGTCCACCAGCCGGTCATCGCGGCGGTCAACGGCCCGGCGATCGGCGGCGGCCTGTGCCTGTCGCTCGCCGCCGACATCCGGCTGGGCGCGGAGACGGCCCTGTTCCGCGCGGCCGGGATCAACAACGGGCTGACCGCGAGCGAGCTCGGCCTCAGCTACCTGCTGCCGCGCGCGATCGGCGCGTCCCGCGCGTTCGAGCTGATGCTGTCCGGACGCGACGTGGAGGCCGCCGAGGCCGAGCGGATCGGCCTGCTGTCCCGCGTCGTCCCCGGCGACAAGCTCCTCGACGCCTGCTACGAGCTGGCCGAGCGGATCGCCGGGTTCAGCCGCCCCGGCACCGAGCTGACGAAGCGGATGCTGTGGTCGAGCCTGGACGCCGCGAGCCTGGACGCCCACATGGGGCAGGAGGGCCTCGCCCAGCTGTACGTCCGCCTCACCACCCACAACTTCGAAGAGGCGATCAGGGCGCGGAGGGAGCACCGGCCGCCGGACTTCCAGGACTGACGCACACCGGCCGGGTCCGCCGCTGGTACGACCACGCCGCGGCGCCCAGCGCCACGCCGTAGGCGGCGAACGCGCCGATCCCGCACGCCGCCACCGTCCAGCCGGGCCATCCGCTGATGAGCCCGTCGTGGGGGAGGCCGCCCAGCCCGAGGACGGGCGGCAGCAGGTACGCGACGGACCCGACGACCCCGTAGGGGCCGAGCGTCAGGGCGCCGAGCCAGGCCGGCGTGAGCGGCAGCCAGCGCGGCACCCTGCGCCCCGCCAGCGGCGGCGCCCACCGGGGGAAGACCTGCCCCCATGCGTGTGTGAGCCCCATCAGCAGGAAGACGCCGGCGAGCGCCGAGAGGGTGGTGAAGTCCAGCCCGTACCTCTCCAGCGTGAGGACGAGCCCGGACGCGCCGTTGCGCTCGAACTCGGCGACGACCTGCTCGCCCTCGATCCCCGCGAAGGAGCCCCCGAACGCCCACGTCGTCTTCATGGCGACGTAGGGCGCGAACCCGAGCGCCCCGCCATAGGCGGCCCACCGAACCGCACGCGGTGCGGGGGACACCGGCGCCGGGGCCTTGACCGCCCCCGCCTCGGCGTGCGCCCGGCCGCACCGCGCGCACGTCCCCGCCGTGGCGCGCTGGTAGGCAAGGGCCGTCCCCGCGAGCAGGGCCGCGCCCACCGCGCACAGGGCCTCGACGCCGAACCTCGGCCAGTCGTCGACCGTTCCGTCGAAGACGAGCTGCAGTGCGTTCATCACGAAGCCGAAGGTTCCGGCCCCCGCCAGCGCGCACGCCGTCCAGAGCCCGGTGAGCGGCCACCACCGGGGCATCTGCCGCCCCACGCCGCGCACACTCGACACCGCCATGATCCCGCCGACGCCGAGGCAGGCGGCGATCACCCACGCCGCCGCCCGCGCTCCGGCCAGCGGCGACCCGGCGTCCCCGCCGCCCGCCCAGTAGAGGACCACCCCCACCGCGCCCAACGTCCACGCCCCGGCCGCGTACCCCGCCCAGCGCGGCCACAGCCTCCCGACCGATTCCATGGGACGAGCCTCTCCGCGCCGCAGCCGCCGGGCCTCCCGCCGCGGAGCGATCGCCCTACCCCGCGCGGGGGAGCGGCGTGGCAGGCTGAGGGGGTGCCCAAGCTTGCGCCGGACGAGGCGCGCCGCCTGCTGACCACCGTCCCGGTCGCGCGCCTCGCGACCGTGGGGGAGGACGCCCGCCCGCATCTCGTCCCCGTGACGTTCGCCGTCCACCGGGGCGCCGTCTACACAGCGGTCGACCACAAGCCCAAGACCAGCCGGGATCTGCGGCGCCTCGCCAACATCCGGGCCAATCCCCGCGTCGCGCTCCTGGCCGACCACTACGAGGACGACTGGGACCGGCTCTGGTGGGTCCGCGTGGACGGCCACGCGACCGTCGTCGACGACCCCGCACGCATGGCCGACCCCGTCCGCCTCCTGGCGGACCGCTACCCCCAGTACCGCGAACACCCGCCCGAGGGCCCGGTCATCGCCATGACGATCGAGGCCTGGACCGGCTGGTCCGCGTCCTAGAGGGAGCGCTGGAAGGTCGTGACGGCCTCGGCGATCTTCTCGGGGAACTCCACGTGCGGGTGGTGGCCGGCGCCGTCCAGCAGGACGACCTGGCCGTCCAGCCTCTGGCCGACCCACGCGGCCTCGGCGGCGGGGTCGGGCCAGTCGATGTCGCCCGTGCCCATGATGACGAGCGTGGGCGCCTGCACCCGGTCGAGCCGCGCCTCGGACTCGGCGTGGGACATGCTCAGGTACTCGGCGATGACCTTGTCGCGGCCCGGCTCCTTGAAGTTCGCCTTCAGCTTCGCCTTGTGCTCGGCGAAGTCGGCCGGGGGCTTCGGCTCCCACTTGGGGTAGTAGGACAGGTAGAGCGGCAGGGCCAGGCCGGGGACCCGCATGAGGGCGACGGTCAGCTTCTGCGCGAACCCGGCCTTGCCGTCCCGGACGAACGGCGCCGCCAGCACGAGTCCCTTGACCAGCTCGGGTGCCTCGGCCGCGACCCACACCGCCGCGGCGGCGCCGTTGGAGCACCCGTAGACCAGCGCCGGCCCCGCGTCCAGGTGCTTGAGAAGGGCCAGCAGGTCGTGGGCCAGCGGCGTGCTCCCGTACTCGGGCCACCGCGCGCTGGTCTCGCCCATCCCGCGCTGGTCGACGGTCACGACGCGGTACCCGGCGTCCAGGAGCAGCGGCCGGAGGAACCGGTACTGCGACCGCAGGTCGAGCATCGAGGGCAGGCACACGATGAGCGGGCCGTCGCCGCTGTCGTCGTAGGCCAGCCGTCCGCCGGGAAGGTCGAGGAACCGGGTCTCGCTCATCGCGTACTCCTTAAACTCTGTAGCCCTATAGCTAAGAAGATTAGCTTTTGGGCGGAGAGAAGTCAAGAGCGGTGCTCTCGCCGGGTCAGTCCCAGGCCCCGCCGAGCCTCGCGAGGTCGGCGGCGTACTCGATGCGGGCGGACCACTCGCCCGGCCAGGCGTCCATGCCGAGGTGAGCGCCCGCGAACGCGCCGGCCAGGCACGCGATCGAGTCGGAGTCGCCCGAGCTGGCGGCGCCGCGCCGGATCGCCCCGACCGGCTCCTCCGGGAGGAGCAGGAAGCACAGCAGGCCGGTGGCGAGGGCCTCCTCGGCGACCCAGCCCGCGCCCGTGGCCGCGCAGGGGTCGGACGTCCGGTCCCCGCGCGCGACGGCCTCGTCCAGTCGGTCGAGGACGGCCAGGCACTCGTCCCAGCCCCGGGCGATGAACGTCTCGGGGGTGTCCATGCCGGGCTGCTGCCACAGGGCGCCGAGCCAGCGCTCGTGGTAGACGGCGCGCTGGTCGCGGCAGCGGGCCCGGAGCGCGGCGGGCAGGTCGGACGGGGCCATGCCGTCGGCCAGCCACCGGACGGCGAACGCCGTCAGCTCGCTCGCCGCGAGCCCGGTCGGATGCCCGTGCGTGAGAGCGGCCTGGAGCTGCGACGCCCCGGCGCGCGTCTCGTCCGACAAGCCCGGGGCCAGGCCGACCGGCGCGACGCGCATGTTCGCGCCGCAGCCCTTGGAGCCCGCCACGGTGGCCTCCACCCAGGACTCCCCGGCGGCCAGGTTCCGGCACGCGCGCAGGCAGGTGTTCCCCGGCGCGCGGTTGTTGTCGGGGCTGTTGAGCCAGTCGACGAAGCGCCGCCGCCACATGGGCGTGATCAGATCGGGGGTGAACGGAGGATTCTCCAGGGCGTCCAGCAGTCCGAGCCCGACCGCGATCGCCATCTGGGTGTCGTCGGTGACGAGCGCAGGGTCGCCGTCGGGCTGCGTGGGGCCGTGCTCACCGAACCGCCGGTGGATCTGCTCCATGGTGAGGAACTCGGTGGGCGCGCCCAGCGCGTCCCCGTACGCCAGCCCGAACATCGCCCCGCTCGCCCGTCTCATGGGCGGCATTCTTCCCTAACCCGTGCAAGCGTCGCGGTAACCACCAGGGGTCACGCCGTAGCAGCGCACGAACCAGCGCGTCAGATGGCTCTGGTCGGCGAAACCGGTGCGGGCCGCCACGTCCCCGATCGCGTCGCCACAGGCGAGCAGGCGGCGCGCGGCGCGGAGGCGGAGCTGGCGCTGGTAGTCGCTCGGCGCCATCCCGTACTCCCGCCGGAACCCCCGGTACAGCGCGAACCGGCTGCACCCCGCCGCCTCCGCCAGCGCGTCGGCGCCGATGTCGTCGGTGTAGGACTCCTCAAGGCGCCGCCGGGCCCGCTCGACGAAGCCGCCGGCGGGCGTCGCGCGCAGCCGCCGCGTGGCGGCCCGGTCGACCAGCGTCCCGACGGCCGCGGTCAGCAGCTCGTCGCGGCGCAGGGCCGGGGCGCCGCCGAGCAGCGCCGCGTGCAGCCCGCGCAGGGCCCCGGCCAGGGCGGGGTCCGGCACGACGGGCGAGTCGAACAGCGGCAGCCCGACCGGGCGCGCCGCGATGTCGGCGAGCACGTCCGAGATCAGCCCGGCGCCGATGTGGACGATGCGGTAGGTGAAGCCGAGCTCGTCGGCGGCGTGGCCGTCGTGCGGGTCGTCGGGGTTGAACGCGATGACCATCCCGGCCGCGCTCGTGTGGGCCCCGCCCCGGCACCGGAACGCCTGGAAGCCGTCCTCGGTGACGCCGAACGAGTACGTCTCGTGGCTGTGCCGGTGGTAGGCGTGCCGCTCGAAGTGGGCGTGCATCGCCTCCAGGGGACGGTCGGGCGACCGCCAGTACCTGCTCCAGTCCACGCCTCCCAGTCTGGCGCACGAGCGTTCAAGACGCCGGGGCCGGGCCGGGGCAGGCTGGACCGCATGCGTTTCGACACCAAGATCGGGATCGTGGTCCGCGACGACCTGGCCGCCTGGCAGCGCCTCAACGTCACCGCATTCCTCGCCGGCGCCGTCGCGGGCGGCGTTCCCGGCATCCTCGGCGAGCCCTACGAGGACGCGTCCGGCAACACCTACCTGGCGATGTTCCGGCAGCCCGTCCTGGTCTACGAGGCGGGGACCGAGGCGATCTCAACGGCCCACGCGCGCGCCCTCGCCCGGGAGATGGACACCGCCGTCTACATCGAGGACATGTTCAAGACGGGCCACGACGAGGCGAACCGCGCGACCGTCCGGGCCGTCGCCGCCGAGGAGATGCCCCTGGTCGGGTTCGCCGTCCACGGCCCGAAGAACGGCGTGGACAAGGTCCTCAAGGGGTTGCGGCTGCACCCGTGAGCCCGGCGAGGGCGGCCAGGCGCTCGCGGTGCCGGTCCGGCGAACCGAACAGCTCCCGGGACGACTGCGCCCGCTTGAAGTACAGGTGCGCGTCGTGCTCCCAGGTGAACCCGATGCCGCCGTGCAGCTGGATCGCCTCGCCCGCCGTGTGGAAGAAGGACTCCGAGCAGTACGCCTGGGCCAACGCGGCGGCGGCGGGCAGCTCGTCCGGGCTCTCGTCCGCGGCGGCCGCCGCGTTCAGCACGGCCGACCGCGCCGACTCCACCAGCACGAACATGTCGGCGCACCGGTGCTTGACCGCCTGGAACGACCCGATCGGCCGCCCGAACTGGTGCCGCACCTTCGCGTACTCGACCGTCATGTCCAGGGTCCGCTGCGCCCCGCCGAGCTGCTCGGCCGCCAGCGCCACGGCCGCGACGTCCAGGGCCCGCGCCAGCGCCTCAGGGCCGCCGACCCTGCGCGCCGGAACCCCGTCCAGCTCGATCCGCGCCAGCCTCCGCGTCTGGTCGAGCGTCGGGAGGGCCTGCCGGACGAGGCCCGCCGCGTCCTCGACGGCGTAGACCCCGACCCCGTCCTCGCCTTGGGCGGCCACGAGGACCAGGTCGGCGACGTGCCCGTCCAGGACGAAGTTCTTCGTCCCCCGCAGCACGCCGCCCTCGAACGCGGCCCGCACCGAACCGGGGTCCCAGGACCCGCCGTCCTCGGCCACCGCGAGCGTCGCGATCACCGACCCGTCCGCGAGGCCGGGCAGCAGGTCGTGCCCGCCCTCCCCGGCCTCCAGCGCCGCCGCGGCCGTGATCGTCGCGAGGAAGGGGGCGCACACGACGGCCCGCCCCATCTCCTCGAACACCACGGCCAGCTCCCGCACCCCGAACCCGGCGCCGCCGTGGTCCTCGGCGATCGCGAGGCCCTGCAGCCCGAGCTGCTCGGCCATCTGGCGCCACACCTTGGGGTCGTAGCCCTCGGCGGTCTCCATGAGCCGCCGCACCTCGGCGCCGGGGGACCGGTCGGCGAAGAAGCGCCGCAGCGCGTCCCGCAGCTCCCGCTGTTCCTCGGTGACGACGAGCTTCATCGGGCGTCCTCCCACACGTGTCCCAGGCCTACCGGGTCATCGTGCCGCGCGCCCGCCGCCGCCTCCGGGCCTTTCCCATCCACCGGGACCGTCAGGGCGCCCAGTCGTGCGGACCGAGGACGTACCCCTTGCTCGTCGAGTGCAGATGGTTGATCGACACGAGGTGGCCGAGCGCGGCCCACAGATCCTCCTCGGGCGCGTCCACGAGTGCCCCGATCGTCTCGAAGTCCGCCGCGCCGCGCTCCTTGTCGATCTCCGCCACCGTCTCGTACACGACCAACTCGAAGTCCGACAGCTCCTGCACGTCCCCACGCGGAACATCTCGCTCATCCATAGACAGACCGTGCCCACTCACGGTCGTTCTCAGTCCCGCACAAGGCCCAGCGCCCTACGCCGGAACCGGCGAGCCGTCCGCACCGGAGGCGATGGCGGTCCGGTCGGGTGGGGTGGAAACCGGGGCCGTTCGTGCGATCCGGAACTAGAGTGATCACCGCATCTGGAGGCACGAGCGAAGGCGGGTACCGGATATGCCGGACGTTCCACAGGGCCGGCCCGCCGAAGCGGACCTGCAGACCG
Source organism: Actinomadura sp. NPDC023710 (assembly GCF_040639875.1). Classification (NCBI taxonomy): domain Bacteria; kingdom Bacillati; phylum Actinomycetota; class Actinomycetes; order Streptosporangiales; family Thermomonosporaceae; genus Actinomadura; species Actinomadura sp. NPDC023710. Next base: position 174,696 of record NZ_JBFAGB010000018.1, read on the forward strand.
ACAGGCCGCACTCGGCGCGGGTCTACGACTACATCATCGGCGGCAAGGACAACTACGCCGCCGACCGGGAGACCGCGGCCACGGTGCTGGCGAACTGGCCGGGGCTGCGCACCTCGATGATCGCCAACCGGGCCTGCATGCAGCGGATGGGCCGCCACCTCGCCGAGCTGGGCGTGCGGCAGTTCATCGACGTCGGGACCGGCATCCCGGCCTCGCCGAACCTGCACGAAGTGGTCCAGGAGGTGGCGCCGGACGCGCGGATCGTCTATGTCGACAACGATCCGATCGTCCTGGCCCACGCGCGTGCGCTGCTGACCAGCACGCCCGAGGGCCGCACGGCGTACATCGAGGCCGACATGCGGTCCCCTGAAACGCTCCACAACGATCCGGCGCTGCGCGACGTCCTCGACCTCTCCCGGCCGGTCGCGCTGACCGTGATCGCCATGCTCCAGTTCGTGGAGGACGCCGCGGGCCTGGTGGAGGCGCTCGTCGCCCCCCTCGCCCCCGGCAGCTGCCTCGCCGTCACCATCCCCACCGGCGACCTCGCCCCCGAGTCGCGGCGGCTCGCCGATGACTACACCGGCAGCGGCATCCCCATGTACCTGCGGGACCACGCCGAAGTGGAGCGCCTCTTCGCCGGGCTGGAGCTCCTCGACCCGGGCGTCGTCCCGATGCCGCGCTGGCGCCCCGCACCCCGTGCCCCGGTCCTCCCCGACACCGCCACCAACATGTACGCCGCCGTCGCCCGCAAGCCCTAGCTGTACTCGGTCATGATCTTGGTGACAGTCGGGTGATGGGTGGCTTGCCGCCCAGGGCTGAGTGGGGGCGTTTGGTGTTGTAGTGCTCCAG